>CBFGTI010000172.1:0-11815 GCA_965651695.1 uncultured Imperialibacter sp. | reverse complement strand
AGTCTATGAGGGCCGCGCATGCCAACCCCGTGGAGGCACTGCGGACGGAGTAAGGCCTGTTCGAGAAGGTTTTGGACACTGTGCGAAGAGTTCCGCGGTGTTCGAGAAGGTTTCCGGACACTGTGCGAAGAGTTCCGCGGTGTTCGAGAAGGTTTCCGGACACTGTGCGAAGAGTTCCGCGGTGTTCGAGAAGGTTTCCGAGCACTGTGCGAAGAGTTCCGGGGTATTCGAGCAGCTTTCCGGGGACTGTGCGGAGGTTTCCGGGGTATTCGAGAAGGTTTCCGCGGGACCGAAGGTTTCCGGTGATGTTGTGCGACCGCCCTCGGGGCGGTGGGGGAATGGTGGCTCCATCGCTATAAACATGCGAACTCCTCGGGTTCGGGCTGATATTGCTCCAAGCAGCTAATAATCCGAAAGATTCCTTTGCCTCTTATCTGCTTTGCGTGACATATTGCCCAGTTCGAACTATGCTCAATGTCGTACCTACGGTGCTACCGATATGTCGTTCCTACGGTACCACGGACATTTCTTTATTTAACCTGGCCCTACGGGCCTACCGATGTTTTGCCCGATGGGGGCAGGGGTGCGGACGGAATTGGCGGCAGATTGCCAGCAGGCGAGCAAAGCAACGTGCGACCCTGTCGGGGTCGAGCGAAGTTGGAACATCAAGGCCCCATCGCTATAAACATGCGAACCCTTCAGGTTCGGCTCTCTGCCGCCGCGACCTCCTGCCACTGCTTCCTTCTTTCGACTCCCAACCTCAGTCTCCCGACTTCGGTCTCCCGACTTCGGTCTCCCGACTTTTCCTGCCACTGCCTCCTGCTCCTGCCCCCTGCCACTGCCTCCCGCCACTGCTTCCTGCTCCTGCCTCCTGCCTCCTGCTCCTGCCTCCTGCCTCCTGCCTCCTGCCTCCTGCCTCCTTCTCCCGACTTCCGACTCCGGTCTCCCGACTCCTGCCACTACCTCCCGTCTCCCGACATTCTTCTAAAACCCAAAATACCTTACACCTATTAGGTTGATCTGTATTTCGCTGATTTTGCGAAACGTCGATTGCTGACCTTTGAAGCGTAATTGGTTGTGCAGCAAGCGCAGCCACTTCACTCACTAACCTTTCACTGATATGAAAAAAATACTGACCGCAGCCACTTTTGCCGCTCTCCTGGTAGCAGGAGGCTGCCAGAGCCCCGATGACGACCCCACGGCTCCGAAACGGCGGATTATTATAGAAAACGACGAAACTGTGCTGAGCTCGAGGTTTAGCACCGACAACAGCGGAATGCTGGACATTAAAACTACGGGGATTGCCGAAGGCCGGGTACACGGTAAACCCGACTACGACCTCTTTCTGCTTGCCGAAGTAAATCCGCCCGAGTACGAAGGGCAGCTACTGAGGGCCAGCTACGTGGAAATTGCCGGCAACAAGGCATTTGTAGCCTACAATACCGAGGGCGACCAGTACCTGGGTGGTGTGGATGTATATGACATTAGCGACGAAGAAAGCCCCCGGCTGATTTCTCAAGCCATTTTTCCTTACACCGACGTGAGTGCCATTGCGTTCGACGACGAGGCTATTTACCTGGCAGAAGCAACTGACGTAGACCTGGATCCTGCCTTTGACTCGCCGGCAGTTGTGGAGCGGATTATGCTAAACGGCGGACTGCTAACCGAGGAAAGCAAAAGGCTGGGTGTAGAGGGGTTTGTTGCCACCGGAATAGGAGTGGGCGAGCACAACCTTTTTGCTACTTCGGCTACAGCCGGCGGGCTCACGGTCTTTAATAAATATTCTTTCGAGCCCACTTTTTATGTGGAGATCGATCAGGCAAGGGACCTGATTGTAAAAGGCAATACCGTGGCAATTGCTTCCGGGGTGCCGGGCAGAGTTACTTTTTTCGATAACGGCAGCCGGTCTACAGTAGGCGAATACGAAATTGGGGGAGCTGAAGCTGAGGAGGCTCGAACCGGCCTCGACTATATGGGCAACGACATCGTGTTTGCAGCCGGAGCTGCAGGGGTGCTGTTGCTCGATGGCAAATCCGGCGAGGTTTCGAGTGCCGTGGAGCTATCAGAAGTGGAAGGTGTGGACCCCGCCGATGTGGTTTCAAATTCCGTATCGGTAAACGGCGGCATGGTGCTAATGGCCAATGGAGCGGCGGGCTTGTATGTAGGCAAACCCAAAGGAAAATCTATTGAGCTGGAGGGTTCAATCGATCTGGGTGCATCAGCAAATGTGGTAAAAAGCAGGGGCAACATCATTTTTGTAGCTACCGGCACTGGTGGACTTAAAATTGTAGGGATCAAGAGATAACTTTTTATATCATAGCTGGGTTTTTTGGTTTTGTTTGGTGAAAATATCTCCCGCGAGGGAGATATTTTCATTTCAGGCCACTGTAATTGTGAAGTTCCCGACGCACGTCTCCCACACATTACCGACACAGAATACCGACACAGATCACACCGACACAGATCACACCGACACAGATCACCGACACAGATCACCGACACAGATCACCGACCACGGATTACCGGTCACAGATTACCGACCACAGATTACCGGTCACAGATTACCGACCCACCGCTTACCGATCACCGCTCCCTACACCATGCTGCAGCCTGTACTTTACGGGGCTATGGCCGGTTATTTTTTTAAACTGCTTATTGAAGTGCGCAATGTTGTAGAACCCCGACCTGAAGCTGGCTTCCGTTACCTTCATATTGGTTTCAATCAGAAGGCGGCAGGCATTGCCAATTCTGAACTCGTTGAGAAATTCGAAGAATGTTTTTTTCACTCTTTTCTTGAAAAACCGGCAGAAGGCCGGTGGTGTGAGGTGTATAAGTGCGGCAACATCGGTAAGCCGGAGGTTTTCGTGAAAATGCTTCCTCACATATTCAAAAACCACCGCTAGCTGTTCGGCATCTTTTTCGGTAGTGCGGGGTATGTAGCCGGGGCTTGCCAGCGTCCTCTTGCCGGCGGCTGTAGCAAGCTTTTGAAGTAAATTAAGAAAGGCTATGAGGCGCTCGAATGGCGGCAGGGTGGCCATCCTGTGCATTTCTCTTCCTGCAACGGCGGCGGCCTCCCTCTCAAATACGAGGCCCGTGGCCGATTCTTCTAGCAGCAGGTGAATGCTTTCAAACTCGGGAATGCTCTTCATGCTGGTTTGCAGAAGATTGGCCGAAAAGTGAATCACTATCGCCTGGCTGTCTCCTGCCTGGTTGGAGGGGTTCTGCCATAAATGCGGTAAGTTGGGCCCGATCAGTACGAGGTCATTTTCAGCAAACTCTTCTACTTTGTCTCCCACAAACCTGTTTCCCCTGCTCTTTACAATATAGGTTAGCTCAAGCTCGGGGTGAAAATGCCAGGGCGCATCAAACTCGGGAATGGTAAATTCCTTTACAGAAAATGATAACCCAAACCCGATATCAACTTTTTCGAATACTGCCTTCATTTAGCCTTAATGTTGCCTGTTAGCGCGGCTGCTTTGCTTCTGATTATCAATGAAACTGTAATAAATGTAAAAATAGGTTAAAATAGTATAAGAATTGGCGAATTTAGAAGTAGCGTCCCCGGTTGCACCTCTTTAGCTTTATCATCTATTAGGAGTATATGAGTATTAGCACGGATCTTGCAAACGATCATGGTTTATTGAGTAATCTGTTTAAGTGGCCTGCTTCTGAAGAGGAGTGGGCCACCTACAGGCTAACGGGTGAGCAGATAGCTTCTTTTCATGAGCATGGCTATCTGGCAGGTGTTAAACTGATAGACGAGCAGCAGATCAAAGTACTTCAAAAAGAGCTTGCGGACATCATGAATCCGGCGCACCCGGGTCATCATCTTTTCTACGAATTTCACTCCAACGAATCTACCGACCCCTCCAAAGTTCTTTTCCACGCATTAGGCGCCTGGCGGGTTACTCCCGGTTTTCACGACATCCTTTGGAACCCAGCATTTGTAATGGCGGCCAGCCAGCTGCTTGGCGGTTCCGTGCGTTTCTGGCACGATCAGTTGTTTTGCAAGCCGGCCAAACACGGCGGCGTGGTGGCCTGGCACCAGGACTACTCTTACTGGACCCGCACCATACCCATGGCGCACCTTACCTGCTGGGTGGGGCTCGATGATGCCGATACTGAAAACGGCTGCCTGTATTACGTGCCGGGGAGCCACAATTGGGGTTTGCTCGACAAGCCCGATCTTGCCGGCGACATGGACGGGCTGAGCCGCTACCTGACCCCACAGCAGAAGAAAGAGTTTAAACCCGTGCCCGTTCCGCTTAAGCGGGGCTATGGCACCTTCCACCACCCGCTAATGGTGCATGGGTCGTACGAAAACAAAACCGACCGCCAGCGAAGGGCCTTTGTCATCAATGTGTTTAAAGACGGTGTGAAGTCAAACTCAGACGACCCCATGCTTACAGGCACTGACGCCATTCCGAAAGGGAAGAAAATGGAAGGAAAGTTTTATCCGCTGCTGTTTGAAGTGTAGTATTGGCGTACCGGCCAACCTTCTCCATACCCAGGAGATTTTATTTTATCTTTGAGTTTCGGTAACCACGGGTTCCCATAGCCGGCGTATTTTTTTCCCGGCGTTCCTGCTTCAACAATCAGAATACCGAACCGTCTGTTATGAAAGTTTACAAAAACTGGTGGATAATCGCTGGCCTCCCGTTTTGTGTGGTGCTGCTCACGTTTATGGGAACGCCTCACACTATTTTTGATCCGCATTTATATCTGAAAATCGGCCTCAATCTATTATACGGTCTTATCATCTGGAGCTTTTATTATGCAGTAATTCTTTGGCTTGACCGTACCATGCCCTGGGAAACTACAAGCCGGGCGAAAAGATGGCTGCTTCAGCTAACGATTACATTGCCTGTGGCGGTGGTGTTCAACTGGCAGGTGGCTGAGCTGGAGAGTGCGTTAATGAACTGGTCGTTTTCGTACCACCTGTTTCTGTACACCGACGTTCCCATTTTTATCGTGCTTTCGGTGGGTGTCCATTTTTTGTACCAGCAAGCCTATAGTTCGGCCAGAAGACGGTTAATACAGGAGACAACGCCGAGGCTGGCTGAACATCTGCCGCGCAAGCCGGAATCTTCCAGCATTATGGTACGGAAAATCAATACGACCTATGTAATACCAATAAGCGACATAGCCTATTTTTACCGGAAATCTGAACTTAATTTTCTCCGCAAATGGGATGGAGAAGAGATGATGATGGACCAATCGCTGGCTACGGTAGAAGAAATGGTAGACCCCGGGCTTTTTTTTCGCATCAACCGGCAGCTACTTGTCAACCGGGGTGCCATTACAGCATATGCGGTTTTGCCCAGCCGGCATACCGAACTGCAACTTGTGCCCCCACTTGGCGAGACAGCCTTACTCAATAAAAACCGGGTCGCCGAATTCAGGCAATGGTTTAAATCCATCTGAGATTTCCGGTTCACGCCTCGAAATGTCCGGTTCGTTGAAAAACTGCCCGCATTTAGCAACCAACCCCTTGTATCCACTGTACTTAGTGTCCGAAACCATTCGGATCACCCATGCATTTTATAATCAAACTTTTTTACCTCATTCCGATCGCTTGGAGTATTGCGGGGCTTGCCGCTGCACAAACAAACCCCTACAACGCCTTGGCGGTCAGCTTTGGCGGCAGGCACATTACTTTACTCGACGAGCAGGCCACACCGGTACTATATCAGGGTGCTGGCCCGGCTGTAGCGCTTCAGCACGAGCGGGCCGCCAGCCGCCACCTTTGGAGGTTTGCACTTGATGGGGGGAAACTCGCCTTTCAGCCTGTTGACCCCGCGCTACGGTTTTACAACGCGCAACCCACTGGATTTTTCGCCGGTTTTGATGTTTCCCGCCTCACTTCCGTTGCGAAAAAGGAAAAAATTGAGATAATGTTGGGGCCAGGCCTGCAACAGGAAATTTTAGTTGATTTCGAGGGAATTGGCAATTGGCCCTACGTTTTTGTGCAAGGGGGAGTTTTTGCTAACGGCACGCTGGCGTACCGGCCGGGCAATCGCCATCGTTTCGAGGCCGGCCTGGCACTGCCGCTGGTTTCGTGGCTTACCGATATGCCGCATCAGCAGATACCAAGGGTGGAAGGCCGGGCCCCCGACGTTGCTTCCCTTTTCAAAACCGGAACGAGGCTTACCACGTGGCTCAGCTACCAGCGGGTAGATGCGAAGTTTGGCTATACCTACCACCTTCGCGATAGTTGGAGTTTCACGGCCTGGTACGATTGGGCGTGGTTTCATGACGCAAAACCCAGGGATTTGTGGGCTTGGCAGGGCAACATGCTGATTGGCGTCAGGTACCGCTACTAAATAGTTCGAACCGAATTTATTTCACCTTTTTATGATACGACTAATTACTCTTATGGCCACTGCACTACTGGTTTGCGGCTGTACCAATCTATTAATTGAAGAACCAGTGCCAAACGGCCCTTTGCAGAACTTTGATGTTTTCGGGCGGGACTTTGCCGAAAAATATGGTCTTTTTGAGGTTCGAAATGTAAACTGGTCCACCTTGCTGCAAAAATACCGGGCGCCCCTGGCACTCCATCCTACGGAAGACAACCTGTACGATGCATTGACGGGACTAATATTAGAACTCGACGATTCGCATGTTTCGCTTTCACATCCGACTGGAGCTTTTGAGAGTTTCACGGGGGGAATTTACGGCAGGTTAGAACGGCAGCAATACCGCGATATGGATTTTGACCTGGTGAAGGACAGCTACCTTAGCCTCACCGATAGCATTCCGGAAAGGATATATTACGGCACGGTGGCCGACGGAATCGGGTACATTTACCTGCCAGAGATTCACGACGAGCCAGCGTTTTACAGCTCCTATATGCCACAGGTACTCACCTCGCTGAAGGATACCCGCGGAATTATCGTCGACGTCAGGAATAACAGCGGAGGGGAAGACGAGAGCAGTTGTGTAATTGCCGGCTTCTTTACCGCCAACACAATACACTTTATGACCTCCCGCTACAAAGTGGGGTCCGACCCGAACGAATTTGGCGAACCCCGTAATTGGTACGTGAAGCCATCAACCGGGGAACCCTACCTGAAGCCTGTTGTTCTCCTCACCAACCGGTATAGCGTAAGCTCCGCCGAAGTATTTGCAATGGCAATGAGATCTTTCGCTCATGTGACGCAGGTGGGTGATACTACTACAGGGGCATTTTCGGACGCCGTTAGCCGCCAACTGCCCAATGGTTGGGGGTACAGCCTTTCTGTAGGGGATTACAGAGCGGCCGATAACGTAAGCTTTGAAGGTATTGGCCTGGCGCCGGACGTAGTTGTTGAAAATACAGCTGACGAACTGGATGCCGGTATCGACCGGGTTCTTGAAACGGCAATCGGGATATTGAAGTAGCTGCGCGCTAAAAAGACAATTTCCCCAGCCTTTCCATGGCCTGTGGCTTGTAAGAAGGGCCTATTGGCAACTGCTTTTTCCCTGCTTCTATGTACTCGTGGGTATAGCTGCTCACCTTGCCGATGTTTACCAAAAACGACTTGTGAATGCGCAAAAAGCTCTTTTTGGGAAGTTTGTTTTCCATGTGGCTCATCGAGCAGTAGGTAACATAGCTTTTAGCTGCCGTCACAATTCTCACGTAGTTTTTCAGCCCTTCCACGTACACAATTTCGTCCAGGTTTACTTTCACCATAGCCCGGTCTACCTTGATGTAGGCAAAATTTTCGGCTCCGTCTGTTGGCTGTGGTGCTGCGTCATTTTCGGTTTTTGACGAAAGCAGTCGCGATACCGATTTTAAAAATCTGTTGTAGGCAATTGGTTTCAGCAGGTAGTCGGTTACCTCTAGCTCAAAGCTTTCCACGGCAAAGTCTCTGTAGGCAGTTGTTACTATCACCTTCGGCGTCACGGTCAGTGTTTTCAGCAGATCGAGTCCTGGTAGCACGGGCATATTGATGTCGAGAAAAAGCAGGTCGGGCGGGTGTTTGTGAATGAAGGCAAAGCCTTCAACAGGGTTGGTGAATGTGGCGCTAACCACCATTTCGGGAACCAGCTCCACGTACTTGCGCAGCACATTGATGGCCAGCGGTTCGTCGTCAATTATTACGCAGGTTAGCGGCATCCAGATTTAGTTTTAGGTTAATAAGAAACGTGTCCTGCTGTGCTATGTTCAGTTCGTGCCTGGCAGGATAAAGGTGGTTAAGCTGCTTTTTCAGGTTTTGGAGCCCTATGCCCCCGTTTGGCTGAGGGTTTGGCGCATGTGGCAGGCTGTTTTCCAGCTGAAGCTCCAGCATGTTGCCGGCCACGTAAAGATGAAAGCTGATCCATACGCCGTCCAGCGTATTGCCGGTGGCGTGTTTAAAGCTATTTTCCAACAGCGGAAAAAGCAGAAGCGGTGCAATCAGTTGTCCGTTTATCTCTCCCGCGGTGTCAAACGTTATCTGCAGCCTTTCATCAAAGCGTATCTTTTCCAGCTCGGTGTAGTTTTTAAGCGCTTCAATTTCTTTTGCAAGCGGCACGTACCTGCTGTTGGTTTCGTACAGCATATAGCTGAGAAGTTGCGAGAGCCTGAGCATCATTTCCGGCGCTTTGGGCGATTGATCGAGGCTGAGTGAATAGATGTTGTTGAGCGTGTTGAACAGAAAGTGGGGGTGGATCTGGTCCTTCAAAATCTTCAGCTCCAGCGCTGTTTTTTCCCCGGCCAGTCTTTCGGCCTCAATCCGTTTTTCGTACCAGTTTTTGATGAAGTAAACCGCCATGCCCAGGCCCGCTACCGGGTACAGATAGATAAGGTTGAAAAAGGCCGCCCTCAGGTTCCAGAAGCCAGCCTCATAAAGGGTGTAGTGGCTTTTGGTGAGGGGGTAGATAAGGTAAAAGTCTTCGACACGGTTAGCCAGCATAAAAAACAGCATGTAGGCTACAAAAGCGAAGGAAAACACAAGGTACTTTTTTTCGAGCAGCAGCTTCCTTATCAGAAAATAGATGGCAAAGTAGAGAGCGAGCATTTTGAGTGGTAGCTCAAGCAGTTCAATACCCAGCCTGTAAGCGAACGGGCCGGGATACAGCCGTATAATGAACACGCGGATGGCCAAAAAAGTAAGCCAGAAGGCAAAATGCCACGGCCACTCCTTATCCCGAAAAATCCTGCTGATGTTCAAAGCACGGGTCTGTCTAATCCGCGGCCAATTTAAGACTTCCCTGCTATTCGGGAGAAACTTTGCGTTTTTCTTTGTCCCGCCAAAAACGGTGGTGGTATCGGAGATTGCCGTATTGGGATAAAACATCCCGTACCGTCGCTTTCCATCAATAGATTAGGCAAAAAAAAGACTTATGGCTGTGTTTACGCTTCGCATCAACGGAAAAACAGTTACCGCCGACACCCACCCCGAGATGCCCCTGCTTTGGGTGCTGAGAGATGAGTTGAAACTTACCGGAACAAAGTACGGATGCGGCGTGGGACAATGCGGTGCATGCACCATTCACCTGGATGGAAAAGCCACCCGCTCCTGTATGTTGCCTGTGTCGGCCGTGCAAAACCAGCAAGTGACCACCATTGAAGGGCTTTCCGAAGCTGGCGACCACCCGCTTCAGCTGGCATGGCAGCAACACGACGTGCCGCAGTGCGGCTATTGCCAGGCCGGGCAAATAATGACCGCAGCTTCTTTCCTCACCGAAAACCCGCAGCCGTCAGAAGCTGAAATCAAGAGGGCCATGAATGGCAACCTGTGTCGCTGCGGTACCTACCTGCGTATTTGCAAAGCAGTAAAAACAGCCTCAGAAAAATCGCAACAGGAAAAATCATGGATAGAAGATATTTTTTAAAGGCGGCCGGACTGGCCGGGGGTGGCTTATTGCTAACGGTCACCACGTTTTGCTCAAGAAAACCGGGGGAGGAGCAGCGGGAAGAAGACGCTGTTCTCAGCCAGCTGAATGCATTTCTGAAAATTGACTCCGCAGGCAATATCGTGTATGCTTTTTCCAAACACGAAATGGGGCAGGGGGTATCTACCAGCATGGCGATGATTCTGGCTGAAGAGCTGTGTGTTGACTGGCAGAAGGTGAAAATTGAGTTTATCGATGCCGATCTGCCAACTTTTCAAAACGATGAGCGGGGCGGCATGAGCTCCGGCGGTAGCACCACCATTATTACCATGTGGCCTATACTTCGTCAGGCGGGGGCTTCTGCCAGGCAACTGCTGATAAAGGCAGCAGCACAAACATGGAACTTGCCGGAGAGTGAGTGTTTTGCCCGCAACAGCGAGGTGTTCACCCATAAAGACCAAAGGAAGCTATCGTACGGCGAACTCGCGGCACCCGCTTCGCAACTGGCTCCGCCAGATGAAGTGTCGTTTACCGAATCAACTTCCCACCAGCTTGTGGGAAAACCTGTGGCAGGAAAAAATATCGGCCTCATTACCACAGGCCGCTATCACTACGCCATCGATCGCCATGTGGAGGGCATGCTGTACGCCGTGGTGGCCCGGTGCCCCGTATACCGGGGAAAACTCAGAAGCTTCGACGCTACTGCTGCGCTGGCTGTGCCGGGGGTTCGGAACGTGGTGACAACCTCGGCCAACGCCGGCACGAAAGGGCATTTTCAGTACGACCTGCGGGATGGTGTAGCTGTGCTTGCCGATAACGTGTGGGCGGCTATGCAAGGGAGAAAGCTTCTGCAGATTGAATGGGATGTGGCAGCGTCGGCGGAGAAGGACTTGTCGGAATTTGAGCAGGAGGCGTTTGAAAAAATGAACGCACCGTTGGCGCCGTCCGATTACCGTGGCGCGGCTGATGCCATTGAAAGGCAGGCCGCTGGCAGTAAGCTGGTGGAGGCAGATTACGTTTACCCTTACCAGCTGCACATGTTTATGGAGCCTCTCAACTGCATCGCTCACCACCGCCCCGACGAGGTAGAGCTTTGGCTGGGGCATCAGTCGCCCAACTTCGTGGCCACCGCCATTTCTACCCAGCTGGGAGTGGCAAAGGAAAAGGTGAAAATGCATTTGCATCCGTCGGGCGGAGGCTTTGGCCGCCGATACTACCCCGACATCGCGCTAGAGGCTACACTTATTTCACGGGAAGCCGGCAATGTGCCCGTCAAACTCCTCTGGACCCGCGAAGACGACTTCCAGCACAACCACACACACTGCTATACGCTCAAACGCTACCGGGCCGCCATTAGCGAAAGTAATGAGTTGCGAGCCTGGTATTTCAAAGAGTTGCGCACTTACACCTGGGGTGCGCAAAAGCCTTACGGTAAGGAAATAAGCTGGATAGGCTACGATATTCCCAATATCCGGTACGACTTCGACGACCTGCTCGAAGAAAGCCTTGTGCAGTGCTGTGCCTGGCGCTCGGTACTTGCCAACGGCTGGGCTTTCGGGCAAGAATGTTTTTTTGATGAGGTGGCACAGGCAATGGGAAAAGACCCCTACGAGCTGCGGATGAGTTTGCTTGCCGAAGACCGGGATGTGAACATTGGTCACAACTATCCGCTCAATACCAAAAGGCTTAGAAACGTGCTGGCCCTGGCAGCAGAAAAGGCAGGCTGGGGCAAACAGCTGCCGGCCGGCAGAGGAATGGGAATAGCGGCCTACCCATACATGCATGGCAACAGCTACTGCGCCATGGTAGCACAGGTGGCTGCATCCGGTGCGCAAGTAACGGTGGAAAAAATAGTGGTGGCGGCCGACTGCGGCAAGGTCATCAATCCGTCAAACGCCCGCAATCAAATTGAGGGCGGCATTATGTGGGGGCTTTCTGCCTTATTCCATGGTGGGGTAGCCATTGAAAAAGGCCGGATGGTGAACGCCAACTTTCATCAACAGCGGTTTCTCCG
>CBFGTI010000171.1:0-11880 GCA_965651695.1 uncultured Imperialibacter sp. | reverse complement strand
CTCCCCCCGCCCCCTCCAAAGGGGGAGACCCGGTCGGAGACGCTTCGAGACAAGTATCCCGTTTCAAGTGTAGATTACAAACCTTTCACACTTCCGAAATGGATGCTTTTTTGTTTTGAAAGGCTTCGCTCATTCAATTGCATTTAGTCAGTCTTTACTGGCAAGAAAACTACTGCAGGGATGGCAGTCCCCGCCGCTTTGTGTATTTTTAAAACTTGACTAAACAACATTTAAGAAAATACGCTGGTAATGGACCAAAAGACAAACGAGCAGAAACCAAACGGACAAGGTGCGACACCCTTTGCCCAAACTTATTTTCACGGCACAAAGGCCGACTTGAAAGTTGGTGACATAATCGAAACCGGCTTCAACTCGAACTACGGAAAAAGAAAAAACGCGAAGTATATTTTTCTCTCAGCCACCCTGGATGCCGCGATTTGGGGTGCTGAACTTGCGTTTGGAGAAGGGCCTGGAAAAATTTACCTCGTAGAGCCAACCGGCCCCATTGAAGATGACCCCGACCTGACGGATAAGAAATTCCCCGGCAACCCCACCAAGTCGTATCGTTCGGCCCATCCCTTTAGAGTTGTGGGTGAGGCAATTAATTGGCAAGGGCACCCGATAGAACAGGTGAATGCGATGAAAGAGCACCTGGCTCGGCTTAAAGAACAGGGCATTGATTCGCTGAACGATTAAAGCTAAGCACGGTCGAAGAAACGAAGCATTAGAACCAAAGAAACGCCGCACTAGCCTTTTGAAGTTGGCTCTTTCAGCCTGAATATCTCTAAGCTAAAATTTTAAAGCCGAAAGGTTTAAGCTTGGGTTCTTTGTTATCTATTTCGATAATCAATGTATTTTTAGTTGTGTCGTCTGCATTTGCCGGCGCTGTTTGCCGCCCAACGGTGGTTAAATAAACTGAACTTTATGGCCGCAAAGAAAAGGGTGCTTTCTGTTTTATATTTTCTTAAATACCGGCTATCGGCCTATAAGCTTTGGCTCGCGAAGAAGCTTGGGCTGATCCGTTCGGTAATGATTATGCCCTACCAGGGCTTTGGCAACGACACAGAGTGGTTTTTTCTGGGAAGAGTGCTGATGGACAGGGGGATTGGCATTTCGCAGCTGGAAGATAGCAGGTGGCGAAACTTTAAAAAGATGTACAAGCGCTTCATGACATGGGAAATTCCGGGAGCGAGAGTGGAAGCATCTGTTAACGGCATTACAAAGTCGGCAATCACCGACGACGAGGGGTATTTTGAGTTCAGAATGGCGCTAGCCCAGCCTGTAAAAGATGAGCGTGCATGGCGGCAAATAAGGCTGCAGCTGGTGGACAGGGTGGTAAAAAACCAGGAACCGCCGGTGGCTTACGGCAGTGTGTTTGTGCCCTCGGAGCATGTGGAGTTCGGGGTGATTTCCGACATCGACGATACCATTGTACCCACGGGTGCCACCAGGCAGTGGGAAATGCTGAAAACCACCTTCACGGGCAACGCACATACAAGGGTTCCGTTTCCGGGAGTGGCGGCGTTTTACCAGGCGCTGTCGAAAGGGCTTGTGGGGCACGAAAACAACCCTTTCTTCTACGTGTCGAGCTCGCCGTGGAATCTGTACGATTTTCTACGGGAGTTAATGGACGTTCACAACCTGCCGCAGGGGCCCCTGATGTTGAGAGACATAGGACTGTCGCGGGAGCATTTTTTGGCCGGCAGCCACACGGCTCATAAACTTGTTCAGATCGAAAGAATTTTCAACATTATCCGCGACATCCCCTTTATCCTGATCGGCGACTCGGGGCAGCACGATGCCGAGATTTACCGGCAGGTGATCAGGGATTTCCCCGGGAGAGTCAAAATGGTTTATATTCGTGATGTTGACCCGGCCAGCCATGAGAGGGTATTGAAGGTGGCCGCGGAAATACAAACGTTGGGAGTGGAAATGATGCTGGTAACCGACACGATCGAAGCCGCGCATCATGCGTTTTCGAAAGGGTGGATTTTGAAAGTGGATATCGCCCACATAGCGGAGGAAAAGAAGGAGGATGAAATTATGAACAGAAAAGAACAATTGCTGTAGCAAAGCCGGGAACGCCTCGTCTGCCTCAAATCGCCAATTTAAATGATGTGCAGCTCCGGGCAGGCAAAGAAGTTGGTCTTTCCTACCCTAAGGTATTTTACCTCGTCCCTCCATTTATTATGTAGTCGCGGGGGTATTGGCCGCGCAGGCCGCTTTCGTTTTATTCATTATGAACCTTTGGTTTCAACCCTCGCCTTTGACGGC
This sequence comes from uncultured Imperialibacter sp., assembly GCA_965651695.1. Classification (GTDB taxonomy): domain Bacteria; phylum Bacteroidota; class Bacteroidia; order Cytophagales; family Cyclobacteriaceae; genus Imperialibacter. Next base: position 9,606 of record CBFGTI010000171.1, on the reverse strand, counting down.
GAAGCATGGGGCATGCCGTAAGTTGTAGCATTTTCTATCCCCGTCATTGCAAGTATCGAAAAATGAATCCGCCGGGAGTACATTAAATGATAATCTTAATTTGGTGCCTGAAAATATAAATATTAAAAAATGACGTTACTTCTGATTTATCTGTTCACAGCTTTAATCACCTCATTCCTGTGCTCGGTTATGGAAGCGGTTCTGCTCTCCACACCGGTATCCTACTTAAAATCCAGGCTTGAAAAAGGAGATAAAAACGCGGAAACCATGCTCAAGCAAAAGGAAGACATTGACAAACCCTTGTCTGCAATACTTTCGCTCAACACGGTGGCCCATACGGTAGGTGCGGCCGGAGTCGGAGCGCAGGCAACGATTGTTTTCGGTGAGGAGTATTTCGGAATTGTTTCGGCGGTACTCACTATTCTGATCCTGGTGCTTACTGAAATAATTCCGAAAACATTGGGTGCAAACTACAGCAAGGAGCTTGTGGGAGTTGCTGCCAAAACTGTAAATGCGATGATTATTCTCACCTACCCGCTCGTACTAATTTCGTCGGTTCTTACAAAGCTACTTTCGAGAAACAAATCAGAATTTACCACAAGCCGGGAAGAGGTATCAGCTTTGGCAAGTATAGGCACTGAGGAAGGAATATTTGCGGAAAAAGAAAACAAGATTATCCAAAACTTGATAAAACTAAAAAATATAAAGGTTTCTGAAATTATGACCCCAAGGGTGGTGGTGGTTACAGCCAATGAAGAAATGACCTTACAGAAGTTTCTGGAAAATAAGGAGTTCCTGCATTTTTCGAGAATACCAATTTACCAGACACACAAAGACAATATAACAGGTTATGTATTCAGGGCCATGGTGTTTGAAAAATTAGCGGAAGACAAATTCGACCTGAAGCTAAAGGACATAAAAAGGGACATTTTAACCTTCAGGAGAAGCACCACCCTGTTCAACGCCTGGGACGAAATGCTGGCAAAACGGGAACACATTTCGCTCGTTGTTGATGAATATGGTGGTATGGATGGCATTACAACATTGGAAGATATTATTGAGTCGTTACTTGGCTTTGAAATCATAGACGAAAAAGACAAGATAGACGATATGCAGCAGTACGCTATAGAAAGATGGAAGGAAAAACAGAAGAAGTATGACCTGCTTAAAAACGTTGCCGAAAAGTAGCACTGCGGGTTTAATTGTACGGATTACCCATGCAGGCAGTCCAAAAGTTTCCTGAAAAGCCCAACCTGAAAAGGTTTACCGTGGCGTAATTAACCCCTGATAATGTCGTTTTCAGTGACCAACACTCCTATACCCATGTGGTAAATTTGTCGCACCTGCTGAAATAAATTTTATGGGAAAAGTTTTGATTCACGTAACAATGTCGCTGGATGGCTTTATTGCTAAATCCAACGAAGATGATTGGGATTGGCTCTCCAAATATCCCTCTGACGACAGTGACGACATCGCCGAGCGAACGCTGAAGGCATTAGGAGCAGTTGTGCTTGGGAACAAGGATTTTAGAAATAACAAAGTGACAGCTGAGGCGCTTCCTTATGGCGGGGGAGAAATTTCGCAATTTGTTGTAACTCACCATGCCCGGGAGCCGCTCGTTATCGGCACTACAACATTTCAATTTGTGACAGGTGGCGTAAGGGAAGCAATTGAAACAGCAAAAAAAACAGCCGGAGAAAAAAGCGTTGCTATATTGGGGCACAGCATCGCACAACAGGGGCTAGAGCTTGGCCTGGTAGACGAATTAGTTATTCATGTTTATCCTGTCATTTTTGGCAACGGTCTGCGGCTTATTGACAAATTGAGAGTCGACCCCATAGATCTTGAACGGCTGGAAATCATTTCAGCGTCTCAAATTACAAGCATGCGATTTCGGGTTGTTAAATAGGTCCACAAGGGTATAGGCAATAACAAACCATTGACTACAATACTATATGAGAAAAGTAATTTCATTTATGCACATATCGCTCGACGGCTTTGTGGCAGGACCGAACCGGGAACTTAACTGGGCTAAAGTTGACCAGGAGATTTTCGATCATGTGGGTAAGCGGATAAGCAAAGGCGACACTGCACTTTACGGAAGGGTAACTTACGAGCTGATGGAAAGCTACTGGCCAACGGCTGGAGACAAGCCCACGGCAACCAAACACGACATTGAGCACTCGAAGTGGTATAAGAACGTTCGCAAGGTTGTTTTGTCAAAAACAATGAAAGGTGCAGACTTGCCCAACACAGCAATTGTAAGCGACAACCTTTCGGACAGAATAAATGAAATAAAACAGCAGCCCGGCAGCGAAATCCTGGTTTTTGGCAGCCCCTCAGCTACGCATTCACTTATTCAACGAAACCTGATCGACGGTTACTGGCTGTTCGTTAACCCCATCATTCTTGGCCAGGGCATTCCGCTGTTTACCAACATCAAACACACCGTAAAACTAAACCTGTTGAATACGACGCAATTTGCCTGCGGAGTAACCGAGCTGAACTACGCGGTGGACAGGCAATAGCCACGAACGGTTTACCCGCAAGAAAAAGGTGACAAAAAAGATTGACAAAACGGTTGCTGTCGGTGCTGCTCCTTCAAGGGTTTGGGAGTATCTGACCAAACCAACCCTGATGAAGAAATGGATGGGCGACCCGGACATGCTCCTTGAAATAACCACCGACTGGGCTGTTGGCGCCGCCGTAATTATAAGGGGCTTCCATCATGTTAATTTTGAAAACAGGGGGATCGTGTTGCAGTTTGAGCCGCCCAACGTTCTTCAGTTCACCCACCTAAGCTCCATTTCACGCCTGCCTGATACGAAGGAGAATCACTCCGTCATTACGTTTACGGTAACACCCGGCGAAATGGTGACAATGCTGAACGTACGGGTTGAGAATTTTCCCACAGAGTCGATTTACAAACACCTCGACTTTTACTGGCAGGGAACAATGACTGTGCTGAAAGACCTGATTGAGCGTGAAGCTATGTAGCGTTATGCAGCCTGGCGGTTGTTCTTCCGGCTCCGGCACGTCGTGGTTAAATACTTCAAAAAATAAAGGAGTCATAATGAAACGACTCCCCTATAAAGCACATTTTTACCTAAAAACCCTTCACTTTGATATCACTACTGCTTTGTGAAAGTTACCGTGGCACTTCCTCTATTGTCGAACGTTCCCAGTTGGTCGACCAGGAAAGCGAAAACCGGTGTATTGTCTGATTTCACTGCTATCTCCACGCTTTGTTGAGGGCTAACCACCGAATAAAGAAGGCCAGTCTGCACCGGATTGGTGTTAAACAATACCACCTGGTTGCAAGGCGCCCTACGGCAATGAAAACTAACATCGGTAGACAGCGCCACCGTGTAGGTGCCTTTGTCGAGCTTTAGCCGCGCCGCCTGGCGTCCGGCAGCCTGAAGGTTTGTCAAGTCGATAGCCTTCTGGGCCTGTAATTGTATTTGAGTCATTTCTCGCAGCATTTAATTACTACACTCATCTGATATTCCTGAAGCGCCGCAGTTTTTTATAATATGGCAACCAATGTCGTTTATTTAGGCCATCTCTCTCTCTCTGGAGGCGCACGGCCAGTGAGGGTAAGGGAGAGGATCATTACTCGCTAACTAAACGACATTGATATGGCAACTGGCTTCCGGGTGCTTACCATCTGATCTTTTCAAAATTGGCAAACCGGCACAAAAGATTTTACAGTAGAAATACCGGAAAATAAAAACAGGTATTTATACCCGAAAGCCGCCGCTGCCTCCTTAGAAATACCCGGCTCTTAGCCTCCCCCGGAGAAAGGCAGTCCAGTCTCGCCCGGAAAAAGCAAAAAACCTGCTGAGTTTAGCGAAATGATCCAGCAGGTTTTTGATTGTCGGCAGTAGAGGAACAGCCTAGTTCAGGGTTATTTTATTGCCGTCTACTCCCCCTTTGATTTTAATTTGGTTGTCCACAACGTACTTGATTGTGAAGCCCTTGGACACGCCAAAATCGGGATCGGGAATGCCGAGATCGCCCGGCAGTACGGTGATCTGGGTGTTACCAGCATTTACCAGCCCAATACATTGTAAGGTTACGTCAACTCCCTTACCTGGGCTTCCGTAGGTTGCACTTAAAACATCAATTGCCATGATTTAGATTTGTTTTGTTTACCTACTCATAAGGCTTTTCGGAATCCGCCCCGGCACTTTTTTGAAATGGCTGCCGGCATCCATATGGCATCGATCGATAAATCAAAGTTGGCTGATTTGCTCATGCGATTTGAGCGCAGAAATGTGGGAAAACCAAAACAGGTATTTATACCCGTAAAGCGGCAGCAACACCCATAGAAATGCCTGATTTTGCACCTGCAGCTTCAATTATTGCCCGCGAGTGTCTACTTTGGCCGCAAATGTTTAAAGCTTATGAGAAAACCAATCTTACCTATGCTGGCTGCTTTACTAGTGTTTGGCTGCCAGCAAACCACTACTCCGGGCAAGGCCAACACTATACCTGCAAGCACCATGGCAACGTATGCCGTGTCGAAGGAGCAGGCGTTTCAGGCCAATGCCGCTTACGTGCAAAAAATGAAGATGCTTATGCCGGGCGGTTCCGATCCGGTGCGGGCCTTTACCGTTCGCTCTGAAGACTTTCTGGAGTTGCTAAACATAAAGCCGGAACAGTTGCCGAAAAACTACCACTCGCATGTGAGAATTTACCTTGGCTACGAGAATGGCAACACCAAATTGTATTTTACACCGGTGAAAGACGCAGTGTTGGATGGAGACATTTCCGGCGGTGAGGACCTCTACTGGGACGGCCCGTTTGAAGGGAATCCGGCGGCCGCCAGGCTGGGCGCTTCAAATGGGGAATACCTTTTCGACTTCACGAAACCTTGTCCAACAACTTGTCCTGAATAACTGAATGAGCCCTTTTTTCTCCCTGGTTCAGGAATACTCGTCTGTTCCTGTCTACTTATCGGCCGCATGGGCCACTCTTTTTTTCCGGAGGCAAAAGAATGAATTCAGAGTGATCTCCCTGTTCGTCTTTGTTTCGGCTGTTTCTGAGTTCATCTCGAGTATGCTATGGAGCAACAAAGTAAACAACTTCCCACTGCTGCATATTTATGTAGCAGTGGGGTTTTTGCTGCTTATCTGGTTCTATAGCATCGTGCTGGAAGGGTTCATTAGCCAGAAACTGGTATGGACGATAGGTATCTTGTTTACGTTGTTCACTACGGTCAATACCATTTTCATTCAAAGCATTTTTTCTTTCAACACCAATGCTTTGGTTTTGGAGGCCATCCTGGTTATTGTGTTTTCCATTTCAACCTATATATTGCTACTCAATGAAATTGTAAGGTTCCGGCAGGGCCCCGCTACCGGCAGCATTAACTGGATTAACTCGGGGCTTTTCATTTATTACACGTCGAGCCTTTTGATTTTTTATTTTGGCAATTACCTCACAGACTTCTTTACTGCCGAGGTAAATCAAATTGTGTGGTCTATGCATACACTTTTTTCGACCGTGATGTACGCATGCCTAAGCGTGGGACTATGGAAGAGTTCAAAGAGCTGAATTTTCTGGATGTTTTTTTACCTCTGATTACCGTAGTATTCATTATTGCGTTGGGTGTGGTGTTGCTAAACCAGCATTTTCAGAAGAACCTGTTTCGCCAGCAAATAAAGCAGGAAGAGCTGCGCCAAAAACATCAGCAGGAGCTGCTGAGATCGAGCATTGATGCACAGGAGGAACTGCGAAAGCGGATAGCACAAGACCTGCACGACGAGCTGGGTGCGGCCTTGTCGATCGCCCGCATGCAGCTTGTAAAAGCCGAAAACGATGCAGCTGCCGACAGTCCCGCTATGAAGAACAGCCTGGCGAACATCAGGTCCATTACCGAGAACGCGCTAAGCTCGATGCGCAAAATCAGCCACCAGCTAATGCCGCCGATGCTGGAAAGGTATGGCCTTTTGAAAACCCTGCAGTCGGTTCAGGAGCAGGTTAACCAAACAAACGACCTGCAACTTCACCTGCATTCGGCGGCTGAGCTGCCCGACATGTCGTGGGAGGTTAAAGTGTCGGTTTACCGCATCACAATGGAGCTGATACAAAACACCATCAAACACGCAGGCGCCAGCACCATCCATATCGACCTTGGCGGCCACAGCGGCAGCTTTGCTTTGGCCTACACCGACAACGGAAAGGGGCTGAATGCCAAAGCAGGCCGTGGGCTGGGGTTAAAAAGCCTTGAGGCAAGGGTAAATGCCCTGGGCGGCACGCTGGAAATTATGGCGGATGCGGGGTTCTCCTGCCGGGTGTCGATTCCGCTAAAAACTGCATAATAAATGGAGCAAACTATTCGCATCGGGCTGGTTGAAGACCAGCAGCTTTTCAGAGAAGGAATAAAGTCGATCCTTTCAGCTTACCCCGATTTCGAAGTCGTATTCGAGTCGGCCGACGGACACTCCGTAGTTGAGAAACTGACCCAGGCCCCCGAATTACCCGACGTGCTGCTGGTCGACTTATCGCTACCGGCACATGAGGGCAAAGAGTTTACCGGTGTGGACGTAACCGATGCGGTGCTGGCACATTTTCCGGAGGTGCGGATTATTGTACTGTCTGTTCACGACGACCAAAACTTCATAGCCGAGCTGATAGAACACGGTGCCCATGGGTACCTGGTAAAAGACAGCGATCCGAATGAAGTGCGGGATGCCATAAAGGCAGTGGTTGACAAAGGGCTGTACATCAATGAGCGAACCTTGAGGGCCATTCAGCAAAACATGGCGAATAAGCACAAAAAAACACCGAAGTTCAACATACAAGGCAGCGAGCTCACAAAACGTGAAATAGAAATACTGCAGTTGGTGTGCAAACAGCTGACTACTGAAGAAATCGCGGAGCGACTTTTTATCAGCCCCAAAACAGTGAATGGGCACCGGAACAACCTGCTGCAAAAAACAAATTCGAGAAACACGGCCGGGCTGGTGCTGTATGCCATGAAGCATAAGGTGATTGAGGCGCTGTAACTGATTACAGCCGGCTTAAATTGGAAAAAAATTTCTATAACCGACGATCAGGTTGACGCAATGTTCGTAAATATTCCGTGGCAACCAAGCCCTGCGAAAACGGACTTATAACCGAAAATTTTTTTAAATGAAAAAAGCTGTAATAGTAGCATTCGACAAATTCACCGACATCGACATTTTTTTGGCCTGGGACTTACTCAACCGGGTCAAATTTCGCGACAGCGGGTTTCAGGTAAAAATCGTTGGCACCGAACCAACGCACAAATCGGTGTGTGGCCTCGACCTGGCAACCCACGGCCTTGTTGAAGAGTGTAACGACGCCGACCTGGTGTTTTTTGGCAGCGGGCCCGGCACTAGAATCGTTGTGAAGGACAACTCGTATCTTGCCCGGTTCAAACTAAACCCGCAAACACAGATCATTTGCTCCATGTGCTCCGGGGCTTTAATTATAGCCGCTCTGGGGCATTTGAATGGGCTTTCGGCAACAACCTATCCCACTGCATTTGAAGCCTTGAGGAGCTATGGTGTTGAAGTGCTTGAAGACAAACATTTGGTAACACACGGCAACATTGGCACGGCGGCCGGCTGTTTGGCAGCGGTGGACCTGGTTGGCTGGGCCATTGAAAAACTCTACGATAACAAAGTGAGAGAAGACGTTATAGCCTCCGTTTTACCGATCGGGCAAGGGCAAGCCTGTATTTACTAAGCTGCCCTCGCCGGCTGTGTGGTCTGCGGTGTCGCTCCTCCTCAAAACCGCGATTTGCCTGTAACTGCGCCTGAACAAGTAGCGTCTCACGGGCAAATAGCATAACGATGATCGGAAAAATCACATTGCTGCTCCTGCTGGCCGCACCTTCGGACCAGGACTGCACCGGCGACTGGACAACGGAAAAGCTTCCGAAATTTGAGTACAGGTACACCAGCCAGGACGAGGAGTTCAATAAGGAATACCAGGAAATGCTTATCAGCGGCATAAATGCGGCGGAAGCTTTTTTCAAAACGCCGTTTCCCAAAAGCTTCACAGTAACTGTTCACCCGTGCCGGAAGTCGTGGGACGAAGTGCTCCAGAAGGCCTATAATATGCCCGATTTCGCCTCAGAGTGCTGGATGGTGGCAAGTGGCGAGGGCTATCAAATGAACATGATTTCGCCAGCCAGATGGGAAACTGAAGCCTGCGAACACCGCTATTCGGAAAAGGAGAAAACCCGGCAGTTGCTAACACATGAGCTATTCCATGTTTTTCACGGCCAGCACAATGCCAGTCCGGATTTCACCCAAACGGAGGGCCTCGACTGGCTGGTGGAGGGATTTGCCACGTATGCCTCCGGCCAGCTGGATAACGGCCGTATGGCGGAGGTAAAAAAGCTGGTAACAGACAACAAAGCACCGGCTTCGCTTGACGACTACTGGAAAGGCAAATCGCGGTACGGGCTTTCCGGGTCGGTGGTGATGTTTATCGACAAGCAGTACGGCAGGGACACCCTGTTCGAAATCCTGAAGTTTTCGAAAAAGCAGCAAGTGCTGGATGTGCTGAAGACCTCCGAAGAGGACTTTGTAAATCAGTGGAAAGCCTTTGTCGGCAAAAACTAAAAGAGGCCGCCAAACCGGCAGCCCCTTTTTGCTCTCAACTTTTTCACCAGCCCAATGCCAGGCGAATAGCCTCCGCTACCGGCGCATAGCCGCCGGGCGAGTCGGCAATTGACAGCTCGCCCCGGAGCAGCAGTGGCGGCTGGGCCATTATTTTAGGCGTGTGGCCATTGTGCGCCTGCGCCGAATGCACCAGAAACGGGTGGCACAGGTAAACGGTGCCGGCACTGCCAGTGGCAAAAACTGCCTCACGCTGCGGCAATTCGTCCAGCTTATTGGCCAGGGTCATAAACGAAAGGCCTGCGTCGCCCTCGTGGAGCAACAGTTTTGCCACGTCCTTATGCGACCCTTTATAAATAACGGTAGGTGCATCGTTAGCGCCCACGTTAGAATACAATACCAACATTAGCAAAGCCCGCCCCTTCGATTTCACGTTTACACGCCACTCAAAATAATTGGCCGGGTCGTCGCCAGGAAAGCCTGCATCCACGTGTTTGCCCGTGTCGTTGGGTTGTTTGCTGCACGGAAACCTCACGGGAAATGTGCCCACACTGCGGCAGGGGATCCATTTGTCTGCCCCAACCAGTTGGTCAAAAGCGCTGTGCAGCACCGGCGTGTTTACCGAGTCTACAAAAGGTGGCTGTGCGTACATTCCCAGCCGAACGACCGGCTCAGTCCACGATGCGGGGTCTGACCTGTCGAACGGAATGTCTCGCCATAAGATATCCGAAACCGCATCGGCAACTTCAGAAGAAAATGCATTATCTATCCGAACAAACCCATCAGTGATGAATTGTCCGATTTGCTGTTTATTGAGCGTATCTGCCATAATATTACTGTTTTAAGCCTCGAAGCCCAACAAACAGATGTTGGCCAACGAAGCCTGGTTCAACTATTTAAAATGAAAAGAATAGAATGTGAAAAAGCACACCACAGTGAACCAATGGTGCGGCGCTTAGCAACTAAGCATGGGAAGGAAATTATAGCATTACAGTCATTCTCATGC
>CBFGTI010000170.1:0-11943 GCA_965651695.1 uncultured Imperialibacter sp. | reverse complement strand
TACATCAACCTGGAGCCGGATACAAAGGCAGAAACCAGGAAGCTGTTTGATGCGCTTTCAGCCGGAGGTAAAGTAACCATGGAGCTGCAGGATATGTTTTGGGGCGACTATTTCGGTAGCTGCATCGACAAGTTTGGCGTACAGTGGATGTTTAACTGCTCGGCGAAGTAGGCTGCAGGAGCAGCAATTATCTCCAGAAGGCTTTCCGAACTCTAATCAGAGCTTCAGTTGGGCTGCAAAAAACTTTTTGATGCTCACCGAGAGCTTCGTTTCGCGAGAACAAGCTTTGTTTTGTCCGACTGAAGCTCTAAAAGTGGTTCAAGAAGTTTTGTTTCGCACTATTGGAGCTTTGGTAGTGGGCCAGAAAACGTTTTGATACTCAACTGAAGCATCGAAAGTGATTCAAAATGTTTTCTATTGCGCGATAAGAGCTTTGGTAGTGGTTCGAAAAGAATTTCGGACCACTTTCGGAGCTCTGAAAGCACTGCAAAAAACTTACTGGTGCTGTTTGGAGTCTGGAAAGTATTTTCAACAGGGGCCACGTCGGTGCTCGCTGTTGTTCAATATCGCTATCGTGAGGAGGTTCTGAGGCTGAGTATAAAAAAAACGGAAGATGCAACAATTGCACACCTTCCGTTTTTGGGTTGATGTCTGCGAGTACTTAAAGCTCCCTTTTCACCTTAAAGCTTCCAACCACTTTCACGTTGGTTTTTCTTACCTCGCTGCCAATTATTTCTAAAAAGAAGGCGTTGTCTAGCTCAAAAGAGCCTTCTACGTACCCTTCTACAGCGCCAAATTTCTCAATCACCAGGCTGCCGGTGCTGTTGGTGTTTATTTCACCGTCTTCGGCTTCATAGCTGTAATACGACCTTGTCAAATTGCTGTTTGCCATCAGCATCCATGTGCCGGTGTTGTTGCTTTCGAGCACAGCATCCCAGCTAAAGGTGCCGGTGGGCTCATCGGCCTGCCACATGAAGGTAACAGACAAGCCGGAGTCGTTGTCGGCGTTGCCTGAGAGCTGATAGGTGTTTTCACCGATTTTCATAGAGGATCCGGTAAATGCAACAGGCTCGCTGTTTCCGATAGCAATTTCAAAGCTCTCCGTTTCTATCGGATCAACTGCGTCGTCCGTGTTGTCAGTACCACAGGCAGCAAAAAATAACGACATTCCCAACAAAAGGAATCGGCCAAACTTAATTTTCATAAAACAGTTAATTTTTAAATGAATGAATAGAAAAAATACTTGTCAACAGGAAAAAGTCCTTTTAGTACGGCGGCAGCTAACATGGTAGAAAATAAAAAAATACCGAAGCGACTTACGGGTATCAGGAAATCGCCCCGGCCTCAGCTACAGACGTAAAATTGTAGAGAAGGTTTAGTGATTTTTCAAACCAGCGAAAATGATTTCAGCAAGGTACCAGTGTGTGGTGCTGATTCACGCCCTCTTAGACCGCATCGCTTTCACCACCTTCAATTTCGGGTCGGCGGCCAGCTTTTCGTACTCGGGTGTGCCGGCTGCAAACAAGGCTATTTTTCCATCTTCGTTGCTATGCACGCCCCATCCGTACCGCTTGGTGAGTGGTGACGAGCGAAAACATGGCTGCCCCTTTGAAAAGAATTGCTGTCGCGCCGCCGTCAGCTCGCTTTCGGCCAGGTCATTTTTTTCGGCAAAGCACTGAAACAGCACGTCGTCGGAAGTAAATTTGTAGGGGTTGCGGCTCACCGCTTCGAACTGGATATTAGCCAGAGTTTTGGCGTCACCTTTCACGGGAGGAACCTCGCCTTTTGCAACGGGACAGTCTTCTGCTATTTCAATAAAAGTGTTGAAGTAATTGGTAGTATGAGTTTTCATAATGGCAATATGGCAGTGAAACGGCTGTTGGAAAATCGAGCAGCTAATACAATCGATTAGAAGCCAGCATAGGCAAAAATAACGCTTAGGTGCACATTTCAATAAATATTTTAGCAGGTTGTTAAACCATTGCTTCCTGCAAGCATCAAAGCCTGCGTAAATGAGTTCCACAAAACCAACAATGAAATGAAAACGCTAAAGAGAATTGCCCTGGTGCTGGTGGCCGGAAGTAGCATTGCTTACCTTGCATCCTGCGGAAAAGAAGACGACGGCATTGAATCTGCCGTAGGTTTTGATGATGTTACGGTAGACACCGAAGCCTCGATGGACGTGGCTTTTGAAGATGTGGATAATTCTGTGGAAGCCGGCATTAACTACGAGCCGGCCGACGGTGGCAAGTATTTTCAGGACCCGCTGCTGGAATGTGCCGTGGTGACGCACGACCGGGAAAACAAAACTGTAACCATTGATTATGGTGACGGTTGTGAAGGGCCGGGTGGCAGAACCAGGTCAGGTAAAATTTTAATTAGCTATACTGACCACCGCTATGTGCCGGGTGCCAGCCGCACTGTTACCTTCGAGGATTTTTATATAGACAGTGTACGAATTGAAGGAACCCGCAAGGTCACCAACATTACCGTTGATGCCAACAGCTCGCCGCAGTTTAGAGTGGAAGTGATCGACGGCCGGCTTACCTGGCCCGACGGTACATTTGCTACCCGCAACTCAGACCACACCCGCACCTGGGTAAGGGCTGAAAATCCTGCCCAGGATGAATCGAGGGTGGAGGGGTCGGCGGAAGGACTGACAAGAGCTGGTGAAGAATATAGCAGCCTGGTTACCGATCCGCTGGTGTTTAAGAGGCGGTGTTTGGCGCAGGGCTATTTCTTCCCGGTTTCAGGCACGGTTGAAACCACAACTGAAGGTGTTGCGATCGTTACTGATTTTGGAGACGGCGAGTGCGATAACGAAGCAACTGTTACAATTAACGGCGTAACGGAAACCATTACTCTCGATGTGAGAGCGAGGAAGTCGGAGGCCATGAAGAGAAGGAGAGGGTAAGCTGCGGTTTATCCGTGATCGGTTGTTTGTAATCAGTGACAGGCCTTGGCGGAATGCTGAGGCTTTTTTTGTGGAAAGAAGGAAAGCACCTCTTTGGTGGACTGTATTAATATAAACTACAATTAAGGTAAATTATTTTTGAGTAAGCTTTGAGTTTTAAGATTATATTAACTACGTTTAAGGTAAATATAGGAACCAATGGGAAAATATCAACTGGGCGAATTTGAAGAGCTAGTGCTTTTGACAGTGGCTGTACTATACGGAGAGGCCTACGGCATTGCCATTATTGAAGAAATGGAGAAGCGGCTCAACCGCAAGGTAAGTATAGGTGCATTGCAAACGGTGCTGAGGCGGCTGGAGCAGAAAGGCTTTTTAACTTCCGAATTTGGAGAAGCCACACAGGTGAGAGGAGGAAAGCGGAAAAGGTACTTCAGTGTGACACAGTACGGCAAAAAAGCCATGGAAGAAATGAAGGAGCAACGGATGGCGCTGTGGAGGGCTATACCGGAGGTGGCTTTGAAGGGATCAGGAGTTTGAGTGGCGATGAAATAATTTGTTTACCCCGTTCCACGTCGGCAACCCTAAAGGGAGCAAATTATTTCATCGCCTTCATTTGTATAAAGTCAATAGTTTCAAGTGAAATCAAGGTCATAAACATTATCCCCTGTCACTTTTCAGCCTTGGCTCCCTTTAGGGTTCAGGGGTAAACCAAGGCTGAAAATTGTGACTAATGAAATAACACGTGAGTCGTTATGAAAGACAAAAGACAAATTTTTCACGGAGCTAATCCGGAAATTTTTGAAAATGCAAAACTGCTTCGTAACAAACAGACGAAATGCGAAAAAATCCTGTGGGAGGAGTTTGAATCCAACAAAATTCTCGGATTTCGATTTAAGGCTCAGCATCCGCTCGATGTATTTGTGGCTGACTTCTACTGCCACAAACTAAAATTGGTAATTGAAATCGATGGTGAGTATCATCTGGAGAAGGAACAGTCCGCTTATGACTTGGCGAGAACCGAAGAAATAAACGGATACGGAATACGTGTGCTACGGTTCACAAATTCAGAGGTCGAAAAAGACTTAAAAGGTGTAGTGGAAAGCATTACTAAAGTGTGCAAGGAACTGAATCAGTTATGAATAAACCAAACCGTCCGCCCAAACTCCCTCTCCGCTTCTTCCGCTGGTTCTGCCATCCGGACTATGTGGAGGATATTGAGGGGGATTTGCTGGAGCGGTTTGAGAAGAGGGCGGAGGAAGCCGGGAGGGAAAAGGCGAAGAGAAGTTTTGCTTTTGATGTATTGAAACTAATCAGGCCGGCTTTAATGCGGCCATTTGGAGGATATAATCACCTATTTAATCGTAGTGGTATGTTAAGAAATTACATGAAAATCGCTTTTAGGGTGTTTGGTAGAGAGAAGTCGTACAGTCTCATCAACATCTCGGGTTTGGCGCTTGGCTTTACCTGTTGTTTAATCATCTACCTCTTCATACGTGATGAGCTTAGCTACGACACCCTTCACAAGGATAACGAGCGGATATACCGGATTGCATCCGCCTATATGCGCCAGGGCCAGTGGGAGCCTTACTCTACCAATGCCTGGAAAACCGCCGAAATGATTAAAACCAATTTCGGGGAGATAGAGCAGCTGGTGCGGATTGGTACCATTGAGGATATTTTTGAATATGGCGACAAGCAAATATATGAAACCAGAGTAGCGACTGTTGATGAAAACTTCTTTGAGGTCTTCAGCTTTCCTCTTGTGCAGGGCAACCCGCTCGATGCGCTGAAAGGGACAAACAAGGTGGTAATTTCGGAATCTACCGCAGTTAAATACTTTGGCACCGACGAGCCAATGGGCAAAGTGTTTCAGATAAGCGACGGCGCCTTTCAGCTACAGGTAAGCGGGGTGATGCAAGACATGCCACCCAACTCCCATTTTCATTTTGACTTTCTCATTTCGGGTGAAACACTCCGGCAAATCGCCCCTGAGTCACTTTTTACCAATGTAGGGTGGGATTCCCAGTATCTGTACATTAAAACCGCACCCGGGGTTGCTCCTACGGCTATTGAAGCGCGGTTCCCCGACTTCATTAATACTAACATGGAGTTTTTTAATACCGGAAATTTTAAGCTGTTTCTTCAACCGCTGCTGTCAATCCATCTCGAGTCGAACAACGGGCTCGAAATAGAGCCGAATGGCAGCATTAGCCAGGTCTACATCTTCTCTGTGATAGCCGTTTTTATACTGGTAATAGCCTGTGTCAACTACATGAACCTCACTACTGCACGCTCGCTCCGGCGGGCGAGAGAGGTAGGCATGCGCAAGGTGCTGGGAGCAAAAAAAGGCGAGCTTGTGGGCCAATTCTTAACGGAATCGTTCATTATGACCTTCCTGGCCGTGTCAATTGCATTGGTGCTTACTTTTATACTTATTCCGTCATTCAACCAGTTTGCAGGCAAAGAAATCTCCCGCAGCCTGCTCTTCAGTCCGGAAATATTGTTTACCCTTTTTATCTCCCTGCTGGTCATTGGCTTACTTTCAGGCGCCTATCCGGCACTCGTACTCTCATCTTTCAAACCACTCAACACCATGAAAGGAAGTGGCAGTACCGCGAAATCCGGCTTTTTGTTCCGAAAAGGTCTCGTCGTTTTGCAGTTTGTTATTTCGATTGGCCTGATCGCAGCACTTAGCATTGTATTTCAGCAGTGGGAGTTTCTGAAAACCAAAGAGCTGGGAATCAACAAAGAAATGCTGGTTTCTGTGCCTTTGCAAACCATGGACAGGGCGCAGCTTGAAACCTTTAAAAGCGAGCTTTATACCAATAGCTCTATCAAAAAGGTTGGCACTTCCAACATGAAAATGCCAGGGTGGATCTCCAACAGCACACCCTACAAAGCGCAGGATGAAGTGGTAGACGATGAGGTAAGAAAGACCATGAAGATCATCCGGGTAGATATGGATTTCCTTTCAACAGTTGAGGCAGAAATAGCCGAAGGCCGGGATTTTTCCAGGAATTTTCCCTCTGACCCCGGCTCGTCTATTCTCATCAACGAATCAGCAGCAGCACAGCTTGAGTGGACGGAACCTCTCGGCAAGTGGCTAGAGTTGGATGGACAGAGATACAACGTAGTCGGACTTCTCAAGGACTTTCATTTCGAATCGCTACACCGCGAAATTCCTCCTACTATTTTTATTCTTTCCTCCGACCGGCTCAACTGGGCTTACGTGAAAATCGAAAACCGGGATACCCCAGCCGCGCTGGCACATATAGAATCCACCTATTCGAAGTTTGTAACCAACAGAGACTTCTCCTACACGTTTGTAGACGAGGACATTGAGCGACAGTATGTGGCCGAAGCCAAATTTGCGCAGGTCTTCACCATTTTCACGGCGTTGGCCATCATTATAGCCTGTTTGGGTACTTTCGGCCTTATTTCCTTTACGGCAGAGCGCAAGCAAAAAGAGATAGGAATACGAAAAGTGTTGGGGGCCTCTGTGGGCAATGTTACCTTGCTGCTGATCAGGGAGTTTGTAATTCTGTTGCTAATCGCCAGCGTCATAGCCTGGCCGCTTACATGGTACTTTGCCAACAACTGGATCGAAAGCTTTGTGTACAAAATATCCATCGGCGCTGGCCCATTCTTGGTGGCTACCGCGCTGGCATTGCTGATAGCCATTGCCACCACAGGATTCAGGGCCATAAAAGCAGCACTGAGCAACCCAATACAATCTCTGAGAGATGAATAAAACCTCCCAACCACCGGCTTTTCTCTTGCACTTCTTCCGCTGGTTCTGCCATCCAGACTATGTGGAGGATATTGAGGGGGATTTGCTGGAGCGGTTTGAGAAGAGGATGGAGGAACGGGGCGTCCCGCAAGCGCGGTGGCTTTTTGCGTGGGACATTTTGTTGCTGTTCAGGTCGGGGATTATTCGCCCGCTAGAAGGAAGTCAAAAACTTAATCAATACGGTATGTTCAAAAATTATTTTAAAGTAGGGATCCGCAACATCCTGAAGTACAAGACCTTCTCTTTCATCAACATCTTCGGCCTCGCCGTTTCCATGACAGTCTCCCTGCTCATTATTCTTATGCTTGCGGGGCAGTATAAAAGGGATAAGTTTCACGCAAACCGGGAGAATATTTTCAGAGTGGTTACACAGATGGCGCATTCGGCAAAACGCAATGCCTCTTGCCCCATGCCGGTAGCCGAAGAAATGCTGTCGGAGTACCCAATCGCAAATGCGGCGACCCGGCTGGTGAGAGGGGTGGGGGGCGATATGGTTTTCGATCAGGAAGGAAAACCTGCTGTGGCTGAGGTCAGAGGTTTTTTTGCCGATCCGGCTTTTTTCGAGGTGTTCAGCTTCGAGCTTGCTGAGGGAGAAAAAGGAAGTGCCCTGGCTGAGCCTAACGCTGTGGTAATATCATCGGATCTGGCCCGAAAACTTTTCAACGAAACAAGTGCTTTGGGGAAGACCGTGCGTTTCATGGGCCGCGGTCTTGATCATATCGACATTCAGCTTGGCACCGAAACCGGCCAGCGTAGCGAGGCGTGGGGAAGTTTCATTGTCACAGGTGTAGTAGATCTGACAGCTTACAATACACACCTGAAGTTTGATGTGCTGATGTCGGCGGCTTCGTTGCCTGCTTTGTATCAGAAGCGTTTGGCTCCGGACCATTCCGCCGATTGGAACAACCATTCGCACAGCTATACTTATGTTTTGCTGAACGAGCGGGCCGATTTTGCTGCATTTCAGACGGCGCTGGACGAGGTAACCGGCAAACATACTGAACTGGACGGCCGGAGGCTGATCGCTCAGACACTTGACGAAGTAGTGCTGGGCGATTTCCTTGGCAACCCCATTTCGCTGGGGTTGCCGGTGCAGGCCTACTATTTTCTGGGTTTGCTGGCAGTGGTAGTACTGCTGTCGGCCAGCTTAAATTACACCAACCTGTCCATTGCCCGAGCTGTGACCAGAGCAAAAGAAATTGGCGTGCGGAAAGTAAACGGCGCCTTGCGGCGGAATGTAATTACCCAATTCCTCGTCGAGTCTGTATTTACTTCGCTTTTTGCAGTACTGTTGGCCAATATTCTGTTGCTGCTCGTAAAACCGGCCTTCAGTAACCTTTGGGTGATCAGCCATCTCGACCTCGACCTGTCGGGGAATCTGCAGGTATACTTCTTTTTCCTTGGCTTTTCGGTGATGGTTGGCTTGGTGTCTGGTCTTTATCCGTCGCTGGTGTTGTCGCGGTTTGCGCCCGCTGTGGTGCTGAAGGGAGCCGACCATTTGCGGGCAGGGAAATCCCGCCTGAGGGCTGTGCTTAACGTTTCACAATTTGCCCTCACCTTCCTTTTCATTGTGTCAGCTATGCTCATTGCCAGGCAGTTTCGTCATTTTGTCGACTTCGACTACGGGATGGATGTAGACAACGTGGTTAACATCAGCTTGCAGGGAAATGATCACGAATTGCTTATGGCCGAATTAAATGCGGTGCCGGGTGTTGCGGGCGTTTCAGCCTGCCAGATGATACCCGCTATGCCCAATTCCTACGGCCGGGCCATAGAGTTGCCTGGGGGCGAAATTTTTAAGATTGAATTTCAGAGCATACACCCCAACCTGGTTGAGACGCTGGGACTGCAGATTGTTGCTGGAAGTAACCTGAAAGCCCGGTCCTCTGCTCAGCAGCAGGTGCTTGTGAATGAATACACGGTAAAAGAATTGGGTCTCAGCAATAACCACGGAGCGATCGGTTGGCCTGTTACCATTGCCGGAATTGAGCAGCCTTTTCAGATCGTGGGAATAATTCGTGATTTTAACTTCCAATCTCCCATCTCAGGTGAAGGAGACAAATCGCTGGTGTACTGGTACCATCCGGAGGACTTCAGCTACTTAAATGTAAAGCTGGCCGGAGGCGATATTCACGAGACACTGGCCAAACTGGAGGCAAAATGGCGTGAAATAGATCCGCTCCACCCGATGAGCTACTACTTTTATGACGAAAGCCTTGCAATGGCTAATTACTGGCTGGGAGATCTGGCCACCGTAGTCGGATTCATCGCATTTTTAGCTATTGTTATTTCCTGCCTTGGACTGCTGGGAATGGCCGTCTACAACACAGAGCGGCGAACGAAAGAGATCGGCATCCGCAAGGTGCTGGGTGCGAGAGTGAGTACGCTGGCCTTTCTGCTGGGCAAATCGTACGTAGCCTTTGTGCTCATTGCGATATTTATAGCTGCCCCGCTGAGCTTTTACATTAACAGCCTTTGGCTCGACAGCATCCCAAACAGGGTAGCTTTCGGGATTGATGTTCTGCTTATAGCCTCAGTACTTTTATTTACGCTTGGTTTGACAACCGTAGCATTTCAGGTGGTTTCGGTAGCCAGGAGAAACCCCGTTGATTCACTCAGGTATGAATAAGCCCACCACCCCTCCCAAACTCCCCCTCCGCTTCTTCCGCTGGTTTTGTCATCCGGATTACGTGGAGGACATTGAGGGGGATTTGCTGGAGCGGTTTGAGAGGAGGATGGATGATGGGAAAGCAGCGAAATGGCTTTTTACCGTCGACGTTGTAAAGCTTTTCCGGCCGGGAATTGTCAGACCTTTTGACCGGGATAATTTAGAGAGACGGGCGATGATTATTTATTACTGGAAGATTACCCACAGAAACCTGCTTCGCCATAAGGCTTTTTCAGCCATCAACCTTTCGGGGCTGGTGATCGGAATGGTGGCTGCATTGCTGCTCGCAAAGTATGTTGGCTTCACATTCAGCTACGACCAGTTTCATGCCAACAGGGACCGGTTGGTGCTTATCGACCAGACCGAGGCCAGAAACGGCGTGCCCACCAGCTACCAACACAGCACCTACAGTGCAACAGCGGCGATGGCCAAAGAGCGATATCCCGAGGTCGTTTTGGCGAGTCTTTACCACCATGAGGTTGAAATGAAAGTTGCCGTCCTTGACGACAGGCGGGGGCTCGTGAAATTTAACGAAAGAAGAATTGCGTCGGTCGCTCCGGATTTCACCCTGATGTTTTCGTTCCAGTTTATCCAGGGAAATCCAGCCACTGCACTTTTGGAGCCCGGTTCTGTTGTGATCACCCGGTCCACTGCGGAAAAATATTTTAATGGCATCCAGGTGCTGGGAAGGACAATGCAAACAACTACCGGGTGGGGGGAGGAAGAGACGCTCCACGTAACAGGAGTGATCGAAGATCTGCCGGTGTATTCAAGCCTTCAATTTGATTTTCTCAAGTCCAGCGTGGGGCATTCCCACCAGGATGCGTGGGATTTTGCTGCTTACGATACCTACTTGCTGCTGAGAGATGGCGCGGCCAGGGATGACCTCGCCACAAAAATGACAGACGATATCAACCGGCTCGATCAACTGAAGGGCGATCAGCGAACGGTCAGCATCGGCCTTGTTCCGGTGGGGGCGCCACTTTTCTCCGATATGGAGGTAATGCTGGCGATTGTAGGGCTATTTATTTTGCTGATCACCTGGATCAATTTTATAAATCTAACCAGTGCACAGGCTCTCAGCCGCCACAGGGAGGCCGGTCTCAGAAAAGTGCTTGGTTCCACACGAGGAGACATAGTGCGTCAGTTTATTTTTGAAGGGATGGCGATCAATCTACTGGCTATGGGCATGGCCGCCCTGATCGTCTGGCTTCTTTATCCATTTTTGCACACGTATACCGGAGGCAGAATACTTCCACTTTTCAATGACCCAACACCCGTCAATTGGATATTTTTTTCCTTTTTCCTTTTGGGAGTATTGATTGCTTCTTATTACCCTTCGCTGGCGTTGTCGGCGCTTGACCCGGCTCGTTCCATTAAAGGACAGGTGCTGGATAAAACAAGAGGGATAGGTTTCCGGCAGGTGCTGGTGGTGTTGCAGTTTAGCATCTCGGTTATTCTGATCACCGGAATATTTGTCATTTCCGATCAAATGAATTTCATGAAGGGCCAGGACCTGGGGATAAGATTGGACCAAACGCTGGTTGTTAAAACTGCGAAGGATCATTCTGAGCGATGGATGGACAAATTGAAAAGACTACAGACCTTCAAAGAAAGCGTCGCTAATCTTTCTTTTGCCCGCGGTGTCACCTCATCTACGCAAGTTCCGGGAGAAGGTAACGGGCAGGACATCTATTTCAGCGTGGAGGGAAGGATCACGCCCGTAAGCGCCTATCTTATGGGCGTCGACCTCAACTATATGAGCTACTATGGCGCGAAAATCATAGCAGGAACGGACTTTACGGGCGGATTCCGGAGCAATAGGAGAAGTATTCTCATCAACAGGTCCACTGCTGTAGCGATGGGTTGCTCAAGACCTGAAGAAGCCATTGGCCAAAAGATTACCATTCCGGAAAACGACCAAATTCTGACGGTACTTGGGGTTGTTGAGGACTTTCATCAAAACTCGCTTAAAGAGGAAATTCAACCTATGACCTTTGAATATAATCCGGCCAGGGGCCATATCTCCATTAGAATTGATTCCGCTGCCTATGCCAATTACCAGGGAATAAGGGAGCACGTTGCGCAAATAGAAAGCATCTGGAACGACGTGTACCCCGATCAGGTGTTCGAATACTTTTTCCTGGACGAGCGGTTCAACGGAGCGTATGAGGCTGATATTAAATTCAAGCAGTTGTTTAGCGTTTTTACGGGTATTTCCGTTTTCATAGCCTGCCTTGGGCTCCTCGGTATGTCAATGTTTATAGGGCAGAAAAAAAGAAGGCAGGTGGGCATCAGAAAAGTATTCGGCGCATCGGTCTTAAATATCATTGCACTCTTTTGCAGAGGCTATTTTGGCCAGATTGCAATTGCTGTTCTTGTGGGATCACCGGTGGCTTATCTGGTGATGCACAAGTGGCTTGAAAGCTACGTTTTGAGAACATCGGTTAGCCTCAGCGCAGTGCTTCTGCCAATTGCCTTACTGGTTGTTGTCTCATTTGTGAGTATTAGCGGGCAGGTAATAACGGCTGCCACGGCCAATCCAATTGATGCGCTGAGAGATGAGTAAAC
>CBFGTI010000169.1:0-11981 GCA_965651695.1 uncultured Imperialibacter sp. | reverse complement strand
AAGTCACCTACTTAGTTAAAATTCGCAGAAAAGCGGGATTAGCGGCCTTATTTTACTTCCGTTTGTGCTTGCAGGCGCTGGTCATTATTGCTGAGGGAGGATACGTCGGCATATAGCAGCTCTTTTAGTCGTTACATGGACCTGAACAGATACCACTGCGTGACTTTTTGATGCTAAAATCAATATAGTTTGTGGTTGGCCGATATCATCAGTTTCTTGGATACAACCAACGGCCGACTTCGATATATCCCGTACAATTTAGGCCTTTTCTTCTACCTGGCTTAGTTGAACGACTCTGTCGGATAAATACTTATTTTAAGGTATTGCGATCGCAAGGCTCGCGTACTAATTTTCGGTAAAAATTGCCGATGTTTAGACTTCTACCTTCTTTTTTAGTTTTGCTGCTTGGCTACGCAGCATACTCCCAGGAACTTCACAAGATTGCGGAAATTAATATTGCCGACTACGGGGGCAGCAATGGCATATTGATTGACAATTACATATTCTCTGTTGATAACCTTGGTGAGGACAGGTATGCTGTAATAGATATTTCGAATCCGTCGTCGCCCCAAACGGTTTTAATAAATAATTTTGGGTTTCATTTTGAGCCCTTTTCAATGGTGCTGGACGGAACCACCCTCTATATTGGCTCTGGTGTTAATCCGGGAGATGACAAAACACTAGTTGTCATGGATGTTTCGAATCCTGAGGCGCCGGTGATCGTCAGTTCTTATCTCACCTTTCCCTATGATGGCAAAAATTTCAAGGTAACAGGAATTCGCCAAAAGGTTGGCAACTATCTTTTTTGTGCTGCAGGTACCTTTAATCTAATGACACTGGACGTAAGCGATCCGAATAACATCTTTATTGTTGATGGTTTCGGCGACGGTTTTACGGGCACTATTCTTTCTGGCATAGATGGTCTGGAAGTGATTGATGCCAATAATGCATGGCTCGATAACAACGACCTTCGTCATGTGGCGATAGGCAATGATGGTACCTTTACAGTAGGCCCGAAGCAGAGTGTGACAGGCGAACTGTATGACATGCAATTCAACCAGGCTGGTACATTGGGTTTTGCGGTATCATGGCAGTCAAGTGCATCCAACCTAATTACATTAACAGTAAGCGGGCAAACAGTTACCGAAAGTAATGTGCTGGATATTGATGATGTTTCCGGCGGCTTTGGCTTCGGGGCTGACCTTCTCTACCTGGAAGAAAAAAACCTGATACTACTGCGCGATGTGGTGTCGTTTTATGCTTTCGATGTTACCAATCCGCTAAGCCCCCAATTTTTAAAGTCCTATACAGGAGAGGGCAAGATGTTCCGGCAGGGAGAGCGGATTTTGGTGGACGGCGGCGTAACTGCCGACTACATTCTGTACAGTTTCGACGCGCCAACGACTACTGAGCTAACCTCTGATTTTACTGCAACCCCTACCACCGTCGCCCCGGGCGCTGAGGTTACTTTCTCCTTTTCGGGTACCGGCACCCCAACAGGCTATTCGTGGACGTTTGAGGGAGGTACACCGGCAACTTCCACAGCCGCAAGTCCGGTGGTTACTTACGCTACCGCGGGCCAGTACAAGGTGACACTTGAAGTGACCGGCGAAGGTGGCGCCAGTGCCACAAAAACGAAGGAAGCCTTTATTACTGTAGAGGCAGGCGGACCTTCCAATGAACTAAAAGCAAGCTTTACCGCCAGCAGCCAAAACATAGCACCTGGCGACAAAGTGGCTTTTACCGATAGCTCAACCGGCACACCAACTTCGTGGAGCTGGACCTTTGAGGGAGGTACTCCCGCTACTTCAACCCTTCAAAATCCGGAAATCACTTATAATGCCGTCGGCGAATACGATGTCCAGCTCATTGTTGTGAAGGGTACGGAAAAAGATACCACCCTGCTGGCAAATCACATTAAGGTAACAGAAGGTGGCAGCAATGGCGGTGCCGATGTAACACAGATAACCGAGCTTTGGGCGAAGCATATTGCCATGGAAAACAATGATGAGATTGTGGATATAGCCGTTGATAGCCAGGGGAATATATATGCTACCGGTTTTGCTTCGAGAACCGTGGACGACCGCAGAGTGACCGACGTGGTGGTAACAAGTGCCGACAAAGATGGCAACGAGAGGTACTATAAAACGGTGGTAAACAACGGAGGCTGGTCAAAGCCCGAAGATGAGCCCTGGACCATAGCCGTAGATGGCAATGGCAACGCTTATGTAGCCGCCGGCCTCGACAGGTACCTTGGGGGTGTGAGCGGCTCAATTGCACAGGAACACAACCTGATCAGTTTTGATGCACAGGGCACTGAGCGCTGGCGGGTGATGACAGACGCAAAACACGACTACAGCCAGTACATGGTGGTAGCAAACGACAAAGTGACCCTTCTCATTGATGGCGATGCACCATCCGGCCCTAGTACAAGTGTTGCTCATGCTATTTCATACGCTACAGCTACGGGCAGCGAGGTCGCCAATTCGACGGTCGATTTGGGCCAGGGAAATATCGCGATTGGTTTATACGTAGACATGTATGGCTACTTCAGGACGGAAAGAAGATTGATTCAGCATAACGGCAATATCATTTATGGAGTGACCCATGCCGGCACCGGTGCCAATGGCCGCGATATTCACCTGCGGTCGGTTTCTTCCACCGGCCAGGTGTTGTCAGCTAAAATTGATTCTGAAAGGTCCTTCAGTCAGGATGAACTGATAAGCTTGCTGGCCGACCAAAACGACAACATTTATGTCTTGGCAAGGTTAGCGGATGCCGATCATAATTCCATCATGTCGCTTCTGAAGTTCAACGCACAACTCGCACAACTTTGGCGGGTGGATGTAGTACCGGATGGCAGTAGCATGGCCGTTACTTCCATGAGTTTTGATTCGCAGGGAAACATCGTGATCAGTGGAGCCGAAACACAGCCGCGGGTGGCCAAGGTATCGTCTGCCGGTCAGCTGCTCTGGAGTAAACATTTAAAAGACCTCGACTCCTATTCATGGAGAGCACATACTGTTTACGTATCACCTAACGATAAGATCATTCTCGCCGGAAGTAGTGGTGTTGCTTCAGGAAGCATGTCGTTTATCTTGCTGGATAAAGACGGTAATGTAACTGAGACTTACAAAAACGACTATCAAGCCGAGTACGAAAATTTCTTCAACAAAACGGTATACGTGCCATCCGAAAATGCGGTGTATGTGGGCGGCTGGGCACGCACCAATGGCAGTAACGACAAGAGCCTTTACTATGGAAAATATGCTTTCCCGCTAAAATCCAGTCAGACTATTACTTTTGCGGCTCTTGCCGACGTGCCGCAAACTACAACCGAAGTTCCTCTTACTGCTACAGCTTCTTCGGGCCTGGCGATAACCTACAGTGTGACCGGCCCGGCAACGCTAAGCACAAATAAATTGCTGATTACCGGCCCCGGAAAGGTGACCGTAACCGCGAAGCAAGCTGGTAACAGCGGATATTCTGCAGCCGCCGACGTTAGTCAATCGTTTTGCGTTATTGCCTCCAAGCCTACGATTACGGCCAGCGAGCAATCTGATGGTGTACTTCTCACCTCCAGTGCGGCAACAGGTAACCAGTGGTACAAAAATGGCACTGCGATCACGGGAGCTACGGAAAAAACATACCTGGTTGTAGAAAGTGCCGACTATTCGGTGCGGGTATTGGTAGATGAGTGCGAAGGCACGCTGTCGGACGTAAAAGAGGTTGAAGTGTCGCCAACACTGGGTTTGCCCGATGTAAGCGAGAACAAACACCTGAAAGTTTATCCCAACCCTGTTTCCGGCGTTTTTACAGTCGAATCAGGAAATAAGACCAGTATAAGCACTGTAGACATCTTTTCTGTTTCGGGCCAAAGAGTAAAAAGCGTGGCACCAATGCAGCAGGTGTCAGGTAAGCTGGAAGTGAATATCAGTGAGCTGGCGGAAGGAGTTTACTTGCTGGTGATAAGCTCAGAGGGCAAAAATTACGCGATGAGGATTCTGAAAGAATAGAAGACATGCAATTGCGACAAAAAAGGCTACGAGTAGCGTAGCCTTTTAGCTTTTATCTTTTGAGAAAGCCTCGAGCTTCTTTTTTATGAGGGTCATTACTTTTCCCTTTTTAGCTTTTCAATTTCTTCTTTAATCTTTTTGGCTTCTATGCTGGCAACGTCGGTTTTATTAAGCAGCACCTTCAGCTTCTCTATTTGAGCTTTTACAATTGCCTCTGCCTCGGATACCGTTTTGCGTTATTCACGTCAGTAGTTTCTTTATGGAAAGACCTTATATATGTCCTTTCTGTGAGCAAAAGTAATAAGTCTGACTGTGCCAGGACGGATTGATTCAAAGCCTAGCCTATAATCTCCTATTCTGACACGATAAAATGTTTTATGGCCTATCAATTTTTTGCACTTGAGAATCGAATCTAAAGACGTAGCTGATTCAATATTCTCAATTGACTTTTGAATTCTCTTGAGAAGAGTAACAGCTTTCCCAAAGGACTTATCAAATTCAACCGTCATTCGCTGGATAATCTGTTCAGCTTCTTGAAAA
The DNA here is from genome assembly GCA_965651695.1 of uncultured Imperialibacter sp. GTDB lineage: Bacteria > Bacteroidota > Bacteroidia > Cytophagales > Cyclobacteriaceae > Imperialibacter. The sequence continues at coordinate 7,425 of CBFGTI010000169.1, read as the reverse complement.
TGGTGTCACGGTCAACCAAAGTTCCGGTCTTTTCAGATTCCATAAGTTTACCGAACAGCAAATCCTCTGCTTGCTCTTCGTTAATAGAGGCAACGCTGCTTCCAAGCTTTTCTGCAAGCTCTTTAAGGATTTTGATGTTTGAAGGCGAATCCGACTTTATGACTATTGCGCTCATATTCTTAATTTATAAAAAGATACAAATTTACACCTTCTTCGGCGGCAGGTCAAAAGCCGTGGTATCGTGCTCAAAATGGCCTTTGTGCGAGCCGTCGCAAAAGGGTTTGTTGGCCGAACGCCCACAACGGCAAAGCGACACCACCGTTCTGCCCTGCAAGCCGTACGGGTTCCCATCTTTATCCACTATCTGGAAGTCTTCCCCTTCAATTTTTAATGATCCGTTGTTGTTTACTGTTATTCGTGTCATGATCTTTTAGTTCTCAGTTTGTAGTTCTTAGTTTTGAGTGTCTAAACTACAAACATAAAACTTAAAACGCCCGACATACTTGCCCTTCGATCCCTACAAAATTGACTTGCCGGTCACGGAGATTATTCCTGAAGTGCAGGAAAAGCTAACGAAAGAAAACACCCTTGTTGTGAATGCTCCGCCCGGAGCGGGAAAAAGTACCTTGCTTCCGCTTGCACTTTACCACGAGCCATGGCTTGCAGCGAAAAAAATTCTGATGCTGGAGCCGCGGCGACTGGCAGCCCGGTCTATTGCCGAGCGCATGGCCAGCTTGCTTGACGAACCCGTTGGGCAAACCGTCGGTTACCGGATCCGTTTTGAAAACCGGGTCGGCCGGGACACTAAAATTGAAGTGCTTACCGAGGGCATTCTCACCCGCATGCTGCACACCGACAATGCGCTTGAGGGGGTGGGCCTGGTGATTTTTGACGAGTTTCATGAGCGCAGCATCCATGCCGATGTAGCGCTGGCGCTGTGCCGCGAAGCCCAGCAGGTGTTGCGCCCCGATCTGCGCATCATGGTAATGTCGGCCACGCTCGACATGCCGCAGCTTACAGCCATGCTCAAAGCACCTGCTGTGGAAAGCAAAGGCAAACAGTTTCCCGTGGAGGTAATTTATACAGGCGAACAAGACCTGATGATGTTGCCTGAAACAACGGCACGCACAGTGCTGAAAGCCATAAGAGAAAACGAAGGTGATGCCCTGGTTTTTCTGCCGGGGGAGGGTGAAATAAAGAAATGCGAGGAAATACTAAATCGTGAGCTGCCGGCATTTGCCATTCATCCGTTGTACGGGCAACTGCCGCCAAACCAGCAGCAGGCGGCTATAATGCCCAGCAAGCAAGGCAAGCGAAAAGTGGTGCTGGCCACTTCTATTGCGGAAACGTCGCTTACCATTGAAGGGATAAAAATTGTAGTGGATTCGGGGTACGGACGAACCTCCCGGTTCGATCCCCGCTCCGGTCTTTCCAGGTTAGAAACTGTGCAGATATCAAAAGACTCGGCTGACCAGCGGGCAGGCAGGGCGGGCCGCTTAAGCGCCGGCGTTTGTTACCGCATGTGGACCCGGGCCACCCATGAGCGCCTTGCCGACCACCGGACGCCTGAAATTCTTGAAGCCGATTTGGCCAACCTGGTGCTCGACATGGCACAGTGGGGTGTAATTGATGTGGGTTCGCTCACCTGGCTTACACCACCGCCCAGGGGAGCGCTTTCGCAGGCTTCCGACACACTGCATCAGCTGGATGCGCTCAAAAACGGACGAATTACCGAACATGGAAGAAAGGTGCATGAGCTGCCCTGCCACCCACGGATAGCCCACATGCTGCTGATGGCGCAGGAAGCCGACAAACTTGCATTAGCTACAGACGTAGCGGCTTTGTTGGAAGAACGTGACCCACTGCCAAGAGACTCCGGCATCGATATTAACCTTCGAATAGAAGCTTTGCGGCGGTTTAGAAACAACGAAGGGCAGGGGAAGCTGTTTGGCCGGATCGAAAAAGTGGCCGGCGCTTACCGAAAGCTTTTCGATATTGAAGTTGAAAACGGACCTTTTGATGCCTATGAAACCGGCGTGCTGCTTGCTCATGCCTATCCGGAACGAATTGCCTGCGCCCGCCCTGGTAACAATGCGCAGTTCCAACTATCCAATGGCAAATATGCCATGGCCAACCATAAAGACGACCTGGCGCATGAACCCTGGCTGGCCATTGCCAATCTGGATGCACGGGATGGGCTCGGAAAGATATTTCTGGCGGCACCGCTTAACCCTAAAGACCTGGCGCCCCTTGTAAAAACCCAGGAGGTGATAACGTGGGATACCCGCCGGGGCGGCCTTATCGCTACAAGAGACATGCGCATTGGAAGTATCGTGCTACAGTCTAAGCCGCTGCCAGCTCCCGATGAAAGGCACCTGGTAAAGGCTATCTGCGACGCAATCAAAAAAGAAGGGGAGAACCTGCTGAATTTTGACGATGATGCAAAGCAGTGGCAGCACAGGGTGCTAAGCTTGCGCAAGTGGCGGCCACAGGAGGGCTGGCCCGATGTAAGCACGGTAACGCTGCTCGCTACCAACGAAGAGTGGCTGGCGCCTTACCTGCAGCAAGTGAAAAAGCCGGAAGACTTGAAGCGAATCAATCTTGCAGAGGTGCTTCACCATCACCTGCCGTGGGAGAAGCAGAAGGCATTGGGAGAGCTGGCACCAGAACGCATTGAGGTACCCAGCGGGTCGCAAATTAAGCTGCAGTATTTTGCCGGTGGTGAGCCGCCTGTGCTGGCAGTAAGGCTGCAGGAAGTGTTTGGCATGGCGGAAACGCCCCGCGTAAACCAGGGCAATACGCCGGTTTTGATGCATTTACTTTCGCCGGGCTACAAGCCGGTGCAGGTAACGTCCGACCTGAAGAGCTTTTGGAGCAACGCCTATTTTGAGGTGAAGAAGGACCTGAAGCGGCGGTACCCCAAACACTCGTGGCCCGACGACCCATGGACGGCGGAGGCGGTGCGAGGAGTAAAGCGAAGGAATTTGTAATTTGAGACCGCCTGGAAGGTTTCTGGTTTGACGTTTCCGAAAAAAATCGCTGTCAAAAAAAGTAAGACGAGAAATATAACTAACAATGAAGGTACTATTTATAGGAGGGACAGGGAACATAAGCACAGCTGTAAGCCGGCTGGCAGTAGAAAGGGGTATCGACCTGTACTTGCTCAACCGCGGAAGCAGCAAAGTTTCGGTAGCAGGAGCTAAGGTAATAACCGGCGACATACATAAACCTGAAAGCCTGAAGGATGCCCTGAAAAACCATCGGTGGGATGTGGTTGTTAACTGGATCGCTTACACAGAAGCAGATGTGAACAACGACATCGCCCTGTTTGAGGGGAAAACAGCGCAGTATATCTTTGTCAGTTCTGCCTCGGCATATCAGAAGCCGCCTTTGCACTACTACATTACCGAGTCCACGCCGCTTGCCAATCCATTCTGGCAGTATTCCCGCGACAAAATTGCATGCGAAGAGGCTTTAATGAAGGCGTATAGGGAAAGGGGATTTCCGGCAACAATCGTGCGCCCGTCACTCACTTACGATACAGTGATTCCGGTGGTGCTGGGTGGCTGGACCGAATACAACGTGGTCGACAGGATAAAGAAGGGCAAAAAGATAATCGTGCATGGCGATGGCACATCACTTTGGACCATCACCCATGCTGAGGACTTTGCAAAGGGCTTCGTAGGCCTGCTCGGGCATCAGCAGGCCATCGGCGATGCTTTTCACATTACTTCGGATGAAGTGCTGACCTGGAACCAGATCTACCAGGCAGTAGCCGCGGCGGTAGACAAAGAAGCTAACATTGTGCATATTCCGTCCGACTTTATTTGCAAAGTTGACCCGGAGCAGACAGGCTCTCTGCTGGGCGACAAAGCCTACAGTGTGGTGTTCGACAACAGCAAGATTAAGCGATTTGTGCCTGGTTTTGTAGCTACCATTCCTTTCAAGCAGGGTATCCGGCGGACGATTGAGTGGTTTGAAGCAGAGCCTTCGCGGATGATCATAAACCCCGCAACAGAAGTAATGCTGGATAAAATTATTCATGCCTATGAAAATTAAAGCAACAAGAATTAATGAAACGCCGCCACAACAATCGCAACAGAACGATCCTTTGCATGGAAAAACGCTCGAGGCAATTCTGAATGAGTTGGTTGAGTTTTACGGTTGGGAAAAAATGGGGGAAATGATCCGGATCAAGTGCTTCAACAACGACCCCAGCGTAGGCTCAAGCCTTAAGTTTTTGAGGAAAACGCCCTGGGCCCGCGAGAAGGTAGAGCAGCTTTATGTGCGAATGCTGAAGAGAAGGAAGTAATGATCCGCTGGATTCAGGCGATCTTTTTGATAAACTTGAATGTTTTGTATATTGAGTTGGTTATCACACAGAAAAAATGGAAATTCTAATTGACGATTCTCTTATTTCCCAGACGGGACTTACTGAGCGGGATATCGAAATTGAATTGGCCGTTGCGTTTTATAAGTCAGGAAAATTTTCATTGGGCCTGGCATGCAAAGTAGCCAAAATGGACAGAGTGGAATTCAATAGAGAATTAGCTAAGAGAAATACCTATCTCAACTACAATAGAAAAGATCTTGAAGACGATATAGCCACTCTTGACCAATTGTTTCCCAAAAAGAAGATTTAAGTGGTTGTTGTTAGTGACGCATCTGTTCTAACCGCACTTCTTTTTATAGACAAACTGCATCTCTTAGCTAAGGTTTTTTCCGAGATTCATATTGTCAGATCAGTGCATGAAGAATTGGCCTCTCTTGAAAAGTATGGGTTTGAAAGATCATATTTCGAACAGGAATGGATAAAAGTAGTTGATTTTCAGGCGCCACCAGCCACCCATTTTAACTGGATTTCTTCACTGGATAAGGGCGAGATTGACTCTATTCTTTTTTCTCTTGAATCTGGCGCGGATATTATTTTAATCGACGAAAAAAAAGGACGAGACGTGGCTAAGCAATCGGGGATTCAGGTTTTAGGAACGCTCGGAATTCTTTTGGAGTTTAAAAAGAGGGCATTAATTCCGTCGCTTAAGCCTCTTGTAGAAGTACTTGTCAATCAACTTCAGTTTAGGTTAAGCCCAGCATTAATTGTAGAGGTGCTAAAGAGGGCTGGCGAGATTTAGAGCCAATGTCACTCTACGTTCCCAGTCCCCCGACCGACCTGGTTGCAATGACCTTATTGCACTTCCCTGGAGGTAGGTTTCACTCCAAAATCTCCTTCACCCGTCCTACCTGCCCGTCTTCCAGCCGCACTTTTATCCCGTGGTGGTGAGTTGCAGAACTTGTCAGAATGTCTTTAACGACACCCTCGGTTAATCTCCCACTGCGTTGGTCCTGTTTGAGCACAATTTTAACTCTCAACCCCGGTTTGATATTCGACCTTGATGTTCCATTCATAAGTTAAAGGATAAACTATCTGAAATTTGAATCGTCAGCAATGCGTATCTCAACGTTATAGGTGAAGCCCTATTCACCAAAAAGCAGGTAAATTGGTGAATACATTCACCAAAAGTAAGGTAAATCGGTGAATAGCTGCTCAGCTCATTCCAGATGTACCCGCACAGCCGCAGCCGCTGTGTTCGCTTTCTTCCTCGCCTCTTCAATGGTTTTTCCCAGCGCAAGGCACACGCCCATACGCCGCTCGCCCTGTACTTCCGGCTTTCCGAACAGCCGCAGCTGTGTGTCGGGCTGCGAAAGTGCCGTTTCAATGCCTGAAAAGCTTACGTTTTCAGAGTGGCCTTCCACAAGCAGTACGCTCGAAGCTGCCGGTCCGTGCTGGCGGATAGCCGGAATAGGTATGCCCAGTATCGCCCGCACGTGCAGTGCAAATTCCGACAAATCCTGCGAAATCATGGTAACCATGCCGGTGTCGTGCGGCCGTGGCGATAGCTCGCTGAAGTAAACCTCTTCTCCTTTCACGAAAAATTCTACCCCGAAAATGCCTCTGCCACCCAACGCATACATCACTGCCTCGGCAATGGTTTTTGCTTTCTGCAATGCCAGGGCCGGCATCGGGTGCGGCTGCCACGACTCGCGATAGTCGCCGCGCTCCTGCCTGTGGCCAATGGGTTCGCAAAACGACACACCATCCTTGTGCCTGATGGTGAGCAGGGTAATCTCATAATCGAAATCAACAAATCCTTCCACAATCACCCGTCCTTCGCCACTGCGGCTTCCTTTCTGGGCATATTCCCAGGCTTTTTCAATTTCTTCCCTCTTTTTGATGGTGCTTTGTCCCTTGCCGGAGGAGCTCATTACTGGCTTTACCACACACGGAAGCCCTATTTCTGCAACTGCCTGCGCAAACTCTTCCCGGGTGCCTGCAAAGCGGTACGGCGACGTCTTCAGTTGGAGCTCTTCGGCAGCCAGTTTGCGAATGCCTTCGCGGTTCATTGTGAGACGGGTTGCATTGGCGCTCGGCACTACGTTAAAGCCTTCTTTTTCCAGCTCTACAAGCATGTGTGTAGCAATGGCCTCAATTTCGGGCACGATGTAGTGCGGTTTTTCGCGCCTTACCAGTTCAGCCAGCATTTCGCCGTCCAGCATGTTGATCATGTATGAGCGATGGGCTACCTGCATAGCCGGGGCATTTGGGTACCGGTCCACGGCAATTACTTCTACTCCATACCGCTGAAACTCAATGACTACTTCCTTGCCAAGCTCACCGGCGCCAAGGAGCATCACTTTAATCGCAGAGGGAGTGAGGGGCGTTCCGATAGTAAGGGAATTGCTCATGCTTAATGTTCGATTAATTTAAGGCGAATCAACAAATTTTGTTTTTTATTTACCAACTCAAAATAATCCCGACTGGTATGAGAAAGATTCAACTTCTTTTGGTTGCCATCAATGTCTGTTGTGCAGCGCTGGGGCAGGAGACCGGAGCCTCTGGCAATTTGCCTTACCAACAAATCCCCGACTACCCGCAAACCTATTCTGCAGGCACTGTGGCAGCCAGAGTGGTGGACGGACTGGGATTCAGGTTTTACTGGGCTACAGAAGGCTTGCGGCCGCAGGACCTGACCTACAGGCCAAGCGAGGGGGCAAGAAGCCTCGAGGAAACCGTCGATCACATATTCGGGCTTGTAATGATTATCAGAAACACGACCGAGGGGCTGGCCAATTCAGGGGCAAGCGTAGAAGGCCTGTCGTTCGAAGACAAACGGAGGCGAATACTGGAGAATTTGCTCGCTGCCAGTAATACGCTTAAGCAGGAGGGAATAACCTCCGAAAATGACAAAATGGTTTTTCAAAGAGGCGACAAAACGCAGGAGTACCCCTTCTGGAATCTGCTGAATGGACCGATTGCCGATGCCATTAACCACACAGGGCAGGTAATCACCTTCAGGAGAACGGCGGGCAATCCGATCAATCCGAAAATCAGTGTATTGACGGGCAGTGTGTTAGACTAGTTATTGC
>CBFGTI010000168.1:0-12025 GCA_965651695.1 uncultured Imperialibacter sp. | reverse complement strand
ACCGTTTTCAGGTTTAATGACAAAATGTATTTCCTGTGGTCGGGCTGGGAGGGAGATGTTAATGAAGCGCAGCACATCTACATCGCTGAAATGAACGGACCGGTGTCGATCTCCTCTGAAAGAGTGAAAATTTCATCCCCGGAATATGATTGGGAAAAAAGAGGCTCGGGCAATGGCCTGCCGACCATCAACGAAGGCCCGGAGATCGTTGAAAAAAACGGGCGAACGTTTCTGCTTTACTCGGCAAGTGGCAGTTGGTCCAACTACTACTGCCTGGGAATGCTCGAGTTGACGGGCGACGATCCTATGCAGCCTTCTGCCTGGGAGAAGCATCCCGAACCGGTGTTCTCCGGAACGGAACAGGTCTTTAGCCCCGGCCATGCCTCCTTCATAGACATTGCCGGGCGAGATTACATTGTGTACCATGCCTACAAATTTAAAGACGGCGGCTGGGACAACCGGGAAGTTAGGATACAGCCATTCACCTGGGAAAACGGCCGGCCCGTTTTTGGTAAGCCCTTTTCTAATGACGTGGAGGTGGAAATATCGTATGAATAGTACCGGTTGCCTTTAAAATCTTTCGCTTTGCACCGACCCTGAAAGGGCGGCGAAGTATTTCATAGTCATTTCTGTGAAACAGCCGTTTTTTGAAAGCATTTCTTAAACAAGTTGATCTGTTTTTTTCTCCTGCGGATCAATGCTTTTCACTTTCATTTGTGTTAGACTTGCAAAAACAAGTACGTACATGGAAATAGGCATCAGCACTTTTGTAGAAAACACGCCAGATCCTGAAACCGGCAAGCTCCTGAGCAAGCACCAGCGGATGAAAAACCTGATGGAGGAAATTGAGCTGGCCGACCAGGTGGGGCTCGATGTATACGCCATTGGTGAACATCACCGGCCCGATTTTGTGGTTTCGTCACCAGCGGTGGTGCTGGCTGCCGCTGCTGTGAAAACGAAACGGATCAGGCTGTCGAGTGCGGTAACGGTGCTGAGCTCCGACGACCCGGTGCGGGTATTTCAGCAGTTTGCGCATGTAGATTTGCTGTCGGAAGGGCGGGCGGAGATAATGGCCGGCCGGGGCTCGTTCATCGAATCGTTTCCGCTGTTTGGCAACGACTTGAAGGACTACGACGCCCTTTTTGCTGAAAAACTGGAACTGCTGATCAAGCTGAATAAAAGCGAAATAGTAGACTGGCAGGGAAAACACCGGCCGTCGATCGACCATCGGGGCGTTTACCCGAGGCCTTTCCAAAAAGAAATACCGATTTGGATCGCCGTAGGTGGTACACCGCAGTCGGTAGCTCGTGCTGCCAGCAAAGGACTGCCGCTTGCACTAGCGATTATTGGCGGTGTGCCGGCGCGGTTTGCCGATTTCACCAACTACTACCGGCAGGTGTACCAGCAGTCGGGCCACGACATGAGCAAAATGCAGATAGCTGTGCACTCCCACGGCTTCATTTCCGACGATTCGCAGCAGGCGGCCAACGACTTCTACGGCCCTTATGCCCAGGTAATGACACAGCTGGGGCGGGAGAGAGGCTGGCCCGCTATGAGCAGGCAGCAGTTTGATGCCATGCGCTCTCCGGAGGGCTCGCTGGTGCTGGGCAGCCCGCAGCAGGTGATCGACAAAATAGTAGCGCAGCAGCAAATGATGGGACTCACCCGCTACCTCATGCACCTCAGCGTAGGCACCATGCCCCACGACAAGCTGATGCGGGCCATTGAGCTATTGGGCACGGTGGTGGCACCGGCGGTGAAAAAGGCTGTGGGGAAGTGATTGACTGAGAAGGACGTCGATACCTTTACTTCCGGTATTGATGAGTGATCAAATTAACCGATCATCCAAAGTTATGCGTCTGGTTTCGATTATTTTTACCGAGCTAAAATCGCTGTGGAGCGGATTGATGAGGATATTGAAGTCAGGCGAGGTTACTGAAGGAACACTGATTGCCAGGCTCGTTCGGTTCTTCAACCAATTGACGCCCCATTGCTGCACATTATCGAAGTATCCTTTTCTGTTCCAATTCTCCGGAAGGTCGATTGTATTCATTTTTACTACGGCTGCATCCGGTACTTCGAGCGTCAGCAGATCCAATTCAGGTGGATTTACCACGCTCGGAAGGTGAACCAGGCACTCAAGAATGGCCAAAGAGACGTTGGATGAAGTATACAGAACAGGAAATTTGCCAGCCTGATGCCAGCGGCCGGATACGAGAGTGGATCCAATGCCGGTGATATCGGAAGCATACTTAGCTTTTTGTATCCGATAAACCTGCATTAGTAAATGCCGTATTCGATTCGCATTAGCTCTTCCTTTACCAAGTCGATGCCCAGGCCGGACGACAGTAGTTTAATCGGCTTTTCGTTGTTTAGTGCCGGTACAGGAGTATTTAGCCACGCCAAAAACGATTCCTCGTTGCCGTCGAATGCGGTAAGCCCGGTTTCATATAATTCCGCCAGCTTCAGAATATTCTCCGAAGCAGCATACGTGATTGTGGTATTGTTTTTTTGGCGTTGAAAGGTGCGAATAGAAACGCCTGCAAGTTCTGCTGCGTCCTTTTGTTGCAGGCCAAGTTTTTCAGAAATCAGAGAGACATGGCTTTTTTTTAGTGGCCGCTCTCTGATCGAATGCCACAACCCTTGTCGGGAATTCACCTCCTGCAAACCCGATTCACCCAAATGTTTCAGAAACTTGATCATATAAACGAAATGTCATTTGACGCACTAAGTTACGACAAATTGTGTGGGATTGGTGCGTTCGGGGAAATTTTATTGGCCCACAAATCGATGTTGTCAGGTTCCGCGAATAAGAAAAATTGTGAATAGGAAAAATTCAGAAGCAACAGAGGATATCGCACTCACTTTTATGCCCGAAAAAATATTTTAAAAAAAATTCCCCGCTTTGTCCAGATCCCAAAAACCGATTGTCTTCAGGGCGTAACAATCAAAAATTTAACGTAATGGAACAAAGAGTTAATTTATTCGAAAAAGGGCAGAATGGCTTGAAGCAAGTATTCGGAATGGGTGCCTACCTGCACAAATCAAGCATCGACCGGCCATTGTTAGAACTGGTTAATATGCGTATTTCGCAGATTAATGGGTGCGCCTTTTGTCTCGACATGCACTCCAAAGACGCCCGTGCCATGGGAGAGACTGAGCAGCGGCTTTACGGCCTCAGCGTGTGGCGGGAAACGCCCTACTATACCGACCGTGAGCGGGCAGCACTTACATGGGCTGAGGCGGTAAATAGTGCCGAGGTACCGCAAGCCATTTTCGATGAGGTGAAGGACCAATTTTCCGATGAAGAGCTGATTGACCTAACTTTGGCGGTAACTAACATCAACACATGGAACCGCCTAAACCTGGCGTTTCACCCTGTGAAACCCGGAACGTATACCGTGGGACAGTTTGGCTAAGTTTGTATCTCTAAACAAAAGTAATGAAAGAGTTCTTATTGATATTTCGCAGGGATTTTGTCTCGAAGGAAGATCAGCCCTCGCCGGAAGGCATGCAGATCCAGCTTAAGCAGTGGCAAGATTGGTTTCGTAGCCTTTCTGCACAAAACCAACTGTCGCGCCCATTGCAGCAGTGGGACCGCGAAGGCAAGGTGGTGAGACCAGGCATGCAGGTGACAGACGGGCCTTACGCCGAGATCAAGGAGTCAATTGGCGGAATGATTTTCGTAAAAGCGGCCGGCTACGATGAGGCCGTGGAAATTGCCCGGGGTTGCCCGATTCTGCAAGCCGGCGGCAACGTGGAAATCCGCAGGGCTGTTATGCCAAAGGGAAATTGAAATGATTAAGAGAGGCAACCGCCGGCGCTATTGCCGGGGCTGCCTTTTTCTCTCTGCTAATGGACGATAAAGAACTTTTACCCAACTTATTTCGCACCGAGTACCAGAAGCTGGTTTCGGTGCTTTGCCGGCTGTTTGGCATTCGGCATATCGAAATTGCCGAAGATATTGTCAGCGATACTTTTCTTTCAGCCAGGGAAACCTGGAGCCACCAGGGCCTGCCCGACAACCCCACGGCCTGGCTTTATGCTGTAGCTAAAAACAAAACGAAAAACCACCTGAAGCGACACGCTCTATTTGAACAGAAGCTTGCGCCGGAATTGAAAAAGAGTTTACAGGCAGACCAGGGAATTGATGTTGATCTTTCCTCCAAAAATATTTCCGACAGTCAGCTGGCCATGATATTTGCAGTGTGCAATCCTGTTATTCCCGCTGAGGCACAGGTTGCTCTTGCACTCAATTTGCTTTGCGGATTTGGTGCCCAGGAAATAGCCGAGGCCTTTCTTACCAACAAAGAAGTAATTTATAAAAGGATAAACCGTGCCAAAGAAAAGCTGAAGGCAGTAGACGTGAAAATTGCGCAGCCTTCTGTGTATGAAATTAACAGCAGGCTGAACACCGTGCTTACCACCATTTACCTGTTGTTTTCTGAGGGGTACTATTCCACCTCTCAAAATACCACGCTACGCAAAGACTTGTGTGTGGAAGCTATGCGGCTGACCTATTTGCTTATCCAGAACGTAACCACCAACAACCCGCGGGTGAATGCTTTGATGGCCCTGATGTGTTTTCACGCCTCGCGGTTTGATGCACGCACTAATGAAAAGGGTGAAGCCATTTTGTACCACGAGCAGGATGAAACGCTCTGGAACTGTGAGCTGATTGAGCGGGGTAAGTATTTTCTCAATAATGCTTCGACAGGAAGCACCTTGTCGCGATACCATCTCGAGGCAGGTATTGCCTACTGGCATACAAAAAAGGAAGACACCGGTGAAAAGTGGGGGAACATCCTGGACTTGTACAACAACCTGCTGGCGTTGGAGTACTCGCCAATTGCGGCGCTAAACCGAACATACGCCCTCTCTAAGGTGCAGGGAAAAGTGGAGGCTATTGCTGAAGCTGAAAAGCTGAACCTTGCAGACAATCATTTCTATTATTCGCTGCTGGGAAACCTTTATACCACTGTTGATGATGAAAAAGCCCTGCGCCACTTCCAAACCGCATTGCAGCTGGCCAATTCGGAACCCGATAGGGTTTTGATCATGAAAAACATAGACGCATTGGGTAGTTGAAACCGCACCGCTGCCTTTTCCGGACAGGCCGCTTCAAACTTCTAACCATCCGTTCGTTCAGTTCCGTCTCTTTCGCAGGGCAATCGTCCCGGCAGGAACAAGAACACAAAGCAGGAGCAGGGAAAATTTTGAAATGGTAATATACCCTAATATGCCGGCCATCGCATTGTTATGAACCGGATACATCGATAGTAAACGGTATATCATCGCATTTTCAACCATATCGCTGCCAAACCATAGTACTGGCAGCAGGGCCACTAAAACCCGGGCTGCTTTTCCTTTTACTGCATATCGCTCTAAAATAAACAGGGCAAGGAGCAGGAGGAAAATGAACAACGTAAGCGGAAAAAGCACGTCGATGGTGTAGGTGAATTGCTGATATAAAGCTCGGCCCGCAGGCGGAAAGGCTGCCAAACGTGCATAGACTTCGCTGCTGGAGTATGACGGGTGTTTGTCGAATATCTCCACGCCATTTAAAGCCTTTGCAACTGCTTTTGAAGAGCGGGGAATCTCGAAAAAATGAGTGCCGATGAAAACCGCCAGGAAAATGACAAATGATGCAAGCAGAAGCCTGCCGGTAATTTTTGGATTTTTTGCTACGGAGCCTGTGCCGGTAGGGCTATCTGCTGTCATTTTAGCTTTGCCGAACAATGAACCAGCAAGAAAGCCGAGCAAAAAAATCGTAGGGATGTAGAGAATATGTGCTGTGGTCATCTTTGTGTTTGATTGATTGCTTTCACAAAGTTGCCTGGCGCCGAGGTAACAATTCTTGGTCAATACCAACTTCAGATTTTTACCTTGTTAAATAGCTTGCTGAAGTTGGTGGCATCGATACCGAGATAGGAGGCGATGTATTTGTGTGGCACCGTTTGAAGCAGGTGCGGACTCCGCCTGCAGAAGGCGGTAAACCGCTCCTCTATGCTCATTGAGCGAAATTCGATATGAAGATCCGACAGCCCCGTCAAAAGCTTTTCATTTATTTTCCTGAACAAAGTTTCAATATTGTGGAACTTCCGAAAAGCCGCCTGAAGGTCATCGAAGGTTAAATACTGAAACTCACTATCCGTAACACAGGTGTAGTAGTATTTCGACGGCTTCTGTTGTGAGAAAGATTCGGGTATGGCGCAAAGATTGGGAGGGTAGGTGAAGGCGATCACGTGCGACTTTGCGTCCTTTTCGAAATGACACATTTGAACGCCACTTTCAACAAAATACAAATGTCTTTGGGTGGTGCCAGGCACGATCAGATGCTCACCTTTTTTGAAATTCACCGTCCGCAGTTTTGCCTTCAATTCGTCAAATTCACCTGTGGTAATCGGGTGAATGGAGTTAAAGAAGTCAAAACGGTCTCTTGTCATAAGTGCCTGGCAGGTGAGGTGGAAAGTTAGCAATTGTTTTCCTTTTACATCGGCTGTATCGCAAATGCTTGGGTCTCCGTGGAAGCTGGATCCCTTTTGGAAATGAGTGGGGGCACTACCGCCGGTCTTGCGGTCAGCCTGCATTCAGACAAAAAAAGCCGGATGCTATTTACTAGCGCATCCGGCCTTGTTTCTTAATTCCATTTTCTCGAAACCGACTGACTCTCACCCGGGAAATCTTCCGGAACCGGCTGCGTTACGTTGCCGGTTGCTGCCCATTCGGTGCCTCTTTGCAGCGTGGCAATAAAGCCTGCACTTTCCATGGAGTAGTCGAAGTGGCCAAGCGTGGTATGGAACACACGGCCTTGCCCGTAGTTGATGGCCATAAGCATCGGCACATGCTGCCCCATGCCTTTCACTTTGGGGTTCCACGGCGGCGAATTACCCTCTACGTCAGAAAAGGCCGTGGCCAGGATGGTGGCATTTTCAAACGGACCTCTCATGCGCTCGTACAGCTCGTCGCGGGTGTGCAGCCAGGCAGCGGGTAACCCTTTCATAATGGGGTGCTCCGGTGCCCGTGTAGTTACCACAAACTCGTACTCTGCGCCGTGTGAGCCACAGGGGCCAGCGGAAGCATCCAGCTCAAGCTCACCCGCCTGGTTGTAATAGGCGTAGGGGCCGGTAATACTGTCGCGGCCACCCCATGCGCCAAGGCCTATCATTTTGTTGTACTCGTCCCAGTCGCCCCAGGCGTTGTTGGCGGCATGCACTACTACCAGGCCACCACCCTCGTTCATGTACTTCACAAATGCGCTCTCGGTTGCCGCAGGCCAGCGGGCCGATTCAGCACCGAGGTTAGACACCACCACGTCGTATTGACTGAAGTCGATCGAGAAGCGTGAAGTTTTAATCGGTTTTGACGAGGTAACGTATGCCGTTGAATCCAGCGGATAGGTTTTGATGAAAGACTCATACGGCTCGGGGCGCGACTGATTGTACTTGATACCAAGCCATACGGAGTCCATCCGGTGGATGTCTACTTCAAAAAGGCCTGTTTGCTCCAGGTAGTCCTTCATCATCATCGTGGTTTTGGGCCATACGTAGTGGTTGTTCTGGCCGTCGATAATCAAGGCTTTGAGCTTCGAAGGCGCGGCTTCTGCTTGTGTGCTTTGTTCCGTATTAGCGGCAGGGCTGCATGCCGCTGCCAGCAGTACGAGTGCAAAAATCCAATTGCGTTTTATCATGTGGGGGATGGGGTTTGGTAAAGGCGGCGGGCAAACTCACCTACCGCAATCTGCTAAATGTAAGCGAATAGGGGTGACGGTGCAAAGAGTTTGTGATGAGTAGTGCTAAAAACGAGTTTCAGGCTCTATTTGAAATACAAACCCGCACGGATGAAGAAATAATTTCACACGATCGTCGCTAACGGTGCGGCGTCGCTTAGTTCTATTTTGCCCTGGCGCCGTACTTTCTATTTTTCAGCTGCCTTATATTTCAGCTGCACCAGGCCTGAGCCGAAGCTTGTGGCAGAAAGTAACTCAAATTCCTGCTCCGGCCGGCCATCTTTAAACAAGCGTATTCCGTTTCCTACGAGTGTCGGAACAACCGAAACTATCAGTTCATCTAGTAGTTTTTTTTCCAATAGCTGGTGCACAACTTCAGATCCCCCATCGCAAAAGATATTCTTACCGGGCTTCTTTTTAAGGCCCAGCACCAGCTCCTTTATGTCACCCGTATAAAAAACGAGATTGCCCTCCTTCGCTCGAGATGTCCTCGTCATTATATAGCATTCCTTATTTGTATGCGGAAAGCTGTATCCCTGGTTTATCACCCACTCGTAGGTTTTTCTACCAACAATTACCGTATCCACGTTGGATATGAAATCGCCGTAGCCATAGTCCTCGTTTTTACTTTGAACTCGCTTCAAAAAGCTCAAATCATCATTTGGTTTGGCAATGTACCCGTCAAGGGAGCATGCAATGTACAGAACAAGTTTTCTCATAAGGCCTGACTTTAATTTTTGCAAATATCGGCCGTGCCAGGCAGTTGGAATTGTACAGAATTTACCCTGGTATGAAGTTGAATAAACCGGGTGGGCGTCATCCCCATACACGACTTGAAGACTCGTATGAAGTGCGATTGGTCGTAAAAGCCAAGTGTCAACGCCAAGTCGGTAAGGCTGGTGTTTTCAGCTGCCTTCAGATGCTTTAGCGACTCAATGATGGTTTTGGTATGGATATATTTCAAGGGCGGGATGCCTATGTGCTCGTTAAACAATTGGATAACTGTTTTATGCGAAAGGCCGGTTTGGGACGCCACATCATGCATATCGGCCTGTTGCATCGACGTGCTGTTTACAATGTCGAATATTTTGTGAAAACTGTCTTTAACATGCCGGTTTGCAGTCATTTTTTTCATGGCCGACACAAGCATTTCGAGCATCACCTCCGGCGTATCGTGTTTAAAGGCTCGGAAATTTGTGTGCTTTTTTAATGCGGGGGCCATTGCAATACTCAGCAATTGGTTGATGGAGCGTTTGCCGTCTACGCCGTAGGCGGAACGAAGGCCCCATGGCTTTAGAATTACGCCTGCGGTATAGTGATACCCAAAGCTGCTAACCGGCACTGAAGTGATACGGTTGCCTATAATGGCGGCATTTTGGCTGTTGGCGGTAAAAGTGGCCTGCCCTATCCGGAAGTGCTCGCCGAAGCTGAAGAATACCTCGGTATTTAAAAATGGTTCTGCAAAACCCTCGAAACTAAAACTGTCGGCGTAGTTCACAAAAAACTTGTCAACGAACTCCGCAAGGCGGCCATCAGGGTGTAAAGCTACAGTTTCCAGGTTTTGCGGCATGAAGTGACATGTAATAGGTATCTCTGACGGATTTTTAAGGCAACTGGTTTTCTGCGGTGGTTAAAAAAAAACCAAAGCCGCTAATATGTTAAGGCGCCAACCTGCTATGCTGAGGTATTGCTGTACTTAGCTGAGACGTTGACATAATCCGCTGAAGCGTTGATGTACTTAGCAGCCTCTCCGGCAAGCTCAGAAATTAATTTGTGAAGGTCTGCCGGAGATTTTCCAAGGTCAGAAGCTCGTTTTCCGCGGTCAGAAGCTAATTTTCGTCGGTCAGAAGCTCGTTTTCCGTAGTCAGAAACTAATTTTCCAAGGTTCGAAGCTAATTTTCCTCGGTCAGAAACTAATTTTTCAAGGTCAGAAGCTCATTTTCTACGGTCAGAAGCTCGTTTTCCAAGGTTAGAAGCTCTTTTCCAAGGTCCGAAGCTTATTTTTCACGGTCGGAAGCTCTTTTTCCACGGTCGGAAGCTCTTTTTCCAATGGTAGAAGCTCTTTTCCAAGGTTCGAATCCTGCTGCCATGGTGTTCATGCCTGCTTCGACAGGCTCAGCATGACATGAACACCACCTCAGCATGACATTTACAACGGCTCAGCATGACATGAATACCAGCTCAGCATCTCATAACCACCGGCCAGGCATGCGTTTCAGGGATTCATCTTCTTAAAGGTCTCCGCCACCACGTCCGGCGGGGCGTTGCGCATGGTTTCGCTGAAGCCCCATGTTAGCTCCTGTTTGCCTGCCCTCATTTGCTGAAAAACAGAATCGAGGAAATCGCTCACCGGCGGATAGGCATCGTGCAGTCCTTTACCGCCCAGGTCGGTATTGAGAGCAGGTGGAATCACCTCAATCACCTCAATGCCGCGCTCCTTCAGCATATGCCGCAACGAAAGCGTGAATGACCTGAAAAAGGCTTTGGTGGCACAATACACGGGTACCTTAGACAGCTGCACAAAGGCCAACCCGGAAGTCACATTAATGATGGTTTTAAGATTCTTGAGCTGTGTGAACAAATGGATCAGCTGCAACGGCGCCACTACATTTGTTTCTATTTCCGCCAGTGCTTTGTTGTAAAAGGCCTCGTCACTTACGTCCATCCAATTTTGAATACCGGCGTTGTTGATGAGCACGTTAAGGTCGGGGTGCTGGGCCGCCACCCATTCATACAGTTGGTTTCTGCCATCCTCGCTGCCGAGGTCGCAGGCATAGGGAACAACGTTGTCGTACCGGTCAGCGACTTTTTGCAGTACTTCCTGCCGCCGGCCGCAGATAATCACGGTGTTGTTTTCCTGAATGAATCTTTCGGTAAGTCCGAGGCCAATGCCCGAACCGCCGCCGGTAATGAGGATCTTGTTGTTGGATAATTGCATGTGCCTGATTTTTTTGGTTGTACAATGAGTGCAAAGTTGCAGGCAGAGTAGGAGAGGGTGCTTGCAGGCATCAAAGCATTGTTTGCAAAAATCAAAGAGACGGGCTGCCTCGACGGCGAATGACTTGAGGAATTTCACCGCGAATGGGGGGCTGGTTGTAGCAAATAGGCCGGATCATTGCCGGAACCTTAAACATCAAACTTTATACTGGCCCCGGGCCGCTCAGCTGTTTCCCGAAACTCCGAAGGTGAAAAGGAGGCCTGCACTTTGAAGAAATTGCTGAAATGGGCCACTTCTTCAAATCCGAGGCAAAAGGCAATTTCTGAAATATTCCAATGGGTTTGGCGCAGCAGTACTTTTGCTTCCTCTGCCAGGCGCCCCCTGATGATGTCGGTAGTGGTTTTGCCTGTGGCCTCTTTCAGCACCTTATTCAGGTGATTGACGTGGATGTTGAGTGTGGCGGCAAACTCGTTGGCAGACCTCAGGGTTACGATTTGCGAAGTCGACTCAATGGGAAACTGACGCTCCAGCAGCTCAAGAAACAAGCTGACGATGCGGCCGGAGGCATTGAGCCTCACTGTCGACGGGTTGAGAGGCTGCAACTTCTGGCCAAAATGAATCAGTTCGAGCAGGTAGGTGCGCAGTAAGTCGTATTTATATTGGTAGCCGGATGACAGTTCCTTTTGCATTTTTTGCATGATGCCGCTTGCCTCCTGGTACTGGCCTTCATCAAGCAGGAAGACGAAATCGGTAGCGGGACTGAAAACAGGAAGCTCGTCTAGGACCATTCCAATTTTGGACTTTGAAACAAAATCGCTGGTAAACACGCAAAAAAAGCCCTTTTGGTTGCTGTCCTGCGGAAAATAGCGGTAAGGCACTTTCGGCGTTGAATAAACTACGGCAAACCCATCGATATCGATCGTCTTGTCGGCATATTCCACCCGGTTCCGGCCGTTCACCAGGCTTATTTTGTAGTAGGTGCGCCGGTTGTAAGGCATTTTCGGGCGGGCCGGGCTGTTCCGCCACATGGCTTCAATATCAAAGACATTGAAATGACCGATGTCCTGCTTGTTGAGATCGGCGAAATAGGGATCCACTCCTGTGTCCGCAAGAAGCTCCCGGTAGAAATCCTCAATTGATGTTGTGTGCATTGCGGTTGCAAGAAACAAATAATGAGGTGAAGGTAAGGGAAAGAGTTTAAGAGTCAATGTCGTTTAGTTGGGCCTATTGTCCCTCTTAGGAGAGGGCAAGGGAGAGGATCATAATTCGCTAACTAAACGACATTGGTTTAAGAGTTTACAAGTTTAAGAGTTTAAGAGTTTAAGAGTTTAAGAGTTTAAGAGTTTAAGAGTTTAAGA
>CBFGTI010000167.1:0-12026 GCA_965651695.1 uncultured Imperialibacter sp. | reverse complement strand
CCTGATGTATTGCTCTATTGAGTTCCATGCCGTCTCTTCGCAGCTGATTGGTGAAGTCGACTAGCAGAATGGAGTTTTTCACCTCAATTCCCACCAGCGCAATTAAACCCACAGTAGCCGTGAACGAAAAAGTATAGCCAGTGGCAAGCAGCATAAGAATTGCACCGATGATCCCCAGCGGAATGACCGAAAGCACAATTAACGAGCTTTTGAAGGTGCCAAACTCCAGCACAAGAATACCCATAAACCCGAAGGCGGTAATAAGGATGATGGTGCCCAGGCCGCCAAAGCTTTCCTCCTTACTTTCCAGCTCGCCTGCAGCTTTGTAGTAGTACCCCTGCGGAAATTTAAATTTATCCATCTTACCTACCACCTCCTGGTTTACATTGTCTACCAGGTATCCGCTCTGCACAAAAGCTGTAACAGTAGCAAATCGCTCTTTGTCGTAGTGCTTCACCAGGTTGGTGCTGGTTTCAAACTCCAGCGATGCCAGCTGACTGAGCGGCACCGAAGCCCCCCGCATGCTATTAATATAAACCCTGTCGAAAACAGACATATCCGTTATTCCACTCTTTGGCACAGTCACCAGCAAGTCGTACTCCTCTCCTTTGTCGTCGGTAAAGTTGCCCACAGTAAGACCCGCCACCGCCATCCTCACGGCTTTGTCTACCTCGGCCACCGGCACACCAAGCATGCCAGCTTTGTCTTTGTTTATCCGCACCCGAAGGTCAGTTTTAAGTGTGGCGAGCGGATTGTTTACATAAATAGTACCGGGGGTTTCTTTCAGCATCTCCTCCACCCGTAAGGTTAGCGCTCTCAGGGTGTCGAGGTTCTCTCCGAACACACGAATGGCGACAGGAGCTTCAATCGGAGGCCCCTGTTCAAAGTCCTTCACCTCGATGCGGGCATTCGGGTAGTACAAAAACTGCCTCCTCAGTTCGTCAATCAATTCCCGCTTTTCCTCAGGCCGGGTATCCTGCTGCAGCTGCACATAAAATTGCGAGAAGTTGGACGACTCGCTCCGGGGAAGCACATTGTAGTAAACCTGCGGATTGCCTTTGCCTACATTGGTAGTGAAATAGGTAACCATAGGCTCGTTGGCCAGCGCGGCTTCCACATGCTGTGCCACTTTGTCGGTCTCCTGCAGGCTTGTGCCTACGGGCGTTGCAATGTTGATGATAAACTGAGGTTTTTCAGACGCCGGAAACAGGCTGAAGCCAACAGCGGGCACCAGCATAATGGCACCGGCAAAAAGGGCCAAAGCAATGCCAAGTGTAGCCCACGGACGGGCCAGGGCTTTGTCGAGTACCTTTGAATACGAACCGCTGATCAGCCGCTTCAACGCACGGAAGAATATGTTTCCTTCGGGCGAGGTGTGAGTTTTAAGGATCCGACTCGAAAGAAAAGGCACGATAGTAAGCGACACAAAAAGGGAAGCCAACACCGTAGCAACTACCGCCATTGGTAGATTGCGAATAAAATCGCCGGCTGCTTCAGGCAGAAAAAGTAGCGGCAGGAATGCGAAGATCAGCGTAGCTGTACAACCAACTACGGCCAGCCCGATTTGCTTGGTTGCTTCTATGGCGGCGTCCTTCTTTGCGTACCCCTCGCGAAGGTAGCGCTCAATGTTTTCCACCACCACAATGGAGTCGTCTACAAGAATGCCCAGCGCCACAATAAGCCCCACAATGCTGAGCTGGTTGATGGTATAACCGAAAGTGTCGAGCATAAAAAGCCCGATAGCCAGCGATAGTGGAATGGAGATCATTACCACCACTGCTGCCCTGTAACCCAACGGAAGCAGCGTAATTGACACCAGCAGAATGGCGATAATGAAGTCGGTAGAAAAGCGGCCCAACCTGCGGTCCACGCTGGTAGCCTGATCAAAATTTTGAACCAACTCCATCTGCGGCGGCATTTCAGATTTGAACTTATCCACCACAGGCTGATAAGCGCTTTGCACATCGAATATATTCTGACCCTCCTTTTGTTCTGCTGTCACCAGCACGGCCCTTTTACCATTGAGCCTGGTAAGGTGCGTTTCTTCTTCATAATCAAATGCTACATCGGCTATGTCTTTCAGGTAAACCACCTTGTCGGCTGCCGAGTAAACAACGGTATTCTGAACTTCCTCCAGGTTTTTGTAGCTGCCACTGGTTTTAATGTTAAACCTGCGAACGCCGGCATTTACGCTGCCGCCGGGAATGTTGACGTTTTCGCTTTGTACAGCACCCAGAACCGCATTGAGCGGTATGTGGCCCGCCGCCATCTTTTCAAGGTTCAAAGAGATTTTTACGGCGGTTGCCGGAAAACCCCAGCTCTGCACCTTTTTCAGCGGCTTTACCGACTCGAGCCGTTTTTTGAGCTCGTCGGCCTGAACTTCCAACTGCCGATAGGTGGCTGTTTCCGACACTATAGCCATTTGAAGAATGTTTACGTCGGTGGGTGTGAGGCGACGAATATCGATGCTGAAGATATCCTGCGGCAGTTGTTGCTGTAAAGAGCCCATTTCTCTTACCACCTCCTGATAGGCATCTTCAGGGTCGGTTTCGTACTTATAGTCGATCCGGATTACGGCCAGGCCATCGTCCACATTGGTCACGATTCGCTTGATATCTTCAAGCTCGCTTATTCTTTTCTCAATAGGATCGACCACCAGCTCCTCCATGTCTACCGGACTGGTACCCGGGTACACCACTATTACAGTAAAGTTGGGCGATTCAAACTCAGGGTCCTCGCCCCGCGGCATGTTGAAAAGGGAGTTCAGCCCGAGACCAAGCACCAGCGCAAAAATGATAAGCGTAAACTGGTAGTTCTTAACGGAAAATTCTGCGATTTTCATAGAAGTATATGGTGTGTTTCTCTTCCCTCTGCTTCTTTGGAAGCGAAAGAGGGGGGAGTGTTCTGTTTAGTTTTTCAAGGGATTATCTTACCACCATGATGGTGGACCCGGTGTTGAGATAAGCTGAACCTGCTGACACTACAAGCGGCACGTTTTCGAGCCCGCTCGCCACAGCCACCGTTTCTCCAGAAAAATAAGCTACTTTAACCGGCTGCTTTTTTACCGTGTTATCTTTTTCGGGTAGGTACACAAAAGCATTGTTTCCGCTGCCTTCCACGATAGACTCGATGGGAATAATGCTGACGTGAGACTTTTTGGAAGGAAAAATAGTCACGCTTCCTACCAGTCCGTTGGCCAGCAGGGTATTTTTGCCGGCGGCCAGTTCGAGTTCGGCCTGGTAAGTACCGTTGGCAGGGTCGGCACCCTGGGCGATGCGCCTAACCCGGGCAATAAGGGGCTCTTGCAGGTGATCGAAGCTTACCATGGCCGAGTCGGCCAGGCTTAACCGTGCCCAGTCACGGTCGCTCACACCTGCTTTCAGCACCCAGGCCGATTGATTGCGCGCGCTAAGGCTGAAGACGGGGCTGCCTGAGGCTACCATTTCGCCGGCATTTACCCATTTTTTCAAAACGACGCCGTCGAATGGTGCCCTTATTTCCGAATTGAGGAGGTTGAAGCTGGCGATGCGGTGAGTTTCCAGGGCATTTTGGTGCAGCGTGGTTACATTTTGCAGCTGCTCGAGTGTGGCAGCCGAGTCTTTGTAAAGCTGCTCGAAACGCTTCAGGTCGCGGGTAGCTTTTTCTAGTGCATTTTTTGCCTGCACTACCTGGGCTTGTATTTCAGTAAGGTTAAGTGAAGCCAAAAGCTGGCCTTGCTTTACCGCGTCGCCGGCTTTTACATGAGTCGCCTGTATAATTCCCCCCGTTTTGAAGGAAACAGTACTTTCGGTTTCGGAAGCTATCAGGCCACTGGTGTGAACGGGCTTGGCTACTTCTTCGGACCTCACGGTATCGAGCCTCACAGCCACAAGGTTTTTGTCTACCTGCATTTCTGAGGCCTTGTTTTGCGTGCAGGCGGCAAACAGCACCACCGCAAGGAAGAAGATTAAGAGGGAAGAGGTTATATTTTTCATAGTGAGAAAGTTCTGAGTTTTGAGTTCTTAGTTCTTAGTTTTGAGTCGGCTGGAAGCTTTTGAGCCGGCTGGAAGTTTTAAAGTTTCAGGGCACTTAAAGCTGGTTGACGGCTTTTTCCAACTGATTGATGCGCTTGTATAAATTGAAGCGTGCGATACTATAG
This sequence comes from uncultured Imperialibacter sp., assembly GCA_965651695.1. Classification (GTDB taxonomy): domain Bacteria; phylum Bacteroidota; class Bacteroidia; order Cytophagales; family Cyclobacteriaceae; genus Imperialibacter. Next base: position 7,888 of record CBFGTI010000167.1, on the reverse strand, counting down.
CCCAGCTGGGCATTGGTGTAGTTGTTTTGCGATTGCTGAAATTCGATCGGCAGCACCTGGTTTTGATTAAACCTGGCTTGTGTAATCCGAAAAGCATTCTCTGCTGCCGCCAGCGAGAACTCGGCTACTTCCAGGCTTTTGGCCGCGGTTTTGGCTTCTTCGTAGGCTTGCATCACTTCCAGGCCAATCTGCTGATGAAGCAGCTGTTCCTGGTGTTCGAGGCTGGCTTTTTGCAGTACCGCCGTTTGGTACCTTGCGTTGCGGGCACCGCCTTTGAACAAGTCCCACTGCAGATTGAATATAAGCATACTGAATTGCTGATCGCCATTGAATTTGTAGTCGAAGCCCTGATAGCCAACATCGCCTATCACGGCCAGGTTTGGCATCAGTCTGCCGGCGTCGTTTAGTTTTATTACGTAACTGGCCGCCTCATTGGCGCGCTGTAGCTGCTTCATCTCATTCCTGGCCAGCAGCGCCTGCCTGGTAAGCTCGTTGACGTCGTCGGAAACAACTGGCAACTGTTCGTCTTGCATGAAGCGCTGGTCGAGCACTATCCCGGCGGTCAGCTCCCGGTTCAGAAGGAAGTTGAACCACGATTGTGCAAGGAGCCGATTCTTTTTTGCCTCCATTAGCTGCGCTTCCATTTTGCTTTGGTCCAGCTGCGCATTGTACACCACATCTTTGGTTACCATTTGGGCGGCAAAAAAGCTCTCGGTTACCCGCACCTGTTCGGCGAGCAGTTCCAGCGAACGTTCGTATACCTGCACGCCTTCTGTAGCTTGCAAATAGCTGAAGTAGGCGTCTCTAACCATCGCCTTTAGTTCGTTTTCATAGGCAAGACGCTTAGCCTCCTGCACCGATACCATTTGCTGCTGTGCTTTGTAATTGTACCAGATGTCGGAATTGAAAAGAGGCTGCACCACTCGCAGCTTTGTCTCGTGAAACCGGTTGGGAAGAAACTGCTCCGACACGTTAGGTATTTGCGGAAACATCTGCGAGTCCGTAAGCTGATTGAGGGTGGCGTACACCGGGTTGAGCAGGTCGCCCACTGGAATGCTGATGTTGCGGCCGCCCTGGGCAAGCGAATAGGTGGCACTGACCCCGGCAGACGGCAGAAAAAGCGCTTTTGCCTGGGCCAGGCTTTGGAGGCTCTGTTCGTAAGAGTTCTGCTCCTGCTTTAGTACCAGGTTGCTGCTGAGTGCCTGCTGCACATATTGCTCCAGCACATTCTCCTGCCGGGCATGTGTTGTACCGCCCAGCAAAAGCAGTAAGGTGAGTAATGTAAGCTTGATGTACATATAAATTTAACTTAACAGTGTTAACAATAAATTCAAAAAAAGATCAGGCGAACCTGATCGTGTGTTGAAGTATCTTATTAACTTCTAATTTTCAACTGCTTTGAAGTTCCTCAGCATCAGGTTGAAAGCCTCATAAGCATCAGCTATATTCTGTTCGCGGTCTACCTCCTGGTAGAGTTTCATCCGGTCGCAAACCTGCAGCGACACCAGGCCGTGCACAAAACTCCAGATCATAAGCGCTGCCGACCGCATGGGTAGCCCCTGCAAATAACCCTGGTCCTGGCACTCGTTCACCACCTGCTCAAGAAAAGCGTGTGCATTATGGCCAGCCTCCCAGGTTTCGTCCGTTTCAGGCGTGCAAAGCGGTTCCTTTACTAAAAACATCAGCCGGTAGTAGTCGGGGTTTTCGAAAGCAAACCGAATGTAGCGCAGGCCCATTTGATACATCCGCTCCATTGGATCTTTCACCTCAAGTAGGGGCATAAATTCCGCAGCAAGCATTTTAAACCCTTCAAGGTGTAGTGCGTAGAACAATTCGTTTTTATCCTTGAAATAAAGATAGATTGTTGTGGGGCTATATTCAATGGCATCAGCAATCCCTCTCATGCTTACCTTTTCGAAGCCATTCTCGGCAAACAACTTATTGGCTGTTTTCAAGATCATCGCCCGCATCTCATCCTTCTCTCGTTCTCTACGTTCTGCTATACCCATCTCATTTTTCAATTAACGAAACAAACATACTTAACGCCGTTAAGTAAAACAAGTTTCGCGGTGACAAAAAAAATATTTGTGCTATTTTGGGGCCCACCTCCAGGCTAATGCGTAAAACGGTTCTTCTCTACGGTCTTTCACTTGCAGTGCTTCTGCTTCTTCTCAAGCTGCTGGAATACCGCCTGTTTGTGAGGGATCTTTCGTGGGAAACTTATGTGGCGGTTATAGCGGTACTTTTTACGGGAGTAGGTGTATGGGCGGGCCGCAAACTGGTTGGTTCGCCGACAAAAGTGATTATACAGCAGGAAACTCCTTTTGTGCTGAACACACCGGCCCTGGAGCAAACGGGCATCACCGGCCGGGAGCTCGAGGTTTTGCAGTTGATGGCACAGGGGCACTCCAACCAGGAAATCGCCGACAGGTTGTTTTTGTCGCTGAGCACAGTAAAAACGCATACCGCAAACCTTTTTGTGAAGCTCGACGCAAAACGCCGCACCCAGGCCATCCAGCGAGCCAAGGCACTGAGGCTGCTTCCTTAGTGCTACCGATGGGACAATGACGGCACCGGCCAGAATCTCCGGTCATCACCTCTCTCTGCCGACATCAATTGCCTACTGCTGTTTTCTCCCTTCTTCCTGCTTCCTGCCGCTGTCCCCTGCCTCCTCCCTCCTGCCGCTGCCTCCTGCCTCCCACCGCTCCCCTCCTCCTTTAGTACTATTTGGCGTTCAATTGCTACTTTCATACTAAAGTATGAGCAACCAATTGCGGTTAAACGCTTGCTTTGGGGAAATAAAATACACGCAAATGAAAAAGATCGTCATTATCTACGGACTAATAGCCGGGGCCATCGTATCGGCTCTTATGCACCTCACCATGATCAAAAGCGATGGCCAGATGAACTTCGACGGTGGCATGCTGCTCGGCTATCTCACCATGATCATTGCGCTGGCGATGATATTTTTTGGAGTGAAGGTGTACCGCGACAAACACATGGGCGGGACTATAACCTTCGGCAAAGCTTTTGTTGTGGGGCTGTACATTACTATTGTAGCCTCTGTGGTGTATTGCGTAAACTGGGAAATAATGCTGAATACCTCCGCTTCAGGTTTTATGGATCAGTACACGACGTATTATATAGAAAAAATGGAAGCTGAGGGCGCGTCGGTAACGGAAATAGAAGAAATGAGAGAGGAAATGGCCTCCATGAGCGAGATGTACAAAAACCCCGTTGCCAGATTTGGCATGACCTTCCTGGAGATATTCCCCGTCGGCCTGGTAATAAGCTTGATCAGCGCGGCATTGCTAAAGAAAGGGGACGTACTGCCTGCTGCCGGTTAGTCAGCTATACGCCGGCCTTGTCCGGGTTGCTGGCTTGGGTGTTGCCTGTTTGAGTTCAGCATTAAATCAAGCTTTTGCTGATCTATCATTACAATCTCTTTCAACATCGAATTCATGATCCTGTGTTCATCTATTCGTTTTCTCAAATCGGCGAGTAATTCGTCGATTTGTTCCGGCAGGTTTTTATTCATTAGAGGTGCACAAAAACAAACATTAATTAAGGCAGAGGGCCCGTATCCGGGGCAGCGGTATTCATATTTATTTTTTTATAATTTGAATAAACGGTGAAACAGAGTCTATAATTATTCGACTATAAAAAAAGATTAGAACTGATCTTCGGAGTCGCAGAAAATTGAACTTAAACCTATAAAGATGAAGGAGAAGAAAATCGGTCATATTGTTCATTTCGATCTAACAGTAGAGGGCCACGAAAAAGCAAGCAACTTCTACAAGGAAGTAGTGGGTTGGGAAAAAGAGGGCTTGAGCATGGGCGAGTACGACGACTACGTGATGAAAGATAAAGACGGAAATTTCGTGAGCGGCGTATGCAAAAAAGCTGGAGGAAACGCTTGCCTGCCGCCGTACTGGCTCATTTATGTGCAGGTGGAAAACCTGGACGAAAGCCTGGAAAAAGTGGCGAAACTAGGCGGGAAGGTATTGGGAGAAAAGAAAAGTGCCGGTGAGCAAGGGCACTATTGCCTTATTCAGGACCCGGCCGGCGCTTATATGATGCTTTGCGGGTAAAATTCGAACACATTTCATTCCTCCGGCGTTCAAAAAAAACGCCTAAGGAAAAATCAAATTAACTATGTACTTTTGATAAAGTATCCGAAAAATGGAAACAGTTCTCATACAAATTACCAATTCCAAAGCTTACCAGCTACTGAAAGATCTTGAAGATTTAGATATTATTAAGGTATTGACTCAAAGTTCAGTCTCAAATCAGAAGCTCTCTAAAAAATATGCTGGAAGATTACCTTCAAACTTGGCTGACGACCTTCAGGAGTTTGTTAAAAAAGGGCGCACTGAATGGAACAGCGGCAGTATTTGATCGACACCAACGCCGTTATAGATTACCTTGGCAGCAGGCTTACTGCGTCCGGGATGGAGTTCATGAACCAAATCATTGATGATGTGCCTAATGTTTCAGTAATCACGAAAATTGAATTACTCGGCTTCAATGCTCCCGAAGAACATTACAACATGCTACTCGAGTTCATGCAAGATGCCAGAATTACGGGTCTTAATGAGGGGATTATTAACGAAAGCATCAACATTCGTAAGAAATACAAAACAAAGTTGCCTGATGCCATTATTGCAGCCACCGCTATTTTCAACGACCAGACATTGCTAAGCAGGAATACCTCAGATTTTAAAAATATCGAGCGATTAAAGGTTATCAATCCTCACGATTTATAGTAGTTGCTGCTATGGCTCAAAATTTTCAGCACTTGACATTACAAATGTACTAACCAAGAGAAAATATTCTTTTCCACCACGGCCTTTCCAGCAGTTCCAGGCGGCGCCGATCGATCATCACAATTTCACTCAACCTGAGATTCATTGTTTTCATCTCATGAATCATTATTTCGTGACCTGCAACAAGCTCTTCGATTTGCTTCAGCCGGTCTTTTTCGTTCATCCTGTTAAAGGTAAAGAGAGTGTGAATTATCTTTTATAGCATTTGGGTAAGTTTCTAATTTAAACAAAAAAAGTAAAATAAAATTTTCACACATCTCGAATTTACTGTTACCGCCTGCCAAAATACAGCAGCTATCTAAAGCAACAGCGACCACAAAGTAGACTGCCTTTGTGGTCGCTGCTATTTGTTTTCTTCTGTTTGCTGCCTACTTCGCCAAAGTAGTCGGGCAAACGTAGTCGGTCTTGGGAATGCCTGTTTGCTCAATCGCTTTCCACCCACCATTCACGTTTACAATTTTCTCCCAGCCCCGGGCTTTAAGAATAGAGCTGGCGATCATTGAGCGGTAGCCGCCTGCACAATAAAGGTACAATGTTTTCTCCTTGTCAAAATCTGCCATATGATCATTGATAAAGTCAAGAGCAAGGTTTTTGGATTTCTCAACGTGCTCAGCAGCATATTCAGTCGGCTTCCGCACATCTATTATCTCGGCGTCTTCCAATCCTTTTTCATAAACAGACTCCAGCTCATCCGCAGTCACATTTTTAATAACCTCCACTTCCTTGCCCGACTTTCGCCAGCTTTCAAAGCCGCCTTTCAAGAACCCGATGGTATTGTCATAGCCAACTCTCGCCAGGCGGGTTACCACTTCTTCTTCCCTACCCGGCTCAGCCACTATCAGTATAGGCTGTTTGATGTCGGGAATGAGGGCGCCTACCCATGGTGCAAAGCTTCCGTCGATGCCGATATTGATGGAGTTTGGAATAAAGCCCTCAGCGAAAGTATTCGGACTTCGTGTGTCCAGCACCAGCGCTTCCACCTCATTGGCAGCTGCCTCAAAAGCTTCGGGAGATAACTCCTGCAGCCCGCGGCTAAGCACTTTGTCTACACTTTCGTAGCCCATTTTGTTCATCATCACATTTTCGGGGAAATATACAGGTGGTGGCAACAATCCTTCGGTTACCTCTTTCACAAACTCCTCCCGTGTCATATCTGCCCGCAGTGCATAATTGGATTGCTTCTGATGCCCGAGCGTATCGGTGGTTTCCTTGCTCATATTTTTGCCGCAAGCTGAGCCTGCGCCATGGCCGGGGTACACGATAACATCGTCCGGCAGGGTCATTATTTTGTTTCGGAGCGAATCGAAAAGGTAGCCAGCAAGGTCTTCTTTGCTGAGCGTAGACTTTGCTGCAAGATCGGGCCTGCCTACATCGCCGATAAAAAGGGTGTCGCCTGTGAAAATGGCATGTTCTTTACCCTCCTCGTCAATCAGGAGATAGGTGGTGCTTTCCATGGTGTGGCCAGGCGTATGCAATACCTTTAATACGGCCTTGCCTATCTTCAGCTCTTCGCCGTCAGCCGCAATATGCGCGGGAAAGCCAGGTTGCGCATTAGGTCCAAAAACAATCGGCGCACCGGTTTTTTTCGCGAGGTCGAGGTGGCCCGATACAAAATCGGCGTGAAAGTGCGTTTCCAGCACATACTTAATGGCCGTACCTCTCCTTTTTGCCTTTTCTATGTAGGGAGCCACTTCACGCAGCGGGTCAATGATAGCGGCTTCGCCGTCGCTCTCTATGTAATAAGCGCCCTGTGCCAGGCAACCGGTGTAAATCTGTTCTACTGTCATCTTTGCTTAATAGTTGTTTCAAAATCAGCCACAAAAATACAATGGCCACCGGGTGGCATTTTGTGACAATACTCACGCATTCAAATTTACTCAAAAAATTCTGTCGAGGTTTAGTATTTCAATGTGGTTGCGGGTAAGCTTAATGGCGCCGTTTTGCTCCAGCTTTTTCAGCAGGCGCGACACCACCTCCCTGGCCGTGCTCAGGTCGTTGGCAATTTCCTGGTGCGAAATGGCGATACGGTTACCATTTACTTTTTGCTGTCGTTTAAGGTAAAACACAAGCCGTTCGTCCATCGACTTAAAAGCCACACTGTCGAGCGTGAGCAGCAGCTCTTCGAATCGCTGCCGATAGGTGCCCACCACAAACTCGTGCCATGTGCGAAACCGGGTAAGCCAAAGCTCAGTTACCGGAAAAGGTATGCTGATGATGGTTGCATCTGACATAGCCTTTGCTGTAATGGCGCTTTTTTCGTTGCGGGCTGCACATAGCAGCGAAAGCGCACACGCAGAACCCGGCTCAAGGTAGTACATCAAAAACTCCTTCCCTTCATCGTCTTCCCGCGATACTTTTACCACGCCGTCGAGGAGTAAAAAAGCCGACTTTATGTACTGCCCCGAGTTAACCAGTGTATCTCCCTCGTGCAACTCCTTCACCTGGCCCTCGCTTAAAATAGCTTCCCTAAGGCCGGCTTCCATAGTGGGAAATAGCGTAGTTAGATTTTGTTGAGTAATTTGCATGTGCCGATCTGTTTTTGTTCAATGTTGGTCCTTCACCTGAACCACTGTTAATCGTCTGTTTGTTCCAAACTATAAAACTATTGACATGAAGATACTTCTTGTTGGCGCCACCGGAACCATTGGCAAAAAGTTAGCTTCCGAATTGGAGAAAAGGCACGACGTGATTAGAGCGAGCTACTCCAAAGCGGACATAAAGGTAGATATTACAAATCGTGCATCTATAGAATCGATGTTTAAAAAAGCAGGCAATATAGATGCAGTAGCTGTTACGGCGGGAGGCGCTTACTTTGGACCGTTCGATAAAATGACGGAGGAAGATCTTTACAAGGGCATTAAAAGCAAAATGATGGGCCAGATCAATATTGCCATGCTGGCAAAGGACTATCTAAACGACAACGGCTCAATAACACTTACCTCGGGTATTTTGGCTGAAGACCCGGTAAAAGACGGCGCGGCATTAAGCATGGTAAATGGTGCTATTAATGGCTTTGTAATAGGTGCGGCTGTAGAAATGAAGCGCGGCATCCGGATTAATGT
>CBFGTI010000166.1:0-12122 GCA_965651695.1 uncultured Imperialibacter sp. | reverse complement strand
GGCGTGTACTGGGACTTCCACCCAGCTAGACAAAAGACCATGCCCGACATACAAACAAGCCGGCGCAGGAGCTTGAAAGCCTGGCTATTTATGTAATGATTGGCGTTGTTATTGGGGCCAGGCTTGGACATATCTTGTTCTACGATCCTGTTTATTACTGGAACAATCCCGTCGAAATCTTGCCTTTCAAACTTGAGCCGCACTTTTATTTTACCGGCCTGGCCGGATTAGCGAGCCACGGCGGCGTAATGGGCGCCTTGCTGGGTCTTCACTTATACAACAGACGGCTTAACACCAGTTATCTTTGGCTCCTCGACCGGTTGACTATCGCGAGTGCATTGCTGGGCAGCTTTATCAGGTTTGGCAATTTCCTGAACTCTGAAATTGTAGGCACGCCTACTTCAATGCCCTGGGGCATCGTTTTCACCCGAATAGATGGGTTACCACGACATCCGGCGCAGTTGTACGAGGCTGTCTTTTACCTGTTTATCTTCGCGCTACTGTTTGTCCTTTGGAAATCAGGCCAAACCCGACACTATACAGGCTTTCTCTTTGGGCTGGGGCTGTCGCTCATTTTCCTACAGCGGTTTATAGTCGAATTTTTTAAGGAAGTACAATCTTCTTTTGAAAACGAAATGGTCATCAACATGGGACAAATCCTGAGCATCCCCATGATATTAGCAGGCGTGGCTATCTTAATCCTGAGTTTGAAAAAGCCCAAACAGTCATTCCCAATTAACCTATAGCCAATGGGTTCAAGGGTCGCCCCGGAATGGCATCTTGGACCATTCATTTTTTTTAAGAAGCGTCTCGTTTCACCAATTAATTTATTGTGGGAAAACGAGTTGCAAGAGAGCAGGAGCCTTTCCCGGTTTGGGAAAACGAGCTGAAATGCCGCAGAGCCCTTTCCCAGTTCGGGAAAACGTGTCGCACCCTAATGGTTCAAGGGTCTCCTTTGGACTTGCCTTTAGCGAAGCGTCTCGCTTCGCCAATCATTTTAGTTTGAGAGAACGTGCTGCAATGCTGCGGGAGACTTTCCCAGGCTCTCGCAGCGCCTGTAAAGTTGAGCCTTGTCAGGGCCTGACGTCAACCTTCCCTTATGTCATGTTCCTTTTTATATTTGAAGTCAAAACCTTAACTCGTATCGAATGGCCGCATCAGGCAAACCAGAACTAGAAATTCTCTCCTTTAAAGCCCCTGCGGAATTTGAACAATGGCTATCCGTCAACCATACCTCATCAAAGGGCATCTGGCTCAGATTTTACAAAAAAGGCTCGGGAGTGGAAACGCTGACTTACCTTGAAGCCCTGCACGAGGCGCTTTGTTATGGCTGGATAGACGGCCAGGCAAACAAATATGACGAGCACTCGTGGTTGCAAAAGTTTACACCCCGTGGCCCGCGGAGCATCTGGTCGAAAAGAAACACCGGATTTGTAGAAAAACTGGAATCGCTCGGCAAAATGAAGCCTGCTGGTAGGGCTGAAGTGGAAAAAGCAAAAGCAGATGGCCGTTGGGAAAAAGCCTACGACTCTCCCGCCAACATGACGGTGCCCGATGATTTCATGAAAAAGCTTTCGAAAAATAAAAAGGCGCTGGCTTTTTTCGAGTCATTAAATAAGACAAACAAATTTGCCATCAACTTTCGTCTTCAAACTGCCAAAAAACCGGAAACCAGAGAAAAGAGGATGAAAGAAATTCTGGAAATGCTTGCGAACGGGAAGAAGTTTCATTGAGCTACTCCACTCCTCCCCGTTTATCTACTAACGCTTCACAATCAGCCCTTCCTCTGGTTTCCATTTGTCGTATTCCATGTACTCTGCTGTACGCCGCGCTGCCTCATCGCCCCTTAGCTTTGCTACCACGTGCAGGGCGCCGTCTATCCCAGCCGATACTCCGGCAGTGGTAACAACAGAGCCGTTGTCGACAAAGCGGGTATCTCTCACCACCTTAGCTTTTGGGGTCATTTCCTGCAGTGCGTCTATGTAGTTATGAAAGGTGGTTACGGTTTTCCCATCAAGCAATCCGGCTTTGGAAAGCAGCCCCGCACCGGTACAGACCGACATGCTAAGGAGCGTTTCAGGAACCGTGCTTTCAATCCAGGAAATCACAGCCGGGTCTGCCATAGGAATGTTGGTAGCACCGCCCGGCAGCACTATAATGTCGGGCTTCGGGCAATTGCCGAAGCTGAATTCCGGCGTGATTTTCACAAACCCCTGGCTTATTATTGGCTCCTCGCTGGCAGCCACCGTGTATACATTAAATCCGGGGGCAGAGGCAAAAACTTCGCCCGGTCCGGCAAAGTCGAGTAATTCCACACCCTGGTGGATGAAAATAGCCACATTCAGCTCTTTTTCGGAATGGAGAGCGGCTATTTCTTTTATTTCGGCGTCGTTTAACGCCACCAGCTTCATGCCGCAGTGCTCGCAGTTGCCGGGCGTGTCGTGGCTCACCGTATCGCATGCAGCATTGCATGGTGTGCAGTAGTACTTAGCCGCTGTTTGCCCCGTTTGTGCACAGGCAAATGAAGAAAAGAAAAGTAAGATGATCGTGATTTTTTTCATTTCGAAAATTTTTTGTTTCCCCAAAGCAGCGAAAAGCCCAACAAAAAAGAGACCCAATACAGGAAAGGTGGTGCCAACAGCGTCGGTTGGGACCTGCAGAAAATGAGACTATCTTAAAAGTCTTGTATTTTTAGCGCTTTAACGTGCGGCGTCATAAATGAAGTTTTGGTTGTTTCTGCTTTTCCAGCTTTTTGCTCTTTCTACCGCTTCCTTTTCACAAAGCGGAACGCAGAAGTACTACTGTCCTCCGTGCAACTGCACCCACGACGGAAAGATATTCGACCATCCCGGCGTGTGTCCCGACCCCGGCTGCCAAATGGAGCTGCTACCTGTAGAAGGAGAATTTGCAGAAAGTAAGCTAAAGTTCGTGGTAAAGTTTTTCCGCGCCGGCTGGCTTATCGAATTCTACAATATTCTCATTTTGCCATCCATTTTTCAGGGGCTTATCCTCAGCCTGATTCTCGTACTCAGGGGCTCGGGAAATAAGCAGTCCGCCTATTTTCTGGCAATTCTTATAGCCGCACTGTGCTTTCAAAATATCAAGTTCTTTTACATCCTCATCGTACTAAGTGAGCATTTGGGCAGCACCGGCGGCAATCCCGAATATAACCTGCAGGCACTGTCGCTGCCCGTATCGGGTGTGTTGTTTATCGGCCCCGCACTCTATTTTTACGTAAAAAGCCTTTCCGACGCCGACTTTGCCTTCCATCGCAAACAGCTTTGGCATTTTGCTCCAGGCATCGGGTTTATTGCAATCAGCAGCCTTTTGTTCTTTGGCGTGGTAGTTCCGGACAACCTGCCGCCGCATTCATTTTTTGTACGCCTATTCTCCTTTTTCACTTCCGTAGAAAATCTGCTGGCAATCGGTCTGGCATCCTGGTACATTCTTCTGTCGGGTAAGCAGATGAAACTACACGAAGTTTGGGTATATCAGCACTTCTCCGCCACATCCAACAAATCGCTAATGTGGCTCAGAAACCTCATCATTGTGCTTTCGGCGGTGTGGATTATCTGGTTATTTGCCGTTGTCATCAATTTATTCACCGGCGACTACATTCTCACCTATCTCAGTTCCTATCCTTTCCAAATAGCCACCTCGGTTATCATTTTCTGGGTGGGATACGTTGGTTTTATACAGAGCGAGGTTTTTTCCTCTGAAATCTCAATAGAGCGTAAAATCGACCATTTGAAAGCCGCCAAAGGCAGTAGTGCAGGCACCAATACCGAAGTTAGGGCTGCCTTGCTAAAGGCTATGGAAACCGACCAACTGTACCTGGTCCCCGAGCTCAGCCTTTCCATGTTGGGAAATCAGCTGAACATCTCTCCTAAAAGCATTTCTCACACGCTCAACAACGATCTGAATAAAAATTTCCATGATTTCGTGAATGAATACCGCGTGGAAGAGGTGAAAAAAAGACTTGCAGACCCTGCCTATGACCACCTTACCATCCTGGCCGTCGGGCTCGATTCGGGCTTTAATTCAAAGTCATCATTCAATCGTATATTCATGAAAGCAACCGGTGTTTCCCCCAAAGAATACAAGGAAACACACCGTAATGCAGCCATCAGGCAGTTGAAAGTTTCGTAAAGCCCCGCAATACCTCACCCTCAAGCCTCCAATACCTTAGGATGCTTGCATATTAACTGCTGGTTTGCGGGGAAAATAATTCGATGTTTGTTATCATAGGGGTCCAATGTGAAAAAACATGCCACTTACCAATATCGTCCTCCCGTTATTCTCCTTCGGTGCGCTGCAGGGTTTTTTGCTGACTATTATGCTGAAAGTAAAGTACAAAGACCAGCAGGCAAATTACCTTGTCGCCATCTGCTGCTTGTTTAGCCTGTTGCTGGTATACTATATATTTTTCTGGAGCAGGGCGAAGATTCCGCTGTATCTCGTATGGGCACAACATTTTACCTTTTTAATTGGTCCTCTCTTTTACGGAATCATTAAAGGCCTTCCGTTTAAAGCCGCTCTCAAAACCAAATACGCCTGGCATTTTCTTGCCTTTCCATTAGTAGTGGCATTGGTTTACCTGCCCGTGCCGCGCTGGCTTGTCTTCTATCTGCAACCGGCCCATCTCGTATTTTATACCTGTTTGATGCTTGTTGAACTCCGAAGACGGAAAAATCCGTGCATGTTGTGGCTGACAGTACCCATGGCTGGCTACGCAGGCATGTTTGTGGTTTACGTTTTAATGGTAACCAGCCGCACGCTAACCACGGAAGCGGACTATATGATTTCAGTGGCGATGTGCGGCTTCATTTACTCGCTCATGTTCAAGTCTTACCTCCAACCGCAGTTTCTGCATCAGCTTAAATCCCAAAATCAGCTAAGCCCTGCATTGGTGGATACTGTCATTGGTCAGGTCCATCGTCATTTTCAGGAACACAGGCCTTACCTCAATGGCGAGTTCCGGCTTTCTGACCTGGCCGCAGCGCTTTCCATTAAACCCTATCAGCTTTCAGAAATCATTAACCTCCACTACAGCGGCTTTCAGCATTTGCTGGCCGAGTACAGGATCCGCGAGTCAAAGGAACTACTAGCCGATTCGGAGGCTAAAATCATTGATGTGGCATACATGAGCGGCTTCAACAACAAAGTCTCCTTCTACAAATCGTTTCGAAAGGCTACCGGCATGACGCCAATCGAATGGCGCGAAAAGGAAAAATCAGTTAACATTTATATGAATTAACCCAACCCCGCACCGGTAAGACTAGATTTGGAGCATCACTAAATCAAAAAAGCTCTATGAAGGTCTTACTAACGCTGATTTCTTTTGTTCTTTTATCGGGAGTGGCTGCCAATGCTCAAAATCTCGAGGAACTTGACAGTACTGCTTATTTCGATTTCTGGGTAGGTAGGTGGCGAGTGTTTTACGATCAGGGCGAGGGAGTAAAAGAATACGGAATTAACGTAATTGACAAAATACTGGACGGAAAAGTAGTACGGGAAACGTTTGAGCTTACCGGTGGCAACAGTGCCGGATTTAAAGGAACCAGCCTGTCGGTTTTTCAGGCACGGTTTAATAGATGGAAGCAGGCCTGGGCCGACAACCAGGGGGGATATTTTGACCTTGAAGGTGAGTTTACCGCCAACAAAAGGATATTCAAAACACGGGTCGTTGAAAGAGGTGGCAAAAAGATGCAGCAACGGATGGTGTTTTACGACATCACGCCAAACTCATTCACCTGGGATTGGGAGATGTCGGCCGACGGCGGCGAAACCTGGCAACTGAGCTGGAGAATTTATTACGAGAGAATACTGGATACCGGGATGTGATTTGAGCCGGCCAACCGCCAATTAAAAAAAGCAAACTCGCACTGCAGAGCACGTTGTGCGGGATGTTAGACAATTTTGCCCGTTGAGTTGCCTATTTTCGCCTCATCACCAATAACACATGCTATGCGCGCTCAAATGATACTGCTCATCATTTTCTCCTTTGCCTGCGGGAGCTCACTTGCCCAAACAACTGATTCCACCGCTATTCTACCGGTCAACCTTCAGTTGGAAGGCTACAACAATCGCAATATTAACCAGTTCCTCTCTGCCTATAGCGATTCCGTTAAGGTATTTATGTACCCCAACAAGTTTCTTTATAAGGGCCTGGAGCAAATGAGAAAGACTTACAGCAGCATGTTCGACGAAACGCCGGATCTGTATTGCGAAATTATTAACCGGACAGTGCTGGGCAACATTGTTATTGACCACGAAAAAGTAATAACCGACAAAAACAAGCCGCCTTTCCAGGCCATCGCAATCTACAAAATTCACGGCGGCAAGATTTCTGAAGTGCGCTTTCTGTACCCGGACTAACGGAATTGCTTCTACTTTTTTCTCCTCTTTGGGCCCGAAATAAATTTTCGCCGATTTGTTATGCATGCATACTATTTTCTTCTATCTTTGAAATAGTATGCATGCATACTATTTCAAAGATTACATCGTATCATCAACAAACACTTCTTCATAGCCCATGGAAACACTAACTAAAGAAGCCATTAAAGGTGGCGAATTCCTCATCAGGGAAACCGAAGCTGAAGACATCTTTATTCCGGAAGAATTTTCGGAGGAGCAAAAAATGATGGCCCAGGCTACACGGGATTTCATCGACAAAGAAATTCTTCCGCATGTAGACAGAATGGATAGCATGGAAGAAGGATTTATGCCTCGTGCAATGGAAAAAGCCGGGGAGCTTGGGCTGCTGGGAATATCTATACCGGAAGAGTACGGCGGGTTAGGTATGAGCTTCAACACCAGCATGCTCATCGCCGACATCATCAGTTCGGCCGGCTCGTTCTCCACGGCATACGGTGCCCACACGGGTATTTCCACGCTGCCTATCCTCTATTATGGCAATGAAGAGCAAAAGAAAAAGTACCTGCCTAAGCTTGCTTCAGGCGAATGGAAAGGCTCTTACTGCCTCACCGAACCCGACGCAGGCTCTGATGCCAACTCAGGCAAAACCAAAGCAACGCTTTCGGCCGATGGCAAGCACTACCTTATCAATGGCCAGAAAATGTGGATTTCCAACGCCGGCTTTGCCGATCTTTTCATTGTGTTTGCAAAAATTGATGACGACAAAAACCTCACTGCCTTCCTGGTAGAAAAAACCTTCGGCGGCATCACAATGAACGACGAAGAAAAGAAACTCGGCATCAAAGGCTCATCTACCCGGCAAGTGTTCTTCAACGACTGCCCCGTACCGGTTGAAAACATGCTGAGCACCCGTGAAAACGGCTTCAAAATAGCAGTAAACATTCTGAATATAGGCCGGATTAAGCTGGCTGCCGGTGTAATTGGCGGTTGCAAAGATGTAGCAACACAGTGCACCCAATACGCCATCGACCGCAAGCAGTTTGGCACATCGATAGCTTCCTTTGGTGCTATTCAGCACAAACTAGCCGAAATGGCCGTAAAAACCTACGCCACTGAAGCCGCCTGCTACCGTGCCGGCCAAAATATCGAAGACAAAATCAACGATCTGATAGCCGACGGCATGAACGAAAGCGAGGCTAAGCTGAAAGGTGTTGAGCAGTTTGCCATCGAATGTGCCATAATGAAA
The DNA here is from genome assembly GCA_965651695.1 of uncultured Imperialibacter sp. GTDB lineage: Bacteria > Bacteroidota > Bacteroidia > Cytophagales > Cyclobacteriaceae > Imperialibacter. Next base: position 4,498 of record CBFGTI010000166.1, on the reverse strand, counting down.
GTACACGCCTCAGAAGTCCTGGGCAACGTGGTCGACGAGGGCGTGCAGGTGTATGGCGGCATGGGCTTTAGCGAAGAAGCTCCAATGGCCAGGGCGTATCGTGATGCCCGCATTACCCGGATTTACGAAGGCACCAACGAAATAAACCGCATGCTACTGGTGGGCATGGTGCTGAAGCGTGCGTTAAAAGGAGAACTGAACCTGCTGCAACCTGCCATGGAAGTAGCAAAAGAGCTTACCTCGGTTCCTTCTTTTGCCACCCCCGACCTCACCGCAGCCTTTGCCGAGGAAAAACAAGTGCTGAAAAATCTTAAGAAAGCGGTGTTGATGGTAGCTGGCAAAGCGGCACAAACCTTCGGGCCGAAACTTAATGATGAGCAGGAAATATTGCTGAATGTAGCCGACATGATGATTGAGGTATACGTAGCAGAGTCCACGATTTTGAGAACGGAAAAACTTATGAAGCTCCGTGGTGACGCCGTTACAAAGCTCCAGCAAAATGCCACCAAAGTATACCTGGCCGACGCCGTAGACAAAGTGAACAAAGCCGGCAAAGACGCCGTATCGGCCTTTGCTAAAGGAGACGAGCTCAAAGTACTTCTGATGGGCCTCAAAAGATTTACGAAAATGAATCCGGTTAACGCCGTTCAACTGAGAAGAGAAATTGCCAGCGCTATGATCGAAAAAGCGCAGTATCCTTTTGGATAAAATGGAAGTTTGCTTAACTCCGAAAAAATCCACCGCATTCCGGTGGATTTTTTGTTTATAGCGCGGGCACAATTTCCCTCCCTTCCTATTTCTCTTTCGTTGCCTGGCACCAAGGTTGTGGACTTAATTTAAGCCACTAAAAAAATCAAAAGATGGTTTCATCCGTTTAATCTAAAAAGAAGTCTAAACTATTCGGAAATAGTAATAAAAGGGTAATTTTGCTCAAACCAGACAAAGTGTATGGATTCATCCTTTCGTAAGCTGACCACCAAGGAAAAGGCCCTCAAAATCAATCTTGACGAAAAAATTTATGGCACTTTCGCCGAAATCGGCGCCGGGCAGGAAACAGCCGCGCACTTTTTCAAAGCAGGGGGAGCGTCGGGCACCATAGCCAAAACAATGTCGGCCTACGACATGACGTTCAGCGATGCGATCTACGGCCCGTGCAGCCGGTACGTTTGTGAGCCACGCCTGCACCAGATGCTGGACAAAGAGTATAACCTGCTTACCAAAAGGCTTAGCTTCCGCGCAAAACGCACGACCTTTTTCGCTTTTGCCAATACCGTTGAAACCCTCAACTTCAAACGTACCAACAAGGGCCACGGCTGGATCGGCATCCGTTTTCAGCTACACCCTCATACCCAACCCAACGACTGCATCGTGCATCTTGTACTCAACGATACCGACGCATTGTGGCAGCAGCAGGCTTTGGGCATAGTGGGCGTAAACCTGCTGTACGCCTGCTACAATTATATGAATCCTGAGGACTTCATCGTATCGCTTGTAGATAACCTGAGCGAGGGCCGTATCGAAATTGATATGTTCAGGCTGGAAGGACCCGATTTCCACCATGTCGACAACAGGTTGATGAGCTTAAAGCTGGTGAAAAACGGGCTCACCCAAGTGGCTATGTTTGGTGCCAACAGAGATGTGCTACAACCTTCCGAAGCACTCTACAAAAAAAATGTGCTGGTGTTGCGGGGCAGGTTCAGGCCGGTTACGCTGGTAAATGTAGACATGATGATTGCTGGCCTCCGGCAGTTCAAAAAAGAGCCCGATGTAGACCCCAAAAAGCTGATTGTGCTTTCTGAGCTTACGCTTAACGACCTCACTAAAGATGGTAAAATAGATGAAAACGATTTTCTCGACCGGGTGGATATTCTTTGCTCACTCGGACAGAACGTGATTATTTCCAACTACCAGGAGTACTACAAGCTGGCAACGTATTTTTCGCAATACACCCGCGGTAAAAAAATCGGGATCATTCTTGGCTTCAATAATTTGCTCAGAATTTTTGACGAAAAATACTACACTGATCTCAATGGAGGCATCCTCCAGGCATTCGGCGAATTGTTTGGCATCAACATCAAATTATTTGTTTACCCCTACCTGAAGGACTTCGACACCAAGGAACTTATGACCTGCGCAAATTTCCAGCCCGCCGATCATCTGAAGCATTTGTATGAGTATCTGGTTCAAAATGGCAAAATTGAGGATCTGAAACGGGTAAATCAGAAAAACCTCAACATCATTTCCGACAAGGTACTCGAAATGATCCAGGAGGCTCGCGAAGGTTGGGAAGACTACGTACCTCACAAGGTTGCCAGTGCCATAAAAAAGAACCTTCTTTTCGACTATCCCGCTCCCGTAGAGATGGACACCGACGATTAAGTCGGGCAAGCATTACCAATGCCGGTTATAGGCTGAAGCGTCATCATGCCGCCTCTTTACACAAAAAATCGCCTGAAGACTGGCATCATAAATTTTATTTTCATCCGCCGATTGCCGATCAGCAACTTCGCTTCTTGTTTTATTGCCCAATCATATATATTAGGGGCTAAATTTTTAAAAAACGTATGGCATCAAGAGGAAATTTCAACAGTAAACTAGGCTTTATAGCAGCAGCAGCAGGGTCGGCAGTAGGCTTAGGCAATATTTGGAGGTTTCCTTTCGAAGTGGCGGATGGCGGTGGAGCTGCGTTTGTACTCATGTACCTGATGTTCTGTTTCTTTCTATGTTTCCCGGTAATGGTAACCGAAATTGCCATTGGGCGCAAAGCTCAAAAAAACCCTGTGGGAGCTTTTGCTGCGTTGGGTTTTCCCAGGTGGAAATTTTTAGGCAAACTGGGAATCTTCTGCGGGGTGCTCATCCTCTCTTTTTACAACGTGGTTGCCGGATGGGCTTTTGGATATTTCATTGAAATGGTATTGGGAAATTTCGCCATCGGCGGCCAATTTGGCGACTACGTAAAAGACATTGCCAAAATTGGAGGCTACGGCGCTGTATTTATGTTTACCACTGCCTTTATAGTGGCCCGGGGGGTTTCTGCAGGCATAGAAAAGGCCTCCAAAATCCTAATGCCCAGCTTGTTAATAATGATTTTGCTACTGGTGGGCTACGCTATGACGCTCCCTCACGCCTTTGAGGGGATTGCATTCTACCTCGTTCCTGATTTTTCAGAAATCACCTTCGAAGTGGCATACAGCGCGCTTGGGCAGGCATTCTTTTCACTGTCGCTCGGCATGGGGGCGCTTATTACCTACGGCAGTTACGTGTCCAAAAGTGACAATATCATTACCTCTGCAGCACTTGTTACGCTTACCGACATCAGCGTTGCATTCCTAGCTGGCTTAATGATGTTCCCATTTGTGGCGTATCTCAGTGCTGGCGACATTGCCAGTGTGTCGGGTGGTCCGGGCCTGATATTTGTAACGCTTCCTGGCGTATTTGAATCTTTTGGCCCTGTGTTAGGGGTATTGGTTGGGGCTACTTTCTTTCTTCTGTTATCCTTTGCCGCACTTACTTCCACAGTATCGCTACTCGAGGTGCCGGTATCCTACGCGGTAGACGAATTAAGCATCGAGCGAAAAAAAGCGGTTTGGGGAATAGCTTTGTTCATTTTCGTTATAGGCATTCCTTCACTCATGGCCAATGGTTATTCATCCTTCTTTAGTGCATTTATCACCTACCTGGGTAATGACGCTCCTACTGATTTTATGACAATGGTACAGGATATCGCCAACGATAGCCTATTGCCACTTGGCGGATGTCTAATAGCCTTTTTCGGCGCCTATGTGTGGAAAAAGGCGAATCTCAACGCTGAAATTGCTGAGGGTAATCCGGGCTATCGCGGGTCTTTTGTCGAGAAATTTGTAAACCTGATGGTGAGCTATTTTTGCCCCGCCGTGCTCGGAATTATGTTTGTATTGACGGTGCTAGACAGGTTTTTCGGTATCGAATTGATTTAGTGATTCAAATGGCGATTAAACAGCTATCAGGCTATCATGACGCTTCTTACACTAAAAAGCAGGCTTTATGAGATAATATTTGAAGCAGAAACCCGTGAAGGCAGGCTCTTCGATGTGGCGTTGCTTTGGATAATACTGCTGAGTATAGCCATTGTCATTTTAGAAAGCGTAGGCGAGCTGAGATCGGAATTTCACGGCATTTTCGTGGTAATTGAATGGATCATTACTGTTGTTTTTACTATTGAATATGCACTCAGGCTATGGGTGGTAAAACAGCCAGTCAAATATGCGACAAGCCCTTTAGGTATCATCGATCTGGCCGCGCTACTGCCCTCCTACCTCTCGTTGTTACTTATCGGTTCACAATATTTTATCGTGATCAGAGCGCTAAGGTTGTTGCGCATTTTTCGGATACTGAAGCTGCATCATTATCTGGGCGGTGCGCGGGTAATAACCCAGGCGTTAAAAGCAAGCCGATATAAAATAATCAGGGCCTCCGCATTTAAAATTTTAGTTTGGGGTGAGTCGTGCCAATGGCACGA
>CBFGTI010000165.1:0-12156 GCA_965651695.1 uncultured Imperialibacter sp. | reverse complement strand
TGTCAGAAAAGCCCGTGAGTATGATCCTGATAATGTCGGCGTTTATTTCCAGCGACTTTTCAAGCAGCTCAGTGCCGTTCATTTCGGGCATTCTCTGATCTGTAATAAGCAGGTCTATGCGTTCATTTTTGAGGATTTCCAGCGCATCCTTCCCGCTCTCGCTTATAAACACGTTGTAGTGTTTCTTGAAGGTCATTTGAAATATTTTCAGATTAATGGGCTCGTCATCCACATACAGGATATTGCTTTTTTGGTCCGGACCGGTAGTTTCTTTTTTCACTTGCCCTGACGGCCTGGTAAACTGGGGCCTCTGAGTCGAAGAGATCATAGTCGTTTTTATTGCATCCATTTTGTTGGTTTTAAAGCGTGTATGGAAGGTTTATAGTAAACTCAGTACCATGCCCGGCACTGCTCTTTACCGATATGGTGCCTTTGTGCTTTTCAATGATGCCGTAGCTAATCGATAAGCCGAGGCCAGTGCCTATGCCCACTGGCTTTGTGGTGAAGAATGGCTCAAAAATTCTTTTCTGCAGCGATTCCGGTATTCCTGTGCCGTTGTCGGCGATGGAAATGCTGATGCCGTCGGGGGTGCCGCTGGTCGAAATAACTATTTCTCCATCTGTCCGGTCGTCGGGAATTGCCTGTATGGCGTTGTTAATCAGGTTCATAAACACCTGATTGAGCTGGCCGGGGTAGCAGTTAACAGGCGGCAATTGCGGATCGTACTTTTTTACCAGGGCAATCCTGTTTTTTACCTTGTTTTTAAGAAGGATAATGGTGGAGTCAAGGTTCTCATTGATGTCGGCCAGCTTGAATTCTTCCTCATCGAGCCGGCTAAACACCCGCAGGCCTTTTACTATTTCCATGGTGCGGGTAGCGCCGTTTTTTATGTCGCCAATCAGGCCCTCGGAGTCAGCTACCAGGTCGTCAATGTTGGTGTTCTCCACAATCTCATTTACATCGCGTATCAGCTGGTCGGCATCCTGCGTATTGCTATATTCCTTTACACGGAGGGCCAGCTCAAATAGCTCGCCGAGTGTGAGCTTTAATGCATCTATGCCGTTGTACACGAAATTGATCGGGTTATTGATCTCGTGGGCTATACCTGCGGTAAGCTGACCCAGCGAGGCCATCTTTTCCGTATTTACCAGCTGCGACTGCGCTTCCTGCAGCTGTTTTCGGTAAACGGTTTCTTCTTCCAGAGAGGCTTTGAGTTTTGCTTCAGCGTCTTTCAGCCTGCTGGCCACCTCTTGTTGCGTTTTTATGGTTTCCTTTAGTGCCTGCTGAGACCGTGCAAGCTTCTCCTGGTTTTTGATCAGATCAGTGATGTCTGTTTCTACGCCGATGTACTTGTCAACGGCGCCGTTTTCATCCAAAAGCGGCGTGATATGCACATAGCACCAGTACTTTTTCCCGGCCTTGGTATAGTTCAGTATCTCCTGCGAAAAAGGCTTTCCGGACTTTAGCTTCTTGCGGAAGGCGTTGCTGTGTTCGGAACTTGTATTTTTGCCTTGCAGCACTTCACCCGGCTTTTTTCCTATAACTTCATCTATCGTAAAGCCACTCATTTTGGTAAACCCATTGTTTACCCACTCAATTCGTCCGTGCTTATCAGCTACTATTATTCCACTTTCAATATTCTCCAGAGCAATCTTAAAAGGAGCATTTAAACTGTAGTGATTGAGATTGTTCCCGATTACATAAATGTCGTTGTTCGGGCCGTCGGCCCCGTGGTCAGAAAAGTAGTTGATCAGATAGTACTTGCTGCCGATGCGTTGCATGCAACTGCTGCTTCTCCGCTCTTCCGCCAATCTAATCTCTCCCATTAGCCTGGGGCAGTCTTTAAATGTTTCGTAAAATGAATCTCCGTTCCTTATAATTTTATTTCCCACCACTTGCATACCGCTGTCATCGATGAGCCGGATTTGCCCTGATCCATCTATTTTAAATGAGAAATGATTTTTGCTGGTGGTGGCTTGGTCTGTCGACAGGTTATTCTTAAGCTCTATCATTTGTAAAATTTTTTCTGGTTGTGACCGCATTATCTAGTGCCGCGAGAAAAAGAGCTTTTCGCAGTTTTTGAATAAGCAACTGCTACTCAGCCCTTTCATCACCTGATCGCCAGTTATAAAAAAGTTTCGGCGTTTTTTACGCACTTCCTCGTCTTTCCGGTTATTAATCATTCTGCTTACTATGCTTTACTCAAGAAAATTAGTAACAAACTTTAATGTATAAAATATTCTACACGTCACTTCGATCAGTAGCACAAATCACCACACGAAGAGGTGCTTTTAGCCGACCAATTTTGTGAGACAAGTCCTTTAAGGTTCCAAAAAATGCCCAATTAAGGCGAATAAACGTGAATCAGCATTGATAGAAGCTGTTCCTGCCAGGAATCAAGGTAAGAGATGGGTATGTCGAATGTAGAAAATATTCACCTTTCACGCAAAAAACCTGTCAAAGAAAATTAGAATGTATTCTATAAGCGGTAAAAAACACTCCGGCGGCCAATTTTCAAACGAAAGCGTTTTCCTAATTGCTTCGGCAATTAGTAACTTGGGGGTATTTCAAATACAGAAATGTGAATACCTTAATAATATAAGTGCAGGTAATGTTGTTTGACAAAGAAGGATTTTTGGTGGGCGATGACAAGGCGATCTGAACATTGGTGTTGCAAATGCTTTTGGTTTTTCTCTTACTGTGCTTGCAGGTTCAAAGGCCAATATTTTACCTGATTAACTTTCATGGACAAGCATTATCTGAAAATAGTTGAGAACCTTAGGGTATTCGTAGACAGCATACATTTGTCAGACAGAGCCTTTGAGCGATCAGTGGGTTGGTCCAATGGTTTTTATGGAAAGGTGAAAGCAGGCAGAACCTCTTTTTCAGTGGACAGAGCGGCCAAAATCTTCGAAGTTTACCCTCAGTTGAATGTTCACTGGTTTTTTACGGGTAAAGGGAGCATGATTTCGGAGGGAGTGGTAAACATTGAAGAAATTTCGGGCAGGGAAAATACAAAACTTTTGAGCCTGCTGGACGAAATATATAACAACAAGGTATTGGAGGCCACGGTTTTTGCAGAACTTAAAACGGAGATTCTGCTGCTCATGGCCGAAAACCAATCTCAGAAGCAGAAAATCGAAACTCTGCTTGAGCTCCAGGCCCGGGCGCTCCAAAAGCTGGAGGAGCTGTTCGACAGGTAGCCGCTGTTCACTAGCAGTTATGGCCGGTTAACACCTCTGTTGCTGATGGTTAGTTCCCCGTATAAAACTTCAAAACCGTCTCTGAGGCATTACCCAGCTTGTCGGTCGCTTTTATGCTGATTTCCTGAAGCTGGTTTTTGGAGAAGCCTGATATAGGACCCGCAAAGGGTTTTTCTGCGTCGCCATTTACCCGGTAGGTTATTTTGTCGTAGCCTACCTGCATGTCGGTAGCTGCCAGAAATAACACAACATAAGAAGGATAAACGTCCAGCCCGTCTTTTTTACTCAAGGCAGTAATGCTAAAGTTGTGAATAATGGTTGGAGCCTCGTTGTCCGTAATGAAAAAGAACTGGTCAATGTTCCGGTTGTTCACGTTGTCGTACCCAAAATATTCCACCTTGTGAACTCCGCTCTTGTCTATGCTGAACGGTACTTCGTAGAGATGCTCCTCAGGGTCGCCGTCGAGGCTGTAGGTAATGCGCTGCACACCCGATTCCCCGTCGGTCGCTTTCAGCAGTATCTTTGTGCTGGCGCTTACAAACACCGTATCGCGGGTAGTAAATGAATTGCCGGTGAAGGCATATTTCAGGCTCGGGCCGGTAAGGTCTACGTAAACCTTGCTTACACTGTGCTTAAATTTTTCGTAGCCTCCGGGGCCACTGTTGCTGGCGAGCTGGTTGGCCGTATTATCCACCGAATAGTACCTAACCTCATGGTCGCCCGATAGACTCGGCAGATAAAACGGCTGACTGTAGGCTTTAAATGCTTCGCCGTCAATCGAGTACAGCACCTCTTTAACCCCCGACTTGTTGTCGACCGACGTGAGCTTCAGCTTCGTGCGGCCCGAAAAGTACACCCTGCCGTTGGCAATAAACCTGTCGCCCAGTATATCCGCCGCGGTAATGGGTGCGGTTTTGTCGAGGTAGAAGGCAAGCGTTTTCTCGGGTTCCTTGTTATTCACGTTATCCACCGAATAATAGGTTAAAACATGGTCTCCGTCTTCCAGCCCGGATGTTGGAATTTCCCTGCCATTGTACCTGACGTAGCTGCCGCCGTCCAGCTTGTAGTATGTGGCGCCCAATCCGGACAGGCTATCGCTTGACAGCAGGTATATTTTGCTGGTGGGCGAAAGGATATTATCTCCCGTTACCCCATTGATGTTGTGGTAGGTGCTGGGGTGGCTGAGGTCTACAGTGAAGGTTTGCGTTTGCGGTGCTTCTGCATTGCCAACCATATCAGCGGCATAGTATGAGAGCGCGTATTCGCCCTCCTTATTAAGCGTTACAGTTTGGGTAAACGGCGAATAGTTTGAGCCGTTAAGCTTATGGTAAATACCTTTTACGCCCGACATCTGATCAATAGATTTAATTGAGTAGGACAACCCTGCTCCAAAATATTGCTTCTCTTCAGAGGAAAACACTGGTGCATTCTCTAAGGCTAAATTCGATACAGGCGCATAGCCATCAGCATATACCTCAAACAGGATTTCAACCAGCGGAGCTTCCTGCTTCATCGTTGTCTTATTTACAGCATGCTGTTTTCTCACAAAATTGATCCCTTCCGTGTCAAGAAACAGCGGGTTGGCGTACTGCTCATGATTTTCACTTTTCAGCAAAATGCCTCTATCGTCGGGCGAGGAGGCAATGCGCAGATACACCCCCAGCTGCTTGTTCCAGTACAACTTGCCTGTTTCCTTATCGATGTAGTACCCAATTTGGTGATCTTCCGGGTTTTGGGCGTGCGAGGACAATAGAAAGGAAGTGAGAAGAAATAAAATAAGATTTAGTCGATGGCTCATGCGTATTCAGAAATTGGAGAGTTTTTAACTGTTGATTTGCTTAGTGGTAGCGCAAAGGTGAATGTGCTGCCTTTGCCTGGTTCGCTTGTCACTTCAAGGGTTCCGCCCAGTTGCTCCAGGTATTCTTTGCAAAGAAGCAACCCCAGGCCGCTGCCCTTTTCCTCATTTGTGCCTTTTTGAGACCGCAGCTCGGTGGTAAAAAGCTGAGCAATCGTTGTTTGGTCCATTCCCCGCCCCGAATCTTTTACAGCTATTTTTACAAAGCCGTCTGTAATTGCCGAGGACAAAGAGACTGTGCCGCCCGATGGAGTAAATTTTACAGAATTGGAAAGCAGGTTTCGAAAAATGATATCCAGCATATCGGGTGCGGCATCCACTTTCACGTCCGCCGGAATGTTGTTCTTTAGTTCTATCCTTTTGGTGGTTGCCTGCAGCTGTAGCAGCCGCAGCGCCTTTTCCGATGAGTTTCTTATGGCCACGGGTATAATTTTCGGAGGAGCGCCACCCATTTGGCTCTTTGCCCAGTTTAGCAAATTTTCAGTAAGATCGGCCGTGTAATAGGTTTGTGTGTGGAGCGTGTTCAGCAGGCTGTGCCGCTCCTCCTCGCTCAGTTCGTCTTCATCCATCATCTTCAGCACCATTTGCAAGCTGGCAAGCGGGCTGCGGAAATCGTGCGAAATGATGGCGAATAATTTGTTCTTAACGGCATTCAGATTTGCCAGCTCAGTGTTCTTAGCTTCAATGGCGGCTTTTTGGTCGGCCAGTATTTTATTGGTGCTGCGTACCGAGCGGTTGTTTTTTACAATCAGAAACAGGATAATCAGGAGCAGAAAACTACCCGAAAGCAGCGAGTTCCTGAAAATCTTTTCATTGTTGATCGTTGCCTCAGCACGGGCCTCCTGCTCTTTTCGCTCAAGCTTAGCAATCAGGCTTTGTTGCTCCAGCAGCTCCAGTTGCATCTCTTTATGATTGAGGGTCTCGAAAAGCGCCTTGTTAAGCGAGTCGTATGCCAGAAGCTCCTGCTCAACCTGGGCCAGAAGTTGCCGCTTTGCAGCCAACTCTTCGTCTTTTATCTTGTTTTTTTCTTGCTCCAGCCGTTGCTTTAGCCGCTCCTCCTCCAGGCTTGTCTCTATTTTTTCGATCTCCTTTTTTTGAATAAATTCAAAGAAGGTGCTGTAGAGGTCGAAGTAGTATAGCGACCGCTCCGTATTGCCGGCCTTTTCGTAGGTTTCAGAAAGCATTCCATAGCAGCTCCTCATCATTTCTACGTCATTGCTTTTTCTGCACAGGTCAAGCGCTTCTTCCAGTCCTTTTACCGATTCGTCGTATCTCTTCAGGTTGTTGAGCACCACAGAGATGTTGATCAGCGCCGAGATCATACCTATTTTTTCGTCTTTCGACCGCCGGGCGGCAAGCGTCTTTTGAAAGTAGGTGAGCGAGGTGGGGTAATCTTCAATGTCGGCATAAAGCATGCCCAGGTTGTTGTGGATCATCGCCAGACCATTCTCATTACTCACTTTACTATTAAGCTCCAGCGATTGCTCGTAGTAGTCGATGGCTGCCCGGTAGTGATTTTTGTTCCAATACACAAAGGCGGTTTCGTTTAGGTAGCGCGAGGCCTCTTTGTAGTCGCCTTTTTCAAGCTCTTCGGCCGACAAAGTACGGTATTTATTTATTAGGGCGGAGTCTTGGCGTGTGAGTGGCTGCTGTTGGGCTAAAGCCACAAAATACGAGAGCAACAGCGCAGCCAATAGGCAGCAGCCTCTTACTGTTGAAAAATTAAGATACATGATGGTGGAAACCCTATTTAAAAATGGAACAAAACATAGGGTTGAAAAGGACTGCTAATATATCGGATACCTTCAAAATACTTAACTTTGAGGCAACAAATATTTAAAAGAGGCCGGTTTTTCTTTTGTAGAACTAGCTTGTACTTTTCCGACGCTTTTTAGCTGCTACTTTTATGAATGAAGCAAAGCTGGTGTACGAAAACCTCGATAAGCTTTACAAGAAGGCTCCCTCGTTTCCCATAGACAGGACTAGCAAAGTAGTTATCTTTAGCGACTTGCATATGGGCGACGGCAGCTCCAAAGACGATTTCCTGCCCAATTCCGATCTTTTTATCCGGGCAGTTAAAGATTACTATGCGCCGCGAAATTTTTCCATGGTCTTAAATGGCGATATTGAAGAACTGCAGCGCTTTCCGATGAAAAAGATCACAACCCGGTGGGCGGAGGTTTACGGGCTGTTTGAGCAGTTCAACCTTGCCGGAAAGCTAATCAAAACAGTGGGCAATCATGACCTTACACTGGTAGCCGAACCCGGGCAGCCCTTTAAGTACGAATTGTTGGAGGCAGTGAAGCTGATGTACAACGAAAATCCAATTTTTATTTTTCACGGGCACCAGGCCTCCAAAAAATACCAGCGCAACAACAAGCTGATAGGGTGGACACTTAAATATATAGCCAACCCACTACGCATACGTAACTATTCGGTGGCCCACGATAGCCGCAAGCAATACAAAATAGAGCGCCGGGTGTACAATTATTCTGTATTGCGCAAGATTGCCTCCGTGATTGGGCATACCCACCGGCCGCTGTTTGAGTCTATGTCAAAAGCTGAGCGGCTAAAACACAAGATTGAGCAGCTATGCCGGGAGCTTACTAACATGAAAGGCGATTCGGGAAATGGAGTTTTGAAAAGTATAAAAGCCTATAAAAAGGAGCTGAGAGATATTTACCGCGAAAACATCCCGCTGTTGGAAATTGGCAACATTTACCACTCAATATTCCAGATTCCCTGTTTGTTTAATTCAGGGTCGGTTATTGGCAAACGTGGCATGACCTGCCTCGAAATAGAAGAGGGGTCGATTGCCCTTGTGCATTGGTTCGACCAGCGGGCAAGTAAGAAATACCTCAAGCATACCGGGTATCATCCCGAGGCGCTTGGGGAGTCGGACTTTTTCAGGATGGTGTTAAACCGCGAAGATCTCGACTATATTTTCACCCGCATCAAAGTGCTGTCGTAGCGGGGGCAGGTTTGTAAAAATTATTTTGCCAGTAGCCGGCCCAGGTTTATGTCTTCTTTTACGTCTACCGGTATTCGGGTTGCCCATCCACCAAGGCTTGTTTTTATTTCTCCCCTGAAATGCATGGGTACTTTTTTGCCCAACAGGTAGGCCAAGCCATCTTTTTCAATAATTCTCTGAATGTCGGCCATTGCAAATTTACCTTCGAAAGGAACCACAAATTGCTTTTTGCCGCTCGCTTTCACAGCCTTGGTTTCTCTTAGCGTTGCAATTTTGGTCGACTCCACGTCGATATCAATTTTGATTTCCCTGATCCTCACACCGAAGTTGTTGGGGTTGTACAGCAGCGCTTCGCCTTTAATATAGGCTTCGTTGCCCACCACCGGGCCTATAGTAAGGCTTTGAAAACGGATAAGCCTGGCCGGTTCCGGATCCTTACAGGAAGTAAGAGTAGCAGCAAGGCCTAAAAACAACAGGCAATAAATTTTCGCTTTTATCATGGTGAAATTTCACGGCTCAAATTAAAAGATTATTTTTCGGGCGGTTAAAAATATTTAAACACAATCAGGCTTTTCATGGGTGCTGCAAAAATAGTGCGCAAAGTTACCTTCCCCGTTTTACTTCTAATTCTTGTAGCCTGTGAAAATTCGCAATCAGGGTTCGACTGGCAGGGCCACCGCGGCGCCCGGGGCCTGCTGCCCGAAAACACCATACCGGCATTTCTAAAAGCCGTGGAGCTTGGTGTGTCTACCCTGGAACTCGACGTGGTAATTACTGCCGACAACAAGGTGGTGGTGTCACACGAGCCTTACCTGTCGCCGGTTTTGTGTACCGACTCCCTGGGCAATATGCTGGGAGAGAAATCGGAAAAACGCTGGAATATCTACCAGATGACCAGCAGCGAGCTTAGCAGGTTTGACTGTGGCAGCTTGCCCCACCCGGCGTTCACCCAGCAGGAGAAAATGAGCGTAACTAAACCTGAGCTAAGCACCGTTATAGAGGAGGTGAAAAAGTACTGCAAGGAAAATGATTTGCCGGAACCGGCTTTTAATATTGAGCTTAAATCGAGAGAGGAGTGGGATCATCTGTTCCATCCCGAACCCAGCGTGTTTTGTGAGTTGGTTTACAATGAGGTTACCGGCAAAATATCGGGTGAAAAACTTACGATCCAGTCTTTCGACTTCCGCATTCTCAGGTATTTCAATGAATTCTACCCCGACGTTCGGCTATCGGTACTGGTCGAAAACGAGAAGTCGCCTCAGGAAAACCTCGACGAGCTTGGCTTCACACCTGAAGTTTATAGCAGTTACTACAAAAACCTGGATCAGGCTCAGGTTGAGTGGCTGCATGCCAAAGGCCTCAAAGTGGTACCCTGGACGGTAAATGAGGTAGAAGATATGAAGTCGCTGGTTGAAATGGGTGTTGATGGCATTATTACAGACTACCCCGATCGCATTTTTTACGTGGCATACAACCAACACTAGGTTAATTTCAATTCCCGTCCACTACTTAAGTTGTAGCAAAAAGCACTTAACTCAATAGATATTATTTTACCTTTGCCGCCAATTAAAAAAAGGCTTGGCAACTGCGCCATCATTTAAAACGAACACCTGAAACGAAGATGAAGAAGACATACGATGTATTTGGTATAGGCAATGCAGTGGTAGACATTGTTTTTAATGCAAGCGATGAGTTTTTGCGCAAATACAACGTAGAAAAGGGCCTCATGACCCTCGTGGACGAGCAGCGGCAGAATGAATTGATCGCTGCCCTTGAAATTGATGAAAACATGTTGCAGGGTGGCGGCTCGGCGGCCAATACCCTTGTTGCACTCAACCAATTCGGGGGCAAGGGATACTACTCGTGCAAGGTAGCGAGCGATAAATTTGGGCAGTTTTATCTCGAAGACCTGAAGCGAAATGGTGTTGACACTAATCTCACTTTTGAGAAAGCCCCGGCCGGCATTACCGGCAAGTGCCTGGTAATGGTTACCGAAGACGCCGACCGTACCATGAATACCTTTCTCGGCATAACAACTAATTATTCAGTAAAAGAAATAGACGAACGGGCGCTCCGCGATTCAAGCTGGATCTACATAGAGGGCTACCTGGTAGCTAGCGAGACAGGCCGGGAAGCCATGAAACATGCCAAAAAGCTGGCGGAAAGCAATGGTGTAAAAGTGGCCCTTACTTTTTCCGACCCAAGCATGGTTAAGTTCTTCAAAAAAGAGATGGAAGAAGTAGTTGGTGCAAGTGTCGATCTTCTTTTTTGCAATGAGGAGGAAGCCATGCTTTTCACAGGCAAAAGTACCGTGGCGGAGGCCCGCGAAGAGTTGAAAAAGCTGGCGCATCGTTTCGCCATCACCCAGGGTAAAAACGGGGCAATCATCTTCGACGGCGACACCTTTATCGATATTGAACCATATCCCATTAAGGCGATAGATACAGTTGGTGCGGGCGATATGTTTGCCGGCGCCTTTCTGTATGGCATTACTCACGGCCACTCAGCGGCAGAAGCTGGTAAGATGGCCAGCCTTGCATCCTCTAAAGTGGTAGCACAATACGGTCCCCGGCTCGAGTGGCACCAGGTAAAGGAAATAATGAATCACTTATTTGAGTAGCCGGGCAGTGAAATCTGCTCACTGCTTCAACCAGCTGTGCAGCCGTTCGGTTTCTGCTGCTGTGGCAGTTTCGTTTATTTCCAGCTCAAACCAGTGGTAGTACGGTCCCTGCGCTAAAAGATCGACCTCAAGCAGGCTACGTCCCCTTCTTAGTCGCATGTGGTTTGTTTCCGTAAAAGCTGCCATCATTTTTGATGCGGTGCTTTCACCGTTTACCTCTACAATCTCGTCGTCGGTAGAGAGCCTCCGGTAGGCAACGCTTTCAGGATGAATATGCGTAATAAATGCTTTTTCATCCTCAATCTTCAGCCGCAGGCCCAGCGCCCTTTCGTGCAAATGCTCCGGCAACTTCTTCACAAGCCGCAGCCCGTGAGCATTCGCCAGGGGTTTTAATGTGCCTTCGGTGGGCTCGGTGCCGTCAATGTGTGCCTCAAAAAAGTCATTCATTGGCGGTCCGCCGTACTTCTGCATCAGCTCCCTGATGTCACTTTTTTTGTAGCCCCTGTTTTGCTTGTAGAAGTTGTTCCAAAGATCCCGCATTATGTCGTCCAGAGAGTGTTGCCCGTTGCTGTTTAGTCTTAAAGCCAGGTCAATCATAAGGGCTATCACCGCGCCCTCTACATAAATAGAGCCCTTACGGTTGGGCACACCTGCCACGTAGCCATCGAGCCACAAGTCCATCGAAGAATGCGTTATTGCCAGGTTCAACCTGCCTAGATTGAGAAAGTGCCTTTTCAGGAGTTTATTCAACTCTCTCAGGTACCACGATGAATCGTATACACCACTTCTCGCAAGCATCAAATCGCCGTAGTAGGTAGTAAATCCCTCAGCTACAAAGCCTGTATCAAAGTAGTTTTCTTTGCTAAAATCGTAGGGCAAAAGCTCACCGGGCCTAATGCGCGTCACGTTCCATGCATGAAATAATTCGTGCGACGAAATGCCAAGAAGATTTTCATAAAATTCCTCCGTGTGCTCGCCCGTGCCCGGGCCTATGGTTATCACGGTAGAGTTGGCGTGTTCCACCCCGTGGTAAAACCGGTAAGGCAGAAACTGGAACAGGAAATAATAGTCTGTGGTAGGTAGATCGCCGAACAGCGCGAGTTGGGAGTTGCTGAACTTCCGAAAGTCTTCGAGCAGGCGGCGTTCGTCTATATCCGTCACACCTATATAATATAGGTGAAACGTTACACCGCCAGCAGCATAAGTCAGATGCTGAAGTTGGTTGCTGGCTATCACCGGGCTATCTGCCGCTTCATAATAGTCTTTTGCAAAAAGCCTGCTGCCCTCCTGGCGCAACGCACAGGCTTTGCCGAAGTCGGCGGGCACATCAAGCTCAATGCTCACATCTTCATGCATGCGCCCTGGTAGGTACATTAGGCAATTTACAAAGTTCAGATACAGCTGTTCTTCGTGCAGCCATGAGTTGCCAGCATCCATTTGGTGGGCATAATACTGGTACCTCACCAAAAGCGACTTGGCGCCGCCGGTTTCCACTATCCAGCTACTC
>CBFGTI010000164.1:0-12227 GCA_965651695.1 uncultured Imperialibacter sp. | reverse complement strand
GAAGGCCACCCGCAGCAGCAGGGCATGTACCACTATCATACCGAGCCTGTGTACATAACAGAAACTGAAGGAGATGACGCCTTTCTGGGCTTTTTGCTCGACGGATTTCCGGTGTATGGCCCAGTGGAAAACGGTGTGCGACTTACCAACGCCGACCTCGATGATTACCACGGGCATACATCGGCCACTGCCGATTTTCCTGATGGGATTTACCACTACCACGCTACCGACGAACTGCCGTGGATTAATGGCGATGGGTACTATGGCACTCCGGGAACTGTAACTTTTTAGCGACGTGAAGCCGGTTTTATATCTCCTGTGCTTTATGGTATTAGCGGGCTGCGGTCCGCTAATACCAAATGTTGAGGTGCTTGAAAACTACGAGCTTTTGTCGCACGACGATGAAGGGAGGCTCTATTGCGACGGCACGCTGTTTTCCGGCTACGTCACCGCCTATTACGCCAACGGAGTACCAAAAAGCCGCCATGCCTACCGCAACGGGCTGTTGGAAGCCACAAGCTATGGGTACTATCCTTCGGGAGAAACAATGTACATCCGCCCCTATGCCGAAGGCGAGAAACACGGGGAGCACCTGGGTTTTTATCCCGACGGGACGAAGAAATTCAGCTATCTGTTTTCCAGGGGCTACAGCATAGGAAACCATAAGGAATGGTACGCCAGCGGGCAGCTCGCCAAAGAGCTCAACTATGTAAACGGGCAGCCGTTCGGGCCTCAAAAAATGTGGCGGGAAGACGGAAAAATCCGCTCCAACTATGTAATAAGAGAAGATGGAAGGCGATACGGCCTTGTAGGTCTAAAGCGCTGCAAAAATATCGACACCGAGCTTGAGCAAATCTCCAAACTAACCTCCGCTATTTATGACAAGTAAATTACTGACAGGCTTATTATATGTGCTCACCCTTTGCCGGTGCACCAATCCAGGCCCAACCGAACATCAAAATATCAGCCTTCCGTTTTATTCAACAGCCGATTTCACTCCCGAATGGATAGCTGAAGATGACATCGACGGGACAGCCATCCACACGGTGAAAGCATTTAAGCTGCTAAACCAAAATGGCGATACCATTACCGAAAACGAGCTGCAAGGCAAGATTTACGTGGCCAATTTCTTCTTCACTATCTGCCCGATGATCTGCCCCAAAATGACTGCCAACCTCGACAGGGTGCAGCAGACATTTGCGCACGACGACTCGGTGATGCTGGTATCGCACACAGTAATGCCGTGGATCGATAGCGTTGCAACTCTACATGAGTTTGCAGCCAGAAACAACATCAACGCCGCCAAATGGCATCTCTTAACAGGCCCGAAAGAGGAACTGTACTCACTGGGCAGAGAGTCTTATTTTGCGGACGAAGGTTTTGGCAAAAGCGTAACTGCCGATACCGACTTTCTTCACACAGAAAACGTAGTGCTGGTAGACAGCCGTCTTCGCCTTCGTGGCATTTACAACGGCACACTGCCGCTGGAAATGAGCCGCCTGATTGAAGATATTAAAAGACTAAAGGCTGAAAGTGCACCAGGAAACTGATTATAAATGCTCGCATTGTCTTAATTTGCAGGGTTTACTACCGACCGTAGCCTGCCAATGGACAAGACAATTTGCGAAGAACACGTTTTTTATGAGGTACACAGGGCACATGCCGTCGCCTTACGTAACTTTTTGTTTTACAGGGTTGGTAGCCTCGAAAAAGCCCGTGACCTGGTGCAGGATACATTTATAAAGCTTTGGAGCAACTGCCACAAGGTGTCTCTTGAAAAGGCAAGGAGCTACCTTTTCACTGTAGCAAACAGGCTTTTTCTTGACGATGCCGATCATCAGAAGGTTGCGCTGAAGTTTCAGTACCGGCATGGGGTAACCGAGCGGCACACCGAAACCAGCCCCGAGTACCTCTACCGCCAGGAGGAGTTTAAGCAACGGCTTGAGAAGGCAATTTCGGGCCTGCCTGAGATGCAGCGGACGGTTTTTCTGATGAGCAGGATAGACAAGATGCCCAATAAGGAAATTGCCGAAACGCTTCAGCTTTCTGTAAAAACTATTGAAAAACACATCACCAGCTCGCTAACGCGATTGAAGGAAAAACTGGATGATGCAAAACATTTGAAACTGTAGGTGGGGCAGCAGCGCCTCCGCCCGTTATACCCTTAAAG
The DNA here is from genome assembly GCA_965651695.1 of uncultured Imperialibacter sp. Classification (GTDB taxonomy): domain Bacteria; phylum Bacteroidota; class Bacteroidia; order Cytophagales; family Cyclobacteriaceae; genus Imperialibacter. Next base: position 10,057 of record CBFGTI010000164.1, on the reverse strand, counting down.
CATCAATACCTCCTATGACAGAGGACAATTCAGACGAGCAAATAGGCAAATGGCTAGCCGGAGAACTTTCGGAAGAGGAGTTGAAGGCGGCGATAGGTGCTGAAAATGTACTGAAATACAAGCAGATATTGAGCGAGATCGACCGCTGGACGCCCGATAACACTGTAGAGTTGCCGGGGGTTGAGGAAATTACAGGCCTGCCAAAAAAGAAAAAAGCAAAGCAGGCGAATATGTGGTTGCCTTTTTCTGTGGCTGCTTCTGTCGTAGTGCTTATGGCTGCTGTTGTGTGGCTGGTGTTGGTTCGCGAAAAAACAACGCATGCTACCGTTGCCGGAGAAATCAAAGAAGTTTTGCTGCCCGATGGCAAGTCGACCGTAACACTGGCAGCGGGCTCGGCGGTAAGCTGGACTGAAAAAAGCTGGGCAGGCGGTCGCAGGCAACTGACGCTGACAGGCAAGGGATTTCTGCAGGTAGAGGGAGGAAGCCCCTTCATGGTGAACACCGCCAGCGGTTCGGTGGAGGTGTTGGGTACTACATTTGAAGTGTCGGTTTTTGAAGAGGGGCTGCAAGTGCAATGCTATGAAGGAACAGTGCAAGCGACCGCACAAAACGGGCAGACTGTGAAGATTAACAGAGGAGAGAGCTATTTACACTACGGCGGGCAATGGGAGGAAAAAGGCAACCTGAGCAGCAATGAACCAGCGTGGTTTGGTAGCGAGTCGGCATTCAGTAATGCGCCTCTCAAGCAAGTGGTGTCTGCGCTGGCGGCGGAGTACGGCCTCGAAATAAGCACAGGCAGCGTCAATCTCAGCAGGCGTTTTACCGGTTCGTTTCCTAACCACAACCTGCCGGCAGCGCTGAAAATTGTATTCGATCCTCTCGGGATAAGTTATGAACTAAAAGACCACCGGTTATATTTGTTGGAATAACCGCTGGGGGATGAGAGTGATTTTTTTGGCTATGCTCTGCCTGAGGGCCGTTTCAGGCATTTCCCAACATGCCGGCCATGGCAATTTACCGGAGACTATCACCTTTTTTGAAAGAAAGGAAGGAGTCACATTTGCCTACGACCCCGACCTCCTTGCGCACATCAATCATCAATTTGATACCGCCAATGTTACATTGCAGTCCTTTGTGGCCCAGGTTGAAAGTTCACTACCTCTTACTATTAGAGCTGTTGACAACAGATACTATATAGTTAGCACTACTTCCGCCAACTACCGGTTGACGCTGGCGGACTCGGTAACTGGTACTTACATTTCCGATACACCCGGAACGGCCGTGCTTCTCAACGGGCAACCGCTGCCGGGAACCATAGGCCAGCATGAGCTCGTGTTTTCCTACCAGCCTGAGCTGGCCGATACCCTCGAAGTATATGTACCGGGTTATTCACCGGTTCAAATCAGTATTCACAAATTGCTAAACGAGCAGCAGTTTACAGTGCAATTGAATGTGCCCACGGTGCATTTAGCAAAAATTCTTATCGAAGATTACCTCACCGCCGGCATCGACCTCAATCCCGCAAGCCAGCACATTTCCATAAAATTGGCAGACCTTCCGTTGCTTCCCGGCGAAACAGATGGCGACCTTTTCGCATCGCTTGCCGCATTGCCCGGGGTTACTACCCCCGACAACCGGGCAGGCAACCTTTTCATCAGAGGCAGCTCCACCGATCAGTCGCTGGTGCTGTTCGATAACATCCCGATTTACCACCGCGGGCACTACTTCGGTACCATTTCGCCTTACAACCCCAAAGTGGTAGAAGAGGTGAAGGTATATCGCAATGGCTATCACCCCCGGTTTGGCGGGCGGGCGGGTGGCGCTGTTGAAATTTCCTCGGCCCGGCAACCCGCACAAAACCCAACCACGGGTGTCGGTACCAATTCGCTGTACGCAATGGGCTTCACAAAACTGCCCCTGGCAGGTAAAAAAATGGGAGTCTCCATAGGTGCCCGGCGGTCGTACCCCTATTCGTTCTCATCGCCGAAGCTCCGGTCTATTTCCGAAATGGTTTTTGCCGCCTCCGCCCTGGTAGATTCCTCTGGCAGGCTGCGGGAGGATATTGATGTAGTGTTTGAAGACTACCACGGCCGCATTACCCTGGAAGCCAACCGCAAAAACGCCTTCTACTTTACCTCCATCTTTACCCGGTCCAAAACCGCTTTCAGCGTTAATCTGCCCGAGGAGAATAATGTAAAAAACGCGGGGTTCAACCTCGGATGGGACCGGCATATTGGGGAGAGGATGCACTCTCAGCTGTCGGTAACGTGGTCCGACTACGCATATTCGTACAGGATCGGGTCCGCCCAATCAAACCCGCCACCCGGGCACGCCATTAACGATATTCAGGATTTTAATATTCGCGAGGAGTTAAACGTAAATTTTAACAGCACCAACGAAATGCAGCTGGGGGTCGATTATCATTTTCAGCAAACGGGCTTCGACTACAATGCCGGCAGTCCGCGAGATTCCTTGCCTGTGCTGCTAGCCCGGCAGGCCGAGGCTCATACGTTTTCTCCATTCGCCAATTTCGAATTGAATTCGCTCGAAAAATTTTATTTGCAACTGGGTATTAGGGCGACCGCCTATAGTCTGGCCAAAGAATTTAACGTTACTCCCCGCATATTTGCCAACTACTACCCCAACAGAGCGCTTACACTGAAAACGTCGCTTGGGTGGTACCGGCAGTACCTGAGCCAGGTGAAAACGCTTGAGTTTAGCAGCGGGGGGTTCGACAACGAACTGTGGCTCCTGACCGAATCGGGCGACGGCATTATTTCGGGTGCGCAGGCGATGGTCGGCGGAATAGTGAGTGCTAAGTCGTGGATTTTTGACCTGGAGACGTACCACAAAACTGCCGCAAACGTGACCTACTACAACAACAAAAAGTTCTCTAATACCAGGGGCGCTTATTTCACGGCCGATCACCAAATGTATGGAGCCGACTTTTTTGCTAAAAAGAGAGTGAGTGAGCGAGTATCGCTTTGGGCGGGGTATTCGTGGAGTCAGTCGCTGGTTGTGCTGGATTCAGCCACTTACGACTCCAAATACAGCCAGCCCCACGTGTATTACCTGGGCGGGGTTATTCATAAAAATCATTTCAAATTATCGGCAGGGTGGAAGTACGGCTCCGGCCTGAACGCCCGGTCGCTTGATATGATTCAACAGGAAAATATGTTTTTGAATGGCAGGGCGTCGGCTCCTCCTGGTGCGCCCCGCCCGGCAAACCCCTTTGCCAGCTTACCCGCGCGGTACGCTGCCGTTCACATGCTGGACCTGTCGGCTTCTTACGCTATTCCGCGCACCGAGGCTCGCAAATGGTCGTCCACCATCGGGCTATCGCTAATCAACCTTTACAACCAGGTTAACCTAACCGATAAAGTGACAAGGGCGGGCTTTCCGGCACCGTTTATTGAAGATCGCCATGCGATGCAGTTTGCCCCCAACCTGATGATAATGGTGGAGTGGTGAAACGAGTCAGCGGGATGTGTTTCCTACAGCCTGCCTACTCTACCAGCCTGTACACCTTGCCGTCCGGCTTAAAAAAAATGTACATCTCTCCGTCAGGATCTCTGCCAAAACGTAGATCGACCCGGTTGTCGCCACACAACTCATTTAGTTTAACTGTTTTGCCTTGCCAGGCCAGCTGCCACTCTTTGATTTCAGCCATAGAGCCCTGCTTCAGGCCCCCTGTTTCCACGTAAAAAAGTTTTCCCCGGGGGATGTCTCCAAATACATATTTGCCTTCCAAAGCGGGCGTTTCACTGCCCCAGTACTCAAAGCCGCCGCAAATGGCATTTCCGTCGTCGTGGTCGTACTGCGCCACCGGGTAAGTAATAGCGTAGCTGGCATCATCCGCCGGCAGCGGGTATAGGTTGTCCATGCTTTCTTCGTGTTTCAGCACAAAATTGCCCTCTCTTATCGGCCAGCCATAATCGTTGCCGGCTTCTATCAGGTTTAGCGACTCTATGTTGTGATGCCCGATGTTGGTGGCCAGCATTTGTCCGGTGCGGGTCCAGGTAATCCGATGCGGGTTGCGGAAGCCATAGGCATATATTTCCCGAAGTATCGCCGGGTTCTTGTTGCTGGCATAGGGGTTTGAAGCCGGAATTCCATATTTGCCATTCGCACTGTTTCTGCCGGCGGGGTCGATGCGTATAATTGCCCCCCATATATGCTCCAGGCTATGGGCCAGAAACGGGTAACCGGTTTCCACGCCGCCGCCGTCACCTATGCCAATGTACAGCAAGCCGTAATCTTCATCTCCGGGTTTTGCCAGCGGATTGAACGTGAGCTCCTGCACACCATGCATCTGCGTTACCATATTTACCCGAAAAAGCTCACGGCCCTCGCCGGTAAAGGGGGTTTTTGATGGGGAGGTGGTCTTCCATTCCGATACCACCCATTGCATCTGCACGGGTATGGAATCTGCATAGGCAAAGTCGGCAATAGCTGAACCGGCCGCTTCGGTATGAGAGGTGTACAGCAAACCGTTTTCAAGGAAATCGGGGTGAAATGCAAAGCTGCCGAACCCGGTAGCCAACCCAGGCTGGTGAATAAAGTTGGCGAAGCGGGCTGCCATGTCAAAATACTCCACAGGCTTTTTGTTGGCTATTTCATACAATTTGCCTCTCAGGTCCAGAATAAACATTCGGCCGCTCCCCTGGGGGAAGTCCATTTTGGCTATTCTTGTGCCGGGGGGCTTGTCGCTCGAAGGTGGAATCTGCGTGATCAGTTCAAGGTTCATTACAAGGTCTGACAGCGCAATTTTGGCCGGAATGGGATCTTCCAGGGCTGCTGCACTTCCAACTGTATTGATTATTGCAGGTGCTTTTTTGGTGTGCATAAAAGCCATCAGCTGGTCAATTTCCTCATCCGACAGGTAAGAAAACGAAGGCATGTAAACCTTGTACCTTTCGAAAAGACGCTTTGCCCGTTCGTCGCCCGCAGCTATCACGGCCTGAGGGTTTTTGATAAAAGCGCTGAGCCATTGTGCATCCACCTGCGCGGTAATGCCGCCCAAATGAGGCCCGATGCCGTCGTGCTCAAAGGTATGGCAACTGCTACAGCTTTGCTGAAATGTAACGGCACCTTTCGCAATCGCCTCCTCATCGGTAGTAAAGCCAGCTCCGGCATCTTTCTTTTCGGGAGTACAGGCCTGCAGAATAAAACAACAGCTAACAAATATTAAACAGGCGCGGCAATTCAAACTTCTTATCAATAACATGGCAGGGTAGGTTCTATACATCACTGGTTCATTAGACCAGCAATATAGCCGCTGAAATTCAAAGAGGTGAATTAATCCGGCAGGTTTTGTGACAGGAGCCGGTGAATTTACAGCTAACGGTGCCTTTAGTCTATTCCTCCACCATAAATTCCCTTGAAGCCAGCTCCAGGCCATTTACCACAATGGCAAGCTTGTGCTGCCCCGGGTAGTGTGTGCGGGTTGTCATGTTTTTGAACGATTGCGACCGTGTGAAGAGATATGGTTTGCCGCTTTCGTAGCTGTTTTCGGTTATCTTGAATAGCTTCCTGCTTTGCCTGCCGTTGGCTTTCATATAATAAATGGCATATTCTACCCGCAGCCTGGCGTGGTCTTTTTCGTTGCTCAGCATAGAAAAGGTAAAATGAAGATGGTCGTCAATGCGGATGCGCTCGCTTGTAAGAGAAAAGGCCGTTATCTCACAGCTGAGTGTAGTGCGGAGGCCAAAAATGGAGAGCGTTTCAGGATCGGCCTTGCGCAGCAGTGTTCGGCAGCCGTGTTTTAATATCCAGTCGGTTTCTTTACTCTGCCCCTTCCATCGTCTTACAATTTCAACAACAGTGCCGGGGTTGTCTTTCGCTATGTCGTTCAGGTTGTTGGCCACGCTGCGCCGCACAAATTCCGACGGATCGCTCCTGAGGTTTTCAAGAATCGGCAAAATTGGCGTCGGGTCACGTTTTAATGCGGGAATGGCCATTGCCCACGGGAGCCGGGGCCGACAACCTTCGCTGCTAAACCGTCGCACCTTATGGTCGGCATGTAGGCTCCACTTCAGCATTTGCTCCATCACATCGTCCTGGTATTTCAGCAAAAAGGGCCTGATGGCAAACTCGCAGCTGGTAAATTGGGTGATGTATTCGATAGCGGCGAGCGAAGCCTGCGGGTGTTCAAGTCCATACTGCTCCACAAAGTCGGGGAAGAACATGTATTCGATGCTATTTTCTTTTACGCCGGCTTTTCTGAGGTGTGCAATTATCCGCTCGATTGTCTCCAGACTCTCTTCCAGGTTGGCAGGTAAGTGGGCCTTCAAAACCGTGGCAATGTGCCTCATACGCTGTTTAAGCTCCCGTTGCTCCCATTCCTGATCAAAGATTTGGGCTATAAATTCATTTGCATCGAACGTCGGCAGCACCTGCTTGGCGTGCGAGGCAAAGTTATTGACAAACGTAGCATTGTAGAGGTTTTTGAGTGGTTCCATAAAAGCTGCAAAACGAGGAATTCGTGGATATGTTTGCCTATTTTTAAAACACAGCGCAAAAACCGGATAGGGTGCCAATGCGGCAGGGGGGGCGGTTTTGAAATTTTACTTATTTTGCGCTGACGAAACTTCGAAAAAAGCCACTTGGAAAAGCTATACAATATTTACTTCGATAAAAATCTGGACGCCGTGGTGATGGAATGGTCGGGGTATGCCAAGCGTGAGGAGTTTAGGGCCGGAACCGAAATGATGCTGGAAGTATTAAAGGAGAGCAATGCCAAAAAGGTTGTGGGTAACATCACGGACTTTGTGCTTATCGCCATGGAAGACCAGCATTGGCTGCTCTACAACTTTTTACCAAGAGCTATATCTTTCGGCTTTGCCAAATGTGCCCTCACTGTACCCAAATTTCACTTCAACAAAGTAGCGGTTGAAAATGTAAACCAGAGTCTCGCCGACCAAAACCTGGAAGTACGGCTATTTGAGGATTTTGAGGATGCAAAAAAGTGGATAGCAGAGGCCTGAGAGCACCTTCAATGCTCTTTGTTATCGTCCTTTTTTAAAAAATCGAAATTCCAAAAGGAGCCCTCCATCTTTTTGTCTGCCTTTTCTTTTTCACGAACTTTGTCGCGCTTCTTCTTTAATTTGGCTTTTGCTTTAGCTTTTTTTTCCTTTTCCTTCAGCCGGTTCTTTTTACGTTTCTCCCGGTCACGTTTGTTTTTAGTGTCCTTGCCTATTATGTAGTGCAGCGAAAGCGCCGTCGAAAAATCGAACCAATCGGAGTGATTCACGTGGTAAGCCGGCTTTATATCCGCCGAAACCACCAAGGGCAGCGCCGGTATTTTGAGCTCGGCACCCACCACTACGTCCACGCCACGAAACTTGCCGGTCTCCTTCTGCTCGCCTACATGCACGCCGGGCCCCAGGTAGATGTTCAGGCCCCGGCCGATTACAGGAAAATGCTGCTGCAGCAGCAGGGTGCCGTTGTATTGCAGCGGGTCGATAATGACCATGCCCTCGAGGGTGGTTCTGCCCAGCACCCGCTGCTTGGCGGTAACGCCGTAGTGGTTGTCGCCAAACCGAAGCCCAAGAGCGGTATTGTATTTTTGGGCCTGAAGAGGAAGGGCAGCTAAAAGAAAAATAAAGGGGAGAATTACACGCACCATCATATCGTTCTGCTCTCGGCGGAAAACCGATCGGGTAAGTAGCTCCAATCAATTTTGCCACATTAACGGCTACATAGCAAACACCAGTCCAAAGCGACGGAGGCCAGGCTATTTCAAAAACTCACGCCACCATCTTCCCGAATCTTTCACGTACCTCCGCTGGTTTTTAAAATCAACATAAACCAGTCCGAACCGGGGGTCGTAGCCCTCGCTCCATTCAAAATTATCGGTGAGTGTCCATACAAAATAGCCGCTCACGTTTACTCCTTCCTTTTTTGCACGTAGCACCTGCAGTAGGTATTCTTCAAAAAACCTGATCCTGCGCGGATCGTGCACCCTGCCGCGAACCAACTTATCGGGCAGGCAAACGCCGTTTTCGGTAACAACTACATTTTTCACGCCTTCATAGCCGCCAAAGCGCCTGAGCATGTGGTAAATACCCTCCGGAAATATTTCAAAATTAAGCGAGTTCATTTCCACGTTTCGTTTTTCGGCAGGCACTTCGGTGGCAAACAGGCCGAGCGTAAAAAGTGAAAACCGCGACACCACCCTGAAATAATTTTGAATCCCGATAAAGTCAAAATCGAACGGCAGCAGGGCCTCGTCACCCGGCAGCATATATTTTTCAATTTGCTTCAGCAGCGGCACGGTGCCGGTAGGGTAGCCCATACCCAGCGCCGGTTCAACAAACAGCCTATTCAGTACCGCATCCATTTTTTTAGCAGCGTCTACGTTCCAGGGCAGCTTGTTTACCGGGTCCACATGCGAGCACGAAAAGGTGGTGCCAATGTTGGCGTCGGGCACATTGCTCCGCACAATGCGCCCTCCGGCTGCCTGGCAAAGTGCCGTATGGTGCACTGCGCTAAGAAAAGAAGAAAGGCTTTTTTGGCCGGGTGCGTGGTAGCCGGTGAGGTAGCCCAGGCCGGTAAAAGCCATTGGTTCATTTAACACCATCCAGTTTTTTACCCGATCGCCATACCGCCTTGTGGCCAGGTCTGCATAATCGCTAAACCAGCCTGTTACATCGCGGTTGGTCCAGCCGCCTCTTTTCTGCAGCTTATGAGGCAGGTCCCAATGATAGAGCGTTACCCAGGGTGTAATGCCTTTTTTCAGGCAGTAATCAATCACTTTATCATAAAAGTCGAGCCCTCTTTTATTCGCTTTACCCTTGCCTTTGGGCAGCACACGGGGCCATGATATGGAAAAGCGGAAGCTATCGAACTCCATTTTACCAAGCAGGTCGATATCTTCGCGGTACCGGTTATAAAAATCAGCCGCTACGTTGGCGTTTTCACCGGTTTTGATGGTGCCCCGCCGGTGGGTGAATTTGTCCCAGATAGACCGGCCTTTGCCGTGTTTTTTCCAGGCGCCCTCTGTTTGGAAGGCCGCCGTAGCCACCCCCCAGCTGAACCCTGTTCCAAAGTCCTGTTTTTGAAAGGGCGGCTTTTCACCGGCAATCTCATCTTTCGCAGGATCGGCTGATGGCCACTCAGTTTCACTCCCCGGCGCATGCGATCGCTCTGCGGTTCTTTTTCGCAACACGTTCTTCCAAACCATCTTTTATCTTCATTAATTGGTTGTTGCCGGCCGCTTGTAGCCGGTGCTAAAAACAAGTAAACAAATGAACCCCAGGAAAACGGAGGTTGTAAACCGGGTTATCCACTCCCGGTGGTGCGCAAGGGCAAGCACCATTAATATGGCAGGTACAAACAGCACAATGGCGAGCACCTTGGAGAAGGTTCTGTTTTGAATGAAATGTATGCCGATTTTCGCGAAGGTAAGCGCAAGTGCAGCCCATTTTGCCCAGGTAAATACCGGCAGAAAGTTGATATACGGGGAAAAATCAGCCCTTTCAGCAAGGTACAACCCTGTAATTTTCAGCATCATCACGTTTTCAAGCAAATCGGCCAGGAATACAAAAACTGCCACCCACCCGAACGGCCGCAGCGAGGGCAGTCCGGTTGCAGCGCTGTACTGCTGTATAAACAAGCCCAGGAAAAGGCTATACACGGCCATGAAAGCAAAGTCGATATAATTGAGCCGGTCCAGCCCTTCAATTTCCTCCTTTAGCAAAGGATCGAGGGTATCAAAAACCTCCCCTTCATCGGAAACAAATTCCATAGCAATAACCACACTGGTATAGGGCTCCCTGGCTTTTTCGTTGGGTGGTGAAGCGTTGTTCATCAACAAGATGCAACCCAGCAGCGGCAAAGCAAACAGGGCGAGAGGCAAAAGCGGGTAGTTGGCTATGCGTAACATGCGGGTAAGTTAAAACAAAATCCGGCGACCATTCCGATTTTACTTACGGTAAGGGTTTCTTTCTGGTAAAAAGGTCGACCCCGGTAAATCAAGCCGCGGGCAATCTGCAGGTGCTCACTATCAGACTGATTTTTAGCCATCTGTGTGGCTGATGCAGTAATTCAAATTAAA
>CBFGTI010000163.1:0-12761 GCA_965651695.1 uncultured Imperialibacter sp. | reverse complement strand
TCACGGATCTGTTTTAAATGCGGTTGCCCTGCCCGGTGGTTTCTCATAATTTGACACAAAATAACGATATGCGCTACATTAATGCTATTTCAAGCTTTGCAATTTTATTTGTTTTCATATCCGGCTGCAACACAGCCACTTCCATAAAAGAAGGCACAGCCGCAGAAGCTGTTCAAACCCCTGCTGAAAAGAAAATCGAAGTGGGCGCCACCAACTTCAGCGAGTACCTGCCGGCCCTGCAAAACAAGCGTGTGGGCATGGTGGTAAACAATACATCGCTGGTAGGGGACACACACCTCGTTGACACGCTGCTTAGCCTGAATGTAGCCATAAAGAAGATATTTGCTCCCGAGCATGGCTTCAGAGGCGACCTGCCCGCCGGCGACACGGTAAAAAATGACATCGATTCAAAAACGGGTATTCCCATCCTTTCACTCTATGGCAGCCACTACAAGCCTACGCCAGAAGAAATGGCCGATCTCGACGTGCTGGTTTTCGACATACAGGACGTGGGCGCGAGATTCTACACCTACACCAGCACCATGAGCTACGCCATGGAGGCATCGGCGGAAAACAACGTAAAGTTTTTTGTGCTCGACAGGCCCAACCCCATCGGGCATTTTGTAGATGGCCCGGTGCTCGAGCCCGCACAAAAATCGTTCGTCGGACTCTATCCCATCCCCATTGCCTACGGCCTAACCATGGGCGAGCTGGCCACCATGATCAACGAAGAGGGCTGGCTGGCCAACGGCGTGAAGGCCGACCTCACAGTAGTAAAGCTGCGCAACTGGAACCACAACTCGAAGTACTCGCTGCCGGTAAAGCCTTCACCGAATTTACCCACCGACAACTCCATTGCATGGTACCCTTCCACCTGCCTGTTTGAAGGCACCATGATGAGCCTGGGCCGCGGCACCTACTTTCCTTTTGAGGTAGTGGGCTACCCCTCACCGGAGTTTGGCGACTTTCAGTTTACCCCTGTTTCCATTGCCGACATGGCCACCGATCCAAGGCATGAAGGGAAGGTGTGCTACGGCGTCGATTTGCGCGAAATTGCGGCGCCCTCCGAAGTTGATCTTTCGTACCTCATCTCTTTCTACAAAAAAACACCCGCAGGCAAAAAGTTCTTCATCAATTACTTTGAATTGCTGGCCGGCACCACTGACCTTCGCCGCCAAATAGAGCAGGGCTTATCGGAGGAAGAGATAAGAGCCTCGTGGCAGCCTGGCCTGGAAAAATACAAGGCGATAAGAAAAAAGCACTTGCTCTATCCCGACTTTAATGAGGCTGCAGGTAATGAATAAAGCGCTTAGAATTGTATTTATGGGTACGCCCGAATTTGCTGTACCCAGCCTCAAAATATTGGTCGATAACGGTTGGAATGTGGTGGGCGTGGTTACTGCACCCGATAAACCCCAGGGTCGCGGCAAAAAGCTGGGGGGTTCTGCTGTAAAAGCCTTTGCAGAAGAGCGCGGACTCAACATACTGCAGCCTGTTAATTTAAAATCGCCGGAGTTTATAGAAAAGCTAGCCGGCCTGCATGCCGACCTGCAGATAGTGGTGGCTTTCCGAATGCTGCCAGAAGTAATTTGGCAAATGCCGCCGCTGGGCACCTTTAACCTGCATGCCTCCCTGCTTCCAAAGTACCGCGGAGCTGCGCCCATCAATTGGGCCATAATAAACGGCGAAAAAGAAACCGGCATTACTACCTTCTTTCTCAAGCACGAGATCGACACGGGAGACATCCTTTTTCAGGAGAAGGAGCCAATTACTGCCGATGACACAGCCGGCTCTCTATATGAGCGCCTGATGGAAAAAGGGGCACAGTTGGTACTGAAGACAGTAGAAGCCATTGCAAGTGGAAGCTTTACCGAAACGCCGCAGGCCACAACCCAAGACACACCCAAAGCACCAAAAATTTTTCGGGAAACCTGCGAGATCAACTTCGCGCAGCCTGCCGAAAAGGTGGTGAACTTTGTGAGGGGGCTTTCTCCGTATCCCGCCGCATGGACGCAGCTAAACGGGAAAGTCTGCAAAGTATTCAAGGTAGCTGTGGCGCAGGCTTCGGGGCCGGAACCGGTGAAGACCGATGAAAAAACTTACCTGCACCTAAAAACCGCAGACGGCTACGTAGCTATTGAGGAACTGCAAATGGAGGGCAAAAAGAGAATGGGAATTGAAGAATTTCTGAGAGGGAACAAGTTATGATCATTTCACAGATAGTGGCAGTAGCCAAAGGAGGAGTAATAGGCGACGGGGAAAAAATGCTCTGGAGGCTCCCGGCCGACTTCCGGTACTTTAAGGAGAAAACCATGGGCCACCACATGCTTATGGGCAGAAAAACCTACGAAACACTTGGCAAGGCACTTCCCGGCCGCACGTCTATCGTAGTTACCCGCACGCCGGGCTACACTGCCGAAGGGTGCATCGTTACCGACAGCATAGAGGCTGGTATAGACATAGCGAAAAGGGCTGGCGAAACTGAACTTTTTATCATTGGTGGCGGGGAAATTTACAAACGAACCATGGAGCTTACAGACATCATCTACCTCACACTGATTGAGCTCGAAGTGGAAGGAAGCGTGGTATTTCCGCTTCCCGACCCCAACAAATGGACCGAGGTTCGTCGAATAGATTTCCTGGCTGACGAAAAAAATCCTTATAATTATTCTTTTACCGAGTGGCATAAACGCAGATAATACATGGCAGAGATAAAAGGCAAGGTAGTGTGGGTAACGGGGGCGTCGTCGGGCATTGGCGAAGCACTTGTACACGAATTGGCAAAAAAGCAAGCAAGGCTTATTCTTTCGGCACGGCGGGCCGAAGAGCTGGAAAGAGTAAAGGCGGCGTGCCTTTCGGCTAACCCGGATACCCCGGCCGAAAACATAAAAGTGCTGCCGGTTGACCTTGCAAATGCCGACAGCCTGCTATCAAAAACCCGCGAAGCCGAATCACTTTTTGGCTACGTGGATGTGCTTGTAAACAACGGAGGTATCAGCCAGCGCTCGCTTGCTAAAGACACCCACATGGACGTTGACCGCAAAGTGATGGAGGTGAATTATTTCGGCGCCATTGCCTTGTCGAAATATCTCCTACCGGGAATGATCAGCAGAAAAACAGGGCACCACGTGGTTATTTCCAGCGCCGTGGGCATTATAAGCTCACCTTACCGCACAGGCTATGCTGCCAGCAAGCACGCCCTGCACGGATTTTACGATGGGCTGCGGGCCGAGCTGCACGACGACAACATAAAGGTGACCATGATTTGTCCGGGCTTTATCCGCACGCAGGTATCGGTAAATTCGCTTACCGGCGACGGCTCGAAGTTCAACGAAATGGACCAGGCGCAGGCCAACGGCATTGCCCCCGACAAATGTGCCCGGATAATAGTGAAAGCAATAGAAAAGGAAAAAGAAGAGGTCTACATTGGCGGCATCAAAGAAGTTGGCGGCATTTATGTGAAAAGATTCTTCCCTTCTTTGTTTTCGCAGATCGTAAGGAAAGTGAAAGTTAGATAGAAAACACCGGCATGTACGCTCTTCGGCAACATGTATTTTTTTGTTTTGTGGCAGCTATTTTTCTCGAGGGAATGCTGCCTGCCACAAATGCCTGTGCGCAGTCTGCCAGAAAGTACGTGCTTCCCGAGGGAAAAAGCAGAACGGACATTCATCCGGCCGAGTTTTACATTAAGTTCAAAGAAGATGGCTTTTCAGGTGGCCGGACCCTTGGCACCTCCCCCGATCTTACACTTTCTACCCTGGCGGAAAAAATACCGGTACAAGCGGTTGCAGTCCTCGACCCTGCAGCCAATGGCGCAAGCAACGCAAGGGTACAACCCAGCACGCACCTGCGCAATTTGTACCGGGTTACGCTGAGCGAAGGTGACGTGGTGGATGTACTAAACGACCTCCTGCAATACCGCAACGTAGCCTATGCCGAGCCGGTGTACCGGGAGACGCTTTTTCTGGTGCCCAACGACCCCAATGCAGCTTTAAACACCAGCACCCAAACGTACCTGTCTGCTATCAAAGCTTACGACGCCTGGAATATCACGCAAGGCGATTCCACCATCATTATCGGCATAGTCGATACCGGGGCAGAGTACACACATGAGGACCTTGCCGCCAACATTTATTACAAAACGGCCGATCCCATTGACGGCATCGACAACGACAACAACGGCTACATTGACGACTACCGCGGGTGGGATTTTGCCAACAACGACAACAACCCCGTGGCCGATGGCAGTAGTCATGGTACACAGGTTACCGGTATTGCCGCAGCACGCACCAACAACGGTAAAGGCATTGCCGGCACTGGCTACCTGTCCAAATACTTTCCCCTCAAAGCCTTCAAAACAGCTGACAATACCTCATTCGGCACCTACGAAGCAATAATTTATGCTGCCAACAACGGCGTTGACGTGCTCAACCTCAGCTGGGGTTCGGCAGATTCTTACAGCATGGCTGCGCAAGACATCATCAACTACGCCGTGCTGGAGAAAAACGTGATAGTAGTGGCAGCCGCCGGTAATACCGATGCCGAGCTCACCTTTTACCCTGCAAGCTACGACCACGTGTTGTCGGTGGGTGCTTCCAACGTCGATGGCACCAAGTCATCTTTTGGCACCTACGGCTACTACCTCGACCTTATTGCCCCGGGAGCAAACATCTACTCTACCCGCAACGGCAATAGCTACGGCAACGGCAACGGGTCGTCGTTTGCGGCCCCTATGGCAGCAGGTGCTGCGGCCCTGCTGAAAGCTAAATTTCCCCAGTACTCTGCCCTGCAGCTAATGGAGCAGCTTAGGGTAACAGCCACCTCAGTAGATGGACTAAGCGGCAATGCAGCCTACAAAGGCCTGCTGGGCAAAGGCCTGCTAAACATGCACCGTGCCCTCACCGACACCGTTTCCCCCTCTGTACGGCTGGCGGGCGACTCCCTCTACAGTCAGGCGGGGCAGCAGGCTTTCTACGGCGATACTATTCACCTGGCGCTGGCGGCCACCAATTGGCTGAGGCCTGCTACCGGCTTGCAGATAAGCCTGGAGGCCGATCCCGCCTATGCCACGGTGCTGCCCGTGGCCTGGGCGGTGCCTGCCTTATCGGCTTTTGACACCACCCGCAAAACTGTGGGCCTGGTGCTCAATGAAGATGTGCCGCCGAACACAAGGATTGTGGTAAAAACAAAAATGGAGGCAACAGCCTATTCTGACTTCCAATACCTGGAGTTTACTACAGCACCCGACACCGCCAGCCTGGCCTCCACCTCTATCGAGCTTACCCTAGCTTCGGATGGCGACCTTGGCTATACGGCAGACCTGGCGAAAGAAGGCAAGGGCTTTCGGTACAATGCGCAGAAGATACTTGAGCAAGCGGGGTTTTTGGTGGGCACAGGCAAAGACTTACTGGCCGACAACATGGTCGATAACCTTGCCACTTCTGCCCGCACAAGCGATTTTGAAGCTACAAAGCACCTGAAGTTTTTTGCTCATGCGGCACCCGATTATTACTACGAAAATACCTTCACCGCCGCCCTGGCCGAAAACCAGGACCTGCTTGTAGAGCAAAAAACTTTCGCATGGGAGCAGCCTGCCGACAGTAATTTTATGGTGACCGAGTACCGGGTTACCAACACCACAGGGGAAGCGCTTCCGGGGCTTTATGCCGGCTTGTTTTCCAACTGGCAGCTTGCCACCTCCACCGAAAATCACACCGTGTGGGTAGACTCGCTGCAGTTGGGCCTAACCTACAGCCACGGCGAAAATTTGTATGCAGGCATTGCACTGCTAACTGCCCAGCCTGCTACCTTTTTTGCCGCCGATATCGACAATGCCAATGGCAACACCGCCGATACGGACGTAATACTTACCGATTCCACCAAGTTTGCGTGGCTTAGCGCCAGCGTGAGCAAAACAACAGCCGGCGCCATAGGCAACGGAAACAATACAGCACAGCTAAACGGCGTGAGCCTTGGGGAGCTTGCAGCAAATGCATCGGGAAAAGTTGCCTTTGCGTGGGTTGCGGCCGATAGCCCTGCAGACGTGGTAAAAGCTGTACAGCAAGCCCAGCAGAGGTACGCTGAATTTAACACCAGGCCCCGTCCGCTTACAACGGTTTACGCCTGCAAAGACCAGCCCGCCACTATTACGCTCACCGGTGGCAGCTCCTGGAACTTTTACGGAGATCCGCAAGGGGTAAATAATCTACTGCATCAGGGCAACAGCTACCAGTCGGGCGTCATTAGCGAACCGACGACCATTTATGTTCGCAATACCGACAACCCCTACATAGGCGAGGTGTACGCAGTAAATGTTTACCTCGACCCGCTGAGCGCCGAATTCGAAGCAACCGAAACCCTTGTGCTGCTCGAAAACGGAAGTGCCGGCACGGTGTCGTTCAAAAGTACGGGCGAAAACGCCAGCACCTGGGCATGGGATTTTGGCAATGGCTTTGCCAGCACGGTACAGGCGCCACAAACGACATTCGACAAGGCAGGCGTATACACCGTTGGTCTTAGCGTAACCAGTGCGGCGGGTTGCTCGGCCTCCGAAGAAAAACAAATAACCGTGGCTCACCGGGCACCTGCTCCGCTGCTCGAAAACCAGTACGTTTGCAAAAACACGTCCGCCATTATTAAGGCATCCAATGCAAGCAAGATTCGTGTATACTCCGATGCCGCCGGCAACACCAGGCTATTCGAAGGTGCTGAGTTCACCACTGGCCCGATAGGCAGCGATACGCTGTTTTATGTAGCCAACGCCGACAGCTTGTATGAAAGCAGGCCTGTACAGGTGGCAGTGCAACTCAATAGCCCTGTAGCTTCTTTTGCCGAAACACCCGACACCACCACCTTCACCCATGCTGTTAGGTTAACGTCCACAAGCAGCAATGCAACCGGCTTCGAGTGGTTTGTAAACGGCCAGGCTGCCGGGGAAACGTCGAGCATTTCGGTGCCGGTAGCCGGTGCTGCTGAAATGACCGTGCGGCTGGTAACCACCAATGCAACAGGATGCAGCGATGAAATTACCCGGCAGCTAAGCTTTCAAAAATCGGCAACTCCCGTGGTTGGCAACGGCAGCGTTTGCCCGGGCCTGCCCTACACGGCGGCACCACAAAACGGCAGCACCTTTTTGTTTCTGAACGCTGATGGCGAACCCGTTCACAAAGGCAGAACATATACCATTCCGGCTGTAACCGACACCACCGTGGTGGTGGTGATAGGACTCGACAACTTTATTGAAAGCGATCCCGTGGAGATTTCGGTATCTCCGTTTGTGTTTCGGGCCGGTTTCAGTGTTTTGCCTGCACGGCTCATTTTGGAGAATCAGAAAACAGCCAGGTTTACCGATACTTCGCTGGGCGCAACCTCCTGGAATTGGAAAATCAATGGCAAGCTGACGGAGATTAGCCGCGACCCGGTGCTGGCATTCGACTCAGCGGGCGTTTACGGCATAACGCTCATTATAAAAAATGCATCGGGCTGCACCGACTCTGTGAGTATCGACTACCAGGTGCTGGCGGTGGCGGGTGTAAATGGCAACGCCCGGTCGTCATTCAGCATTTTTCCCAATCCTGCGGGCAATGTTATTTACCTGGCAACAGATAAGACGCTTTATGGACAGCTGCACATCCAGCTGTACGATGCGGCAGGCATTCTAAAAAAATCAGTTTCTTTTCAAAAGAACGATGATCAACCGATCGCCATTAGCACGGTCAATCTGGCAAGCGGCATCTATTTCGTTAAAATTGAATCTAACGAAGCAACGGAAACAAAAAGGTTTATTAAGGAATAGCTGCGACACCTGTTCCTCGCAGGCCGATCTTCTAAGTCTTGCCCGCACAAATTACTGTATGCAATCTGCTTAATAATCGCTACCTGCTTAAAATGCCATAAGTAGCGCCCACCAAAGCGCCTATTATTGCTGCGGAAGCCATAAACACAAGATAGCCGATAACGAACGTCAGCATTCCTTTCAAAAACCTGAGTACCTTACGCTTGCCCGGGTATATTTGCATTAGCGCCCACCCATAGTAGACGACAGCCACAAGAATTTGCACCGAACTAAGAATAACTCCGCTCACCGCATATACCACTAAAAAGATGATGCTTAGCCAAATGGTATGCGCCTGAAGGTAAGCCGCATCAACAAGCGACTCAAGGAAAGTCACCTTTCGCTTCCGGTACGATAACCTGATACCAATGGCAAAGAAGGGTACCATTAACCCAGCTACTATCCGGAAGTTACCGGCAACCCACTTCATCACCGCAACCTGCATATTGGCCTGCCGTTCGGTTCCTTCAAACTGACTGACACCCATGGCGCGTTGGGTCTCCTGCAGGTATTGCTGCAGATCGATGCCCAACAGCTCGAAAGACAGCATCAGCAGCGCCGTCATCACCACCAGGTAGGCAAGCGGGCCCATGTATTTCACGGTATTTCGCTGGAGGTAGGCTGTGGGCACTGCCTCGGGCCGCACCACCAAATCGCTTACCGTCCTGGCAAATTTATTGTCGAACCCGACCCATTTGTCACTTAACTCCGACGATACATATTTCCACGTAATCCTGCCCGGATCGAGCTTCTGCCCGCAATGAGAGCAGTAGTTGTTTTCTCCTTCAATCCCACAATTAATGCACTTTACCACTGTTTTTCGGCTAGCGTAAAAGCACTCTATTTAGCAATTAAAGCGGTGAAAGTCCATTAAAGAAAGCACTTTTATCGCAATCCGACGGAGCCAGCAGGCAATTTGCAGCGGCTGAAAAGAAAAGCCGGCCCGGCCAGCCGGCTCTCCTCTCACTTATGAAACATGTGGGTGGACACAGCAATCCGGTTCCATGCGTTGATTACAACAATATGAGCAATCAGCTGGGCTAGTTCCTGGTCGCTGTAGTGTGGTTTTGCCTGCAGGTACGTTGCCTCCGTTAGGCCACGGTCTGCAATGCGCGTTACCTCATCGGCTACGGCCAGTGCCGCCTTTTCTTCAGCAGTAAAAAGCGGCGACTCCCACCAGGCGCTGAGCGCATAAATACGCTGCTCAGTTTCTCCAAGCTTTCTCGCTTCAGTTGTATGAAGCTGTATGCAGTAGGCACAACCGTTGATCTGCGAGGCCCTTATCTTGATCAGGTCTTTTAGCTGCTGGCCAATGTTGGTAGTCTTTTCGTACCGGCCGAGCCCGAACATGGCCTCGTAAAACTGCGGCTCAAGGTCTTTTATACTTATTCTCTGTTCCATTTTTGTTAAAGATTAGCTGTTTCCGTTTTTGCTGCCGGCATACGGCACAGGCCGTCCGACTCTATCTCGAAAGTGAGGTTCATCAGGTTGTACACATGCTCGCTGGTAACCACCCAGCCTATGCCTACCAGCTGTTCATCCGAAAAATGGCTTTTGCAGAGGGCATAGGTTTCGTCCGTCACGCTTTTATGCAGCGTCATCTCCGAAGCAAAACGCAATGCCACCCTTTCCTCATCCGAAAACATAGGCGAGCTTGCAAACTCCTGCACGGCAAAAAACTTGTCGGTCGACTCAAATTGCTGCATGGCGTAGGCTTTGCTAATGTCGATGCAGAAGTGGCAGGTGTTCAGCTGCGCCACCAGGGTACGCACCAGCAGCACAAGCTCAGCAGACAGCGGCAGCTTTCGCTCGAGTGTGTGCATTTTGTTGGACCACAGCGAGAAGCCGACGGGCAACCGCGCATAAATCTTTTTCAGCGGTGTAATTACCTTCCCGTACTTCTTTTTGGCATACCAGTAGCCGGACTTCATTACCAGGCCGGGCGGGTTTTCAATGGCTTTTAAACGTTCTGACATAAGCTTTTTTACTTATGTCTGCAAAGGGCATGTTTTGTGACAGCTTGGGGTGAATTTTTTATGTGCTTAAGGCCCGCGCCAGCCTGATGGTGCGTCGTATATTCACCTGCTCCAAAAACAACTCGTCATGTGATACAACAATGAGCGTGCCCTGGTACTCATTGATAGCCATCGTTAAAATGTCGATGTTCTGGATATCGAGGTTATTGGTAGGCTCATCCAAAACGATGATATCCGGCGAATGATGGTTGATAGTAAGGCAGCAAAGCATCAATCTCATGCGCTCGCCGCCACTGAGCGTGCTACACGGTTTGTCCCATTCTTCCCTGGCAAACAAAAAGCGGCTGAGCCTGATCTTTATATCGTGCTCCTGCAATGCACCCGGGTTGAACCGTTGCGCTTGCTCGTAAATGCTTAGCCTGTTATCGATCAGCGAATAGTCCTGGTCGATGTACACCGCGCTGACTTCTGCCCTGTAAACCTGCCCCGTTTGCGGCAACAGGTTTCCCAAAATTATGTTGATGAGGGTTGTCTTTCCCGATCCGTTTTCGCCTGCCAGCGCAATTCGCTCGCCGCTGGCTACCTGAAAACTCAGGGGTTCCTGCCAAAGCATGCCGTTATCGTAATGGTGGTTAATACCTGTGGCGCTGAAAAGTATTTTTCCTGAATGTAAAGATGAATGCTGAAATCCGAATTTCATTTTGCTGATGTCGGGCAGCGCTGCACGTAGTTCTCCTAATTCCCTGGCAATGCCGTCGATCTTAGATTTATGGACGTCCATCATCTTGGAGGTGCTTTTTTCGGCGCTATTTTTCATCATGTTCATCATAATGCGGGCTACGCCGGCTTTCTCCTGCTTTTTGGGCCCACGTGCGTCCCGTTTACTTTTTCGCTCCAGGGCCTCCTTTTCTTTTTCACGGGCTTTTCGCAGCGCCTTCTCCTTACTTTGCACGTCGTGCTGCAATGCATCGCTTTCAAGTTGCTTTTGGGCAACATAAAACTCATAGTTGCCCCCGTAAACAGTGATGCCCCGCTTCCCGAGTTCGCCAATGGTCTCTACCACGCTCAGTAGTTTCCTGTCGTGACTTACAATAACCATGGCACTTGTAGCTGACCGGACAAAGTTGTACAGCAACTGCCTGCCTGTTGTATCCAGGTGATTGCTGGGTTCGTCGAGCAAAATAAGCCCGGGCTGGTGGATTGAAATTCCGGCGAGGAAAACTCTCGTTTTTTGCCCACCGCTCAATGTTTTGAGCTCTTGTGTTAGAGTTACATTGCTAAGCTGCCAGTAGCTAAGAGCCTCCTTGCATCGTTCTTCAATAGTCCAATCGTCGTTCAGCACTTCAAGATTGCTTTCTGTAACAACGCCAGCCAGGATTTCTTTCAGCGCTTGAAGCCTGGCGTCTGCACGCAGGGCCTGCGCCACGGTAAGATGGTTGACCTGTCCGAAAACCTGAGGGACATAGTAAGGTCTCTCGCTAATGCTCAGGTGCCCGGCCGAACATGCGAGCTCTCCTGCGATCAGTTTAAGCAGTGTAGACTTTCCCGAGCCGTTGTTGCCAACCAGCGCTATTTTGTGATGCGGGTTTACTGTAAGATTGATGTTTTCGAACAGCAGGTCTTTGTTGGGGTGTATATAGGATATGTTTTTGAGAGATAGCATAGTTTCTTTCTATTTGGAGTGAATAAACAGCCTGCACAATGCCGGGTTGTGCTTCATTTATCTACCGAAAGAAACTATTTCACATTATCCTATCTTTTTTGATTGCTGCGGCAAATATACAAATATGCCGGTAATTTGGTACTCTTCAACAAACCGGAGCGCGGCAAACGAGCTTGGTTGCTTCACGCGAAAAAGAGCCACAGCCGAAATACAAGAACCCTAAACTTTTAAACCCGGCGGTCTTGAATATCAACCTCTTAAACCTTAAACTCTTAAACTCTTAAACTCTTAAACTTTTAAACTCTTAAACCTTCAACCGAGCTCCCGCCATCTTCTCCGGATTCCGCATCACGTAAATATTGGCAATCTTTCCTTCCTGCTCTTCAAGGTAAAACAGGCTCACCGGCCTACCGTCTACGGTTATCAATATCGCTGGCCGGTTGTTTACCGCCACAGTCTGTACAACCGGAGAAAGCGCCTGCCCTTTGCGGATAATACCGACAAAGAATTTGCTTACCACCTCGCTGCCAACTAAAGAATTAACAGCAGCCGCTGCCTTGCCTCCGCCATCGGAGTGCATTACGATGTCGTCCTTCAGCATGGCTACCAGCCCTGAAGTGTCGCCCTCAGCACAGGCTTTCAGAAACAACGAAATGAGCTTGTTTACGCCATCAAACTGTGCGGTTGTTGTTTTTGTACTGGTCTCTGCCCCTACCCTCTTCTTTACCCTGCTTAGTATCTGCCGGCAGTTGGCAGGCGTAATACCACAAAGGCCGGCCAGCTCTTCATAGCTATAGTCGAACGACTCCCTCAGCACAAACACGGCTTTTTCCACCGGGCTTAGCTGCTCAAGTGCACAAAGCACCTCGTAGGCCATTACGCCGTGGTCTTGTGGGCCAAGCGGGTCTTCTTTTATAATAGGCTCTGGCAGCCATGTGCCGGGGTAGCCCTCCCGCTGTTTTTTCAGCACCTTCAGCCTGTCTATTGCTTTGTTGGCTACCACCCGGGTGAGATAGGCTTTTTCGTTAGCCACGGCAATATTGGTGGTATGCCCGAGGTAGTACTCAAAGGCATCGTGAACAATATCTTCCGCCTCCTGTATCTCTCCCAGAATGTTGTAAGCCACGGAAAACAGGTAGGAGCGGTATTTTACAATGTCGGCCATGCGGGGGCTTTTTCTGACACAAACTTACTCGCTGATCCGAAGCCTTTGAAAGTTTATCTTCTAAAAGTTTAAGGGAAGGTTTAAGCTGCGATAGGATGGCTGCAGAGTTGAAAACCGCCCAAA
>CBFGTI010000162.1:0-12764 GCA_965651695.1 uncultured Imperialibacter sp. | reverse complement strand
TGATAAATATACGTATTAAGCCGTTCTTGTTTTCATAGCCCCGAAAAAATTTTCTTCTTTAACTTCATACCGAGCGTATCCAGGTAGTCCGCATGCCGCTTCCGGCGATTGTGAGCAGGATTGAACACAATTGTTTCATCATTGCACGAAAATGGACCGTGCTTGAACAGGGGTAAAGCCCGTTCCTTGGCTACTTCGCCGCATCAAGGACCAAAATTTTACTACAATGAAGAAAACATTATTGATGCTGGCATTTGTAGCTATCAGCGCCACTGCTACGGTTTCGCAAATACTTTATGTAGACCCTGCCAAGGGTGATGACAACAACTCGGGAGAGGAAACACAACCTTTTGAGACGCTTGAGAAGGCGGTGCAGGTGGCCAATGAGCTCACTGGCAGCGGTGCCATCACCATCAGGCTTTTTCCGGGATTGTATTCGCTAACCGACAAGGTAGCCATTCATCCGCTACGGGTACTGAGCGACACCGTCCGATTCACCGTCGAAGCAACAGTAATGCCCGGAGATCCGGGCTGGACACCCCTGCAAATGCCTGTTATTCAGTCGGTGTCGGGCAACAACTCCAACACCCAGTTCCCGCACTCTACCGGGATTTTGGTAGGCGCAAGTCACGTCACGGTCCGGGGTCTCAAATTCCTCGGCAATTCAAATCCCCAGGTCCTTTACTATTACCCGATATCTAAGGAGAACGAGGCCTTTGGCGATATGGAAGTGGCGCAGTGTTACTTCATTTCCGAAGTGCACAGCGCACAGATACAGGGTGCGATTTGGGCGCAGGGACCAAAAACCTCCGTCCGCCACTGTGTGTTTTACAATTGCCGCAATGCCATACTGCTGTTCCGGTCGGTTGAAGATTTTTCCATCACCAACTCGATCATCTATGGATGCAATGAGAGTGCCGTTTGGATGGGGCAGGTAGAGCGGTTCACCTTTACTAACAATGTGGTGGCCAATTGCCATTACTTCTGGGTGAGGCCCGACAAATCGACACCGAAATACAGGTTCAGTAATTCCATCATAGCAGGAAACGAGCACTACCTTGGCTACTATACAAGCAATGGATTGGTAGAAACCAGCGACAACAAAAATGTGGTAGAGGAGAATGTGGTGAAAAACGGACAGGTAAAGCTGGTGATGCGAACAGGGCCGGAGTTTCCTGTGGACTATCTGCATTTAAGCAAGGAGTCGGCGGGACAGGAGCTAAAGGCTGGTGTACTTGGGAAATAGTGTGAAAGAAAAGTGCCTGGCGACAAGAGGGCTGCACACGCCCTTTTGCTGTTTTACCTCGGATGTCTTTCGGTTTTAATAGCTTTAAATCCTCCGTATCACCGTCATGATTTCGAGGAATTAATGGATTCCACACTCCACAAATTCAAATTTTTCCGGTGTTACTCATCTCCTTAGCTCCCTTCCGGACGCTCTGAATCCGGCAGGTCCGCACTTGAAGTAAACATTTTTCATACAAAACATGAATATATGAAAATGTTTTTCATACATTTAATGAATAAATATAGATGAACCAATGAAGGGAACAAATCTGGGTGAATTCGAAGAACTGGTATTGCTCACCATCGCCATGCTGCTGGAGGAGGCTTACAGCGTGGCTATATGCGACGAACTTACCAAACACACCGGAAGAGAGGTGAAGCTGGGTGTGGTGCATGCGGTGCTGAACCGGCTGGAGGAGAAGGGGTATGTAAAAAGTGGCCTGGGTGAAGCAACCAATGTGAGAGGGGGTAGAAGAAAACGCTTCTACAATGTAACAAATGGTGGCAAGGCAGCACTACTGAAGGCCAAGGAGCAGCGTGACCAGCTGTGGAATATGATTCCGGATGTGGTATTTAAGGGCGTCTGATGCGCAACAAAGCGAAACCACAACCGCCCCGACTGGCAAGCCGCTTTCTCAGGTGGTACTGCAAGCCTTCGCTCTACGAAGACCTGCAGGGCGACTTGCTGGAGTACTTCGAAAGGAACGTGAACAGACGGGGAGTGGCTTATGCAAAGCTCATTTACGTAGTCGATGTGCTCAAGTTTTTCAGGTCGTACACTGTGCAAAAACCTCAAATATTTAAAAGGATGAATCAGTTTGACATGTTCAGAAATTACTTCAAGACCTCGGTGCGAAGCATGGCCCGCAGCAAGCTGTTTACCACCATCAATGTAGCAGGGCTCGCAGTCAGCATGTCGGTGGGCCTGCTTCTTATTGCCCTGTTATACGACATTCAGAAGGTTGACAGCTTCCATGCCCAAAAGGATCGCATTTACCGGCTCGTGTCGAAACGCCAGGAGAGCAATGGCAATGTGGGCGACTTCGCTACTGCATCTATGGTTGCCGCCAGAAGGGTACAGGAAGAGGTTCCGGGCGTAGAAAAGGTAGTGGTACTGAACAGCGGCGTAGGGGGAGACGCAGTTTACGACGAGCGGGCGGTGAGCTTCACCGGCTTCTGGGCCTCCGAGCAGTTCTTCGATGTTTTTTCCTTCCGGATGAGCCGCGGAAATCCTACAACCGCACTTGAGGCACCCAATTCAGTAGTGCTAACAGAGAGCAGCGCTAAAAAATTATTCGGCAATACAAACCCGCTCGGAAAAACCATCGCATTTAAAAATTCCGGCCCGTACAGGAGGGTTTCCGGCGAATTTGAGTATACAGTAACTGGCGTAGTGCAGGATCCTCCGCACAATTCCCACATACAGTTCGATCTGCTCGTGTCGTACGTCACTTACGAGAAACAGACGCAAGATGCCAGCACCTGGGACGACATGATGTCGGACCACGTGTATGTACTGCTCGATCAGAACAACGACAGGAGCCTGCTCGACGGCAATCTTCAAAGGATAAGCGGGGAGGAGAATGAAGCAGCCAAAGAAGCTGGCGCAACCGTTACGGCGAGTGCCCAGGCCTTTACTGATATTGTCCCCGGCCCGGACCTCACCAATTGGCGCGGCCCTTCGCTGAGCATCACCACCGTGTGGATACTGTCGGGCCTTGCTTTTGTAATTCTGTTGTCTGCCTGCTTCAATTACACCAACCTCTCCATTGCCCGGTCGCTCCGGAGAGTGAAGGAAGTGGGCATCCGGAAAGTGGTAGGGGCCGCACCCGGTCATATCTTCAGCCAGCTTGTACTGGAGTCCGTGCTCGTGGCACTGCTGTCGCTGGCCATTTCCCTTCCGCTGTTTTGGCTCATCAGGAGCGAATTTTTGCAGTTGGAGGAGTTCTCCGAAGGTCTGATCAAACTTGATCTTTCGCCAGCTGTAGCCGGGTTGTTTCTGGCCTTTGCCGTTGTGGTAGGGCTGGTAGCCGGCTTTATTCCCGCACTGGCATTTTCTAAGATACAGTCGCTCCAGCTCAGTGGCAGACTCGCGAACCGGCCGATAAAGGGGCTTGGTCTCCGGCGGGCACTCATCGTGTTACAATATGCCTTTTCGCTGGCGTTCATCACTGCCGCGGGTCTCGCCTACAAGCAGTTTCACTACTCCGTCAATTTCGATCTTGGTTATGATACCAACAATGTGCTGAACATAGACCTGCAGGACAACAATCCTCATGTGGTTATTGAAAAGCTCCGCCAGCTCCAGGAAGTCGAAGCCATTGCCCAGTCGTCTACCATTACCAGCACCGGATACTACTGGTATACCCAGGCGCGGTACCTCAGCGACTCGCTCTACGTCTGTTTCAACTCTATAGACGAGCACTACATACCCATGCTGGGCCACCAGCTGCTGGCCGGCAGCAACTTCCATCATATGGCTGACGATGCCAGTTCAGGTGGCGCCATTGTCAACGAAAAGTTTCTCGAGAGGCTTCATCTGGGCAGCCCGGAAGAGGCGGTGGGGAAAAGCCTGTATTTCTATGGTGTGAGAGAGCCGATCCTGGGAGTGGTGGAAGACTTCCATTACGGCACCCTGGAGAGCGCCATTGAGCCATTCATTTTTCGGTACATTCCACGGCAGTATGAAGTGGTGAATGTGAAGCTAAAAGCTGGCGAGATACTGCCAGCCATGGATAAAATTGCAGAAGCCTGGGACGAGGTCGACACGGCACATCCGCTGAAAGCTGAGTTCTACGATAAGCGAATAGAAAGTGTGTACCAGGAGTACCTGACGATGGTGAAAGTGGTGGGATTTCTGGCCTTCATTTCTCTCTCCATTGCGTCGCTGGGCCTGTTGGGTATGGTAGTTTTTACGACCGAATCGAGGCTGAAGGAAATCAGCATCCGAAAGGTATTGGGCGCCACCGAAGGCAGCTTGTTGTACCTGCTGAGCAGGGGATTTCTCGTGCTGCTGCTTATTGCGGGCTTAGTTGCAGTGCCTGCCACTACCTGGATTTTTGGAGAGTTTGTGCTGGCTGAAGTGCTCTACAAGGCGCCTGTGAGCGTGGCGGAGCTTTTTGCCGGTGTACTCCTCGTGTTGGCGCTGGCCCTTGTGGCAATAAGCACCCAAACCCTTAAAGCTGCCCGCACCAATCCCGCAAAAGTCCTGAGAAGTGAGTAAAAAACAGCACATACCTTCTAAGCCAAAGCCGCCCCGCTGGGCTGTGCGTCTGCTCGAGTGGTACTGCAAGCCTTCACTGGTGGAGGACCTGCAAGGCGACTTGCTGGAGTACTTCGAAAGAAACCTGCAGCGGAGGGGCGCAACTTATGCAAGGTTCATTTATATCCTCGACGTGCTCAAATTCTTCAGGTCGTACACAGTTCAAAAACCTCAAATATTAAAAAGGATGAATCAGTTTGTAATGTTCGGAAACTACTTTAAAACTTCGGCGCGAAGCATGGCCCGCAACAAGTTGTTTACCACTATTAATGTTATAGGGCTGGCAGTAAGCATGTCGGTAGGCCTGTTGATCATTGCCTTTGTCTCCGATCTGCTCTCGTACGATAGCTTCCATGTGAACAAAGACAGAACCTATCGCCTGATAGCTAAGGATGTGCATGCCAACGGACATACCATGGAGCTAGCCACCACCCCGATGAAAGCAGCTCAGCGGATCAGGGAAGAAATGCCGGAAGTAGAAAGCCTGACGGTCTTCCGGCGAGGGTTTGGTGGCGATGCCAAAATTGATGACAAAACGATTCCCGTAGGTGGTTTTTGGGCAGACGACTCCTTTTTCGAAACCTTCTCCTTTAGCCTTTTGAAGGGTAATCCGCAAACTGCTTTAAAGGAGCTGCACTCCATCGTGTTGACGGAAACAGCCGCTCACAAACTTTTCGGAAGTACCGATGTGGTGGGAAAAACGATGCAATTCGACACCACCACCTACGTGGTAACAGGGCTGATGGCCGACATCCCGAAACTCTCCCATTTGCGGTTTGAGGCGCTGGGATCACTGTCAACAATCACTATTAACAAAGCAGACGGCGATGGTGACCTTGATGCATGGGACAATATTTACATGAGCCATATCTACATGGTCGTCAGGGAAGGAAGCAGCCTGGCAGCCATTCATGAAAAGCTCGAGCAGATTAGTAAAAGTGAAAATGCAGCGCTCACAAACAGGGAAATCAGCCTGTTTCTGCAGCCCATGGATGAAATTGCTGTAGGCCATCACTATTCCAATGAGGCAGGCCCTACCATGAACATTATAGCGCTTTGGATTCTGATAGGCCTGGGGGCAGTGGTGATTATTTCTGCTTGTTTCAACTACACCAATCTATCCATCGCCAGGGCGCTTCGGAGGTCGAAAGAGGTGGGTATTCGCAAGGTGATTGGAGCCTCGCGGGGCCATGTGATTGCGCAATTTCTAACTGAGTCGATTCTCGTTTCGCTACTGGCAGTTGTCTTTGCTTTCGTGCTTTTTTTAATAATCAGAGACCAATTTCTCTCCATCCATCCATTTATCGACAATCTTGTTTCTTTGAATCTCGCCGTTGAAACGATTCTTTGCTTCGTCGGCTTTGCCATCGTTACCGGCCTTGTGGCAGGGTTTTTACCAGCTGTATTTTTTTCCAAAATCCGTTCGCTACAGGTAGTTAAGGGGGCGTCTCCAATTCTTACGGCACGAAGGGGTGGCCTGAGAAAGGGGCTGATTGTAGTGCAGTACGTTTTTTCTCTCATTTTTATCACCGCCACACTTATCGGTTATGTGCAGTACAAAGGCCTTCTGAGCTTCGACCTCGGCTTTAGCACCGAGAATATTCTGAACATCAGATTGCAGGGTAATAAGGCCGATCTATTGAAAAAGGAGATTAGTCAGTTGCCGGAAGTAGCCGATATTTCTCAGTCTCTTATGGTCACCAGCCTCGGCTCCATTTATGGCACCAAACTGAAATACCAGGGCGACTCCCTGGATGTGTGGCAAAACCTGATCGACGAAAGCTACCTGCCGATTCATGGACACCGATTGCTGGCAGGGAGCAATTTCGTGGGTAAGGCGGGCGGATCGGAAGAAACGGAGGTGATAGTAAACGAGCAACTGCTGAGAGAGCTGGGACTAGGACAGGGGAATCCAGCGGATGTTATCGGAGAAGTTGTGGTGGCGGACGACAAACGCCTGACCATTATTGGTGTAGTAAAAGACTTCCACTACGAAACCCTGGAAGACCCAATCCATGCCACCATCCTGCGGTATTCAAAATACCCGGGTGGCTATCTCAATGTAAAGATCAGCCCGTCCGACTGGCCTGCTACCAGGGCAGCCTTAGCAGAAATTTGGGAAGAAGTGGACCCCGTTCACCCGCTGGACGCCAAATTTTACGACCAGCAGATAGAGGAGGCCTACGGTCAGTTTGCTGTTATGATAAAAGTAATAGGATTTCTTGCCTTCCTGGCTGTCTGCATCGCTTCAATGGGATTGTTCGGGATGGTCGTGTTTACTACCGAAACCCGCCTGAAAGAAATCAGCATTCGAAAAGTGCTGGGGGCGGGAGAGGGCAATCTCATTTACCTGCTCGGCAGAGGTTTTTTGATATTGCTCGCGGTTTCAACGGCGATTTCGCTTCCGGTTACCTACCTGTTTTTCGACAGGGTGGTGTTGGCGAGGTTTGCTTATCACGTGCCGATTGGCATGGCGGAACTGCTGGGAGGCGTTGCGGGTGTATTGGCAATTGCCTGCCTGATGATCGGCACACAGACCCTCAAAGCAGCCCGCACCAATCCAGCTCAAATACTTAGAAATGAATAAAACATCAGCCTTATGAAAACGCCACGCATCTACTTATTGCTCACGCTCCTCAATCTTTCGGCATTGTTTCTTTTCGCTTTCAAATCTCAGCAGGACACTTTCGATAGGATCAGGGTCAGAGAATTTGAACTGGTCGACGAGAAGGGGCAAAACAGGGTGTCTATTAAGGTGGAGCCCGATGGGGAGCTGGTTTTCCGGATGAAGGACGAAGCAGGAACAATACGGGTGAAAATGGGCGCCGGGAAGGATGGATCTGGTCTCTTGCTGCTGAATGGAGAAACAGAGCCGGGACTCCATGCACTTGCAAAACGAGGCAAAACAAGCCTTACACTCACCAACGCTGATGGCTCAAAAAGAGAGTTTTAGACAGTGAAAAAAGCCAGGCACATACCTCCCCGCTGGGCCAGCCGCTTTCTCGAGTGGTACTGCAGGCCCTCTCTGTATGAGGACTTGCAGGGCGACTTGCTGGAGTACTTTGAAAGGAATGTGGAGAACAGAGGAGCAGCTTATGCAAGGCTGGTGTATGTGGTGGATGTGTTTAAGTTTTTCAGGCCTTATACCGTTAAAAAATGGGCCAATGTGGAAAGTAGTGTTTCCCGGGCACTTATGAGCAACTACTTCAAGGTGGCTGTTCGCAACATGGCGAGGAACAGAATGTTTACCGCTGTCAATATTACAGGCCTTGCCATTGGGATGTCAGCCGGCATACTGATGATTACCTTTTTAACAGCATTGTGGTTTCAGGATAATTTTCACGAGAAAGGAGACAGGATTTACCGGGTAATCAGCCATTACCAGGGCGATTTCAAAGGGAAGAAAACAAGCATGAAGGTAGCGGGGGTTTCGGTGGCTGCTGCAAAAATGCTTGGCGAAGAATTGGCTGGTGTGGAAGAGGTGGTCATTATGCGTCAGGGGGTTGCTTTCGACCTAAAAAGTTCGGGGGTCGTACTGCCCATGAAGGGCTGTTTTGCCTCTCCCTCCTTTTTTGATGTATTCAGTTTTGGCCTTGAAAAAGGGCATGCTCCAACAGCACTAATCGAACCCCGGTCCATAGTGCTCACAAATACGGCTGCCCGTAAGCTGTTTGGGGATACCGAGCCGCTTGGTCAACTGGTTTTTCTCCCGAATTCACCGGACGGTTACCTCGTAAAAGGTGTGATGCCAGTGCCTCCAGCCAACTCTCACCTGCAATTCGAGTTTTTGATACCGTTTAGTGCATGGGAGCAAATGGAGCAAAAGAAGGGAAATTTGCACCTAATGGACTGGAACAACGTGTGGACCAACCAGGCTTACATTCTTTTGTCGGAAAACAGCAGGATAGAGGACGTGGAGAACGCGATGTTGAGGATTGCCGAACGTGAAAATGAAAGGTTTGAGCAGGCCGCGGTATTTCTGGAGGCGCAATCGCTGAGAGATGTGAGCTTTGGGCAGGGGTTTTTTAATGACCGAACCACTGTTATTGAAAAACGGTATGTTTTTATTTTAATAGCATTAACGGCAGTAGTGCTGGCTTCAGCCTGTTTCAACTATGCCAATCTTTCGCTCGCCCGCTCGCTTCGGCGTTCAAAAGAAGTAGGAGTGCGGAAAATAGCAGGAGCTTCGGGCCGCCAAATATCCGCTCAAATTATTACTGAGGCGGTAGTATTAGCATTCATGGCCTTTGTGTTGGCCTTTCCTCTTTTCCTGATTATCCGGCGCGAGTTGCTTGCGTTGCCTTTTGGCGTCTCTGGCCGTCTCGATCTTCCCTTTACTGCCGCTTACTTTGTGCTTTTTGCCTTGCTTACGCTGGCCGTGGGCGTTCTGGCCGGTGTTGTTCCGGCAGTTTTTCTTTCCCGGTTCAAATCTGGTGTGCTTCCGAAGGATACATTTGGAAACAGACCCGGCCGCTGGTGGCACAGCCGCGGTGTGCTGGTGGTTGTGCAATTTGCAATCTCCATAGCATTCTTAACGGCCACTACGATCATCTACAGCCAGCACAAGTATGCCCTGCAGTTTGATCCAGGATTCTCTACCAAAAGCATACTGAATATCGATTTGCAAGGCAACGAGCCGGACTGGCTGCTTGCCGAATTCGCTCAGTGGCCGGAGGTAACTTCGGTTTCACGAGCTGCCATTGTGTTGGGTACTGACAGAAAATGGGGTGACAATGCGTATTTCAAGGACCCGCTGAATGCTGTCAATTTCTACTACAACAGCGTGGACCAGGGTTATGTAGAGCAGCATGGCTTTTTATTTTTAGCCGGGGGTAATTTTCCGCTTGAACTGCAGAAAGACGCACCGGAAAAATACATCATTATTAATGAAACGATGTGGCGTGCTCTTCAAATTGAAACGCCTGCAGCTGCCATCGGAGAGGCAATCACGATCGACAGCCGGCAAGAGCTTCAAATTGTTGGAGTGGTGAAGGATTTTCATCATGGAACTGTAAAAGACGACATACGTCCGTTCGCTTTCAGGCAAGTTCCTTCTGATTTCAACTACGTCAATGTTGAGATTAATACAGCCGACCTACCGGCTACATTGAGAGAAATTGAGCAAAAGTGGGCAAAATTGGACCCCATTCATTCCTTCCGGGCCAGCTTTTTCGATGATCACATGCGGCACGCATACATGGAGTACGAAACGATGTTCAAAATAACCGGCTTCCTCTCGTTTTTGGCAATTTCCATATCCACTTTGGGACTTTTGGGCATGGTGGTGTTTACAACGGAAAGCCGCCTGAAAGAGATTGGTGTGAGGAAAGTATTGGGAGCGAGTACGGCGAACCTTATCTATTTGCTCTCGCACCGGTTTCTGATCATGTTTTTAATAGCAGCTTCAGTTGCCGTGCCCGGTAGCTATTTGGTGCTTGAGCAATTTGTGTTATCGGAGTTTTCTTACAGGATATCCCCCGGACCGCTGGAGCTGCTGTGTGGTGTAGCTTTTATTCTTTTTTTAGGTGGCTGTGTGGTGTTTGGTCTTACCACCATGGCCGCCCGTACCAATCCCGCCCACATTCTCCGCAATGAATAAAAAGCCCCACATATCACCAAAACCTCCCCGCTGGGCCAGCCGCTTTCTCGAGTGGTACTGCAGGCCCTCTCTGTATGAGGACCTGCAGGGCGACCTGCATGAGTATTTCGACCGGAATGTGGAGAAAAGGGGAGCGGCTTATGCGCGGCTTGTTTACGTGATGGATGTGCTCAAATTTTTTAGATCGTACACAGTTCAAAAACCTCAAATATTCAAAAGGATGAATCATTTTGTTATGTTCGGAAACTATTTCAAGACATCGGTGAGAACGATGGCTCGAAACAGGCTTTTTACTGCCATCAATGTCGTTGGCCTGGCCATCAGCCTATCGGTAGGGCTGCTCATGGTGGCCTTTATGAACGAGATCTATTCTTTCGACAGCTTCCATGCCAGGGGAGAACGGATCTACCGTGTCGGCAATCACTACAAGTACATGGGCGAAGATCGGGACGACTTTGCTTCCACATCTGTGCTTGCCGGCAAACGCATTGAAGCTGAAGTGCCGGGAATAGAAGCGATGGTGTTGCTGACCCGCGGATTCGGTGGTGATGCCAGGTATGGAGAAAAGGTGATTACACTTCAGGAAGGATTCTGGTCGACACCTGATTTCTTCTCGGTTTTTTCTTTTTCCCTTAAGAAGGGCAACCCGGCTACCGCACTGGTGGAACCCTATTCGATCGTGTTAACCGAGGAGGCAGCCGGGAAGCTCTTCGGCGAAGAAGAGGCGCTGGGGAAAGCACTTCAGCTAAATGACAAGGTAACCTATACGGTAACCGGGATTATGAACAACATTCCGCGTAACTCCCACATACAACTGGAATCCCTGGCCTCCTTTTCGACAAAGGAGATTGAAGAAAAAGAAAGCAAACACTTCCTGAAGTGGGAAAACATGTGGAGCAACTATATTTACCTGCTTCTTCAGGAAAATCAGGATCCTCAACTTGTGCAGGCAAGCCTCGATGCTATCAATGAAGAAGAAATGGCAAAAAACGAGTACTCCAAAATTGCCACCTATCTTCAGCCGCTGAACGGCATCGTGCCGGGCGCCGACCTCAACAACAACATTGGCCCTACCATGAGTACCAGCCTGATCTGGATAATAAGCGGGCTTGCCTTTGTGGTGCTTGTTTCTGCCTGCTTCAACTACACTAACCTTTCCATTGCCCGTTCGCTACGCCGTTCCAAAGAAGTTGGGATTCGCAAGGTGGTGGGGGCATCACGCGGGCAGGTGTTTGCGCAGTTTATTTTCGAATCCCTCTTCATTTCTATGCTCGCCCTGGTTTTCGCAGGTTTCTTGTTTTACTCTTTTCTCCGAACGCAGTTTCTCGACATGAACGGCGACATCAGCAGAATGGTGACGCTGGACCCCTCAGCAACAACCATCCTCTACTTTGTAGGCCTGACGATTTTCACCGGCTTGCTGGCTGGATTTCTGCCGGCGCTTTTCTTCTCAAGGATCAGGGCATTCAGTGTGTTAAAAGATATTTCCTCCCTCAAGCTGTTCAAGGGGCTTACCATGCGCAAGGTACTTATCGTTTTTCAGTACACCCTTTCACTGGGGTTTATCATTGCCGCAAGTATTATCTACAAGCAATATCAATATGCGGTCGGATTCAATCTGGGTTACAAAACGGAGAACATTCTCAATATCGACTTGCAGAAGAATGAAGGTGCTCTGGTGAAACAGGAACTCGAAAAGCTGCCAGAAGTGGACGCTACTTCATTCTCTACCATGGTAACCAGCACCGGCAACTACTGGTCTACCATGGCCAAGTACCAAGACCCCAATGACTCGGCAGTCGTGTACTACAATGCCGTGGATGAGAACTACATTCCGCTACACGGGCATCAAATCATCGCCGGGGGCAACTTTACCCCGCAGGCGAAAGATGCAGAGGAAAGCCAACTGATAGTAAATGAAACATTTCTAAAAAGGTTTGGCATTGGGGAGCCGGCTGA
This sequence comes from uncultured Imperialibacter sp., assembly GCA_965651695.1. Lineage (GTDB taxonomy): Bacteria > Bacteroidota > Bacteroidia > Cytophagales > Cyclobacteriaceae > Imperialibacter. The sequence goes on along the minus strand of CBFGTI010000162.1, from coordinate 657 downwards.
CGCCATCGGAGGAACCGTGGAACTCGACCGTAAACATGTGAAGATAGTAGGGGTTGTAAAAGACTTTCATTATGGAAAGCTGGATTCCCCGATAGAGCAATTTGCATTTCGTTATACGCCAAAAGACTACCGGATGCTGAACGTGCTTGTTTCGTCCGACAATATGGTGGAGTCGATGGAGCGGATTGAGGCTGCCTGGGCAAATGTAGACAGCATACACCCCCTGAAGGCCACTTTCTTTGATGAAGAGATTCAGCGGGCTTACGAATTTTACTACACCATGGTAAAAACCATCGGTTTTCTCGCTTTTCTTGCCATCATTATCGCCTCTTTGGGCTTGCTCGGAATGGTGATATTCACTACCGAAACCCGCCTGAAGGAAATTTGTATCAGAAAAGTGCTGGGCGCATCAGAAGGCAGCCTGGTTTACCTGTTGGGTCGTGGTTTTATTTTCCTCCTGCTTATCTCGGCCGTCGTTGCCATCCCTTCCACCTGGTACCTGATCGACAACGTGTTTTTTAGCGATGTGAGGTACAAAGTAGCTCCGGGATTCGTCGATCTGTTTGGAGGCGTGCTGGTGGTATTTGCTATAGCCGTGCTGGCCATTGCATCGCAAACGGTAAAAGCCGCTCGCACCAATCCGGCTGCGACTCTTAG
>CBFGTI010000161.1:0-12920 GCA_965651695.1 uncultured Imperialibacter sp. | reverse complement strand
GACCTTGATCCTTTAATTGAAGCAATAGGCGAGTCCAGGTTCGTACTGTTGGGCGAGGCTTCGCACGGCACCCACGAATTCTATACGTGGCGAACAGCAATAACCAAAAAGCTGATTAAGGAAAAAGGGTTCTCCTTTATTGCCGTGGAAGGCGACTGGCCCGACTGCTACCAGATCAACCGCTTTGTAAAAGGGCGCACCATGTCCGGAGAAAAAATAAGCGATGTATTAGCAGCATTTAAACGATGGCCCACCTGGATGTGGGCCAACTGGGAAGTAGCAGCGCTTGCCGAATGGTTGCGGGAATACAACAGTTTGCAAACAACGCAGCGCAAGGTGGGCTTCTACGGACTGGATGTGTACAGCCTTTGGGAGTCGATGGAAGTGATGATCGACTACCTGCACAAAACTGACCCCGACACTGCCAGGCTGGCCATTAATGCCATGCAATGCTTTGAGCCTTATGGAGAAGAAATGACTGGCTATGCCTGGGCATCGCACCAATTGAGCGAAGACTGCCGGCACCAGGTAGTGGACCTGCTGAGAGAAGTGAGAGTAAAAGCGCCTCAATACGACGGCGATCCCGAGGCTGAATTGAATGCATTGGTGAATGCACTTGTGATTGCCAACGCCGAAAACTACTATCGCTCGATGCTTGACTTTGGCGACAAAACATGGAACCTGAGGGATACCCACATGGTAAACGTTCTCGATCAAATCACCGACTTTCATGGCGTTGGAGCCAAGGCCGTGGTTTGGGAGCACAATTCCCATGTGGGTGATGCCCGGGCGACAGACATGAAAAGGCGCGGCCTTTTAAACGTTGGGCAGCTGTTGCGAGAAGCTAATCCAGCAAGAGACGTGTTCATCGTTGGTTTTTCTACCTACCGGGGTGCGGTAGTTGCCGCAAGAAAATGGGGAGCACCGATGGAAAAAATGGAGGTGCCACCAGCAATTGAGGGCAGTATTGAGCATTACCTGCATCAAAAGTCACCTGCCAATCAGTTAATTCTTTTGGACGAGAATCCGGAGCCTGCGTTCCACGAATGGAAAGGCCATCGGGCAATTGGGGTGGTGTACCAGCCTTGGAGCGAACATCGCAACTATGTACCCACCGGGCTTGCTCAACGCTACGATGCCCTCGTGCACATCGACGCCACACGGGCGCTTCATCCGCTACACCTGCGACCGGACAAACGAGAGATTCCAGACACCTATCCATTTGGCGTGTAACCGTTGTAGCTTATTGCCCGGACGGACAGATTTGCCCCTCGCAGACAACCGTATACCGGAAGTTGCCGTACTTTCTGAATAAAACGTGTGAATTTTTTGGCGGATTGAAGTAAACGGATGTGAAAAGCAATAAAAAGCAGGAGTTTCTTAATTCTCTGGATGCCACGGATGAGGAGATCGAGAATGAGATTCCCTTAATTCTTGAAAACCTTTGGGAATTGGGCAGCATGCCTGAATACATCATCAGATTGATGAAAAAGTACATACCGGCAGGCCGCAGTACTTCTGTTACCGATTTTGGCTGCGGAAAGGGCGCGGTGTTAATTCAGGCCGCGCTGGAGGTTGAGTTTCGCGGCGTGGGAATTGACATTGTACCCGCCTTTATCGATGCAGCAAAAAAATATGCGCTGCAGCACCAGGTAGCCGGCCGGATAAAGTTTGAAACAGGCGATGTTGTAACCGCGGTGCACCAAGTCAGGCATCAGGATGTGGTGATCTACGGTTACGACTCCGAAATACTGGGTAACGTAGAAGAATCGCTTGGCCTGTTGCAACACTGCGTAAAGTCAAGCGGGTGGATTATTCTAGAAACCGCATGTACGCCCAACGCCGGACCTACCATTGATGGGCTGCCACGTGAAGCAGACTTGAACCGCCAAATTGATGCCAGCGGTTTAAAAACAATTGAAAAGATCATATGGGATGCGAACAGGATAAAAGAAGTAAACGCTGGCAACAACGCCGCAATTGAACAACGGATAGGTGAATTAGTAGCAAAATACCCCGAAAAAGCCGGTCTTTTTACGAGATACATGGAGAACCAGCGGGAGGAATGCAGGCAAATTGAGCATGATATGATTTGCGCAACATGGCTGCTGCAGAAAACACGATAAAACCTTAGGGAATGGAACCTGAAATCAAGTCACCCTTTCATGCCGGCTAATCCCTCGAAAATCCTTTCCCTCATGCATTTGTTTGAGGTATTGCCGGAAAACGAACGGCTCATTGTGGACGTGCTCAGGCAAATAGTCCGCGAAACGCTCCCTGCCAACTGCAATGAAAAAATCTCATACAACGTACCCTTTTTTTACGGAAACAAGGGGATTTGCATCATCTGGCCATCTACTATACCCAGAGGTGGTATAAAAGAAGGCGTGTTGTTCGGTTTTTGGTACGGCAACCGGTTAAAGGATGGCGACCAGTACCTCACCAGGGGTAACAATAAGCAAGTTTACTATAAGATATTCAGGTCGGCCGAAGAAATTGACCAAGCTGCCATCGTAAAACTGCTTGAAGAGGCTGTTGCGGTTGATAACTCCTGGGGGCGCACATGATCAAACTCTACACCACACTGATTGCACGACAATGTTTTTACCGATATCTTTAATATCCTAATAACCAACCCCATGCACAAACCTTTCTTTCTTTGCTTCCTGTTGCTCATTTCTATTGGTCAGGCACTTGCACAGCAAACCCAGGATGCGTACCAATGTATGCCTTGTGGGTACGACTGCGATGCAGCCACTTACTCCAAACCTGGCAAATGCCCTCACTGCCACATGCAGCTGGTGAAGAAGGCCGACGTAACCTATAAGACAATAAAGCCTTCGGAAATTTGCAGCTATATAGCAGAACACCCCAACGTGGTATTACTGGATGTCCGCACCCGGGAAGAGTTCGAAGGTAAAGTGAGCGCCCATCTGGGTACACTTAAAAATGCGATTAACATCCCTGTTCAGGAGCTGGAAAACAAACTTGAAAGCATAGCCCATTTAAAAAACAGTGAGATTATTGTGTTTTGCTCCCAAAGCCACAGAAGCCCGAGGGCCAGCCATTTGCTTACCACCAATGGTTTTCTGAATGTAACAAATATGGAAGGTGGCCTGAGTGTGATGAACGATAGCAGCTGCCGAAGCTACTAAAGGGATGCTGCATTTAACATAAGCCCCAACTCCCCCAAAGCCAGCCAGGCCTCTCAACAGAGCCCCCCCAAATTTATTGCAGTCTTTCTTCAAAAAGGCATCCCGCATTTGTTGCTTTCTAAGGCCAATACCGAACTATCTTCGCCTCCAATTGTTATCATATTGTGAATTTTGTTAACTTTGACTTAACAATTTCTTAACATTGAACGAAAGGAGGTAGAATGAAAGGTCTTTATGAGCGGAGGTACAAGTACAGTGTGGACTATTGGGTCTTGGGTAAACCTAAGAAAAGAGAGCGCCTTATCAACTGGATAATACTTGTGCTGGTAGCCGTGTTGGGCATTGTTTTATCTATTTAAAAATTACCCGAGGTTTTACCTCACTTACTTTTGAAGTAGATTTTTTGCCCCGGCATTCAAAGTTCATATAAAGGTTTCCCGAGCGGAAGCCTTTTTTTTGTTTTTAAACCTACTCTTTTCGTAGCTTAAAACTTAAGGCAAACAGGCTTTGACAGTTTCATTTCGAAGCCGGCATGGCTCAGCAAGCCGGTCTCTTTATTGAGCTTGAATACCACCACGTTGTTGGAGTTTTGATTGGCCACCAGCAGGAAATTGCCATCTGGAGATATCACAAAGTTGCGTGGCCAGTCGCCCTTCACAGGCTCATGCCCTACGCTGCTCAATTGGCCATCGTCTGCTACAGCAAAAATGGCGATGCTGTTATGCCCCCGGTTCGATACGTAAAGAAACCGGCCATCAGCTGAAATATGAACATCGGCTACAAAGCTTTTTCCCTCAAAGTTTGGTGGTAAGGTACTGTAGCGGCCAACTTGTTGAAATGTGCCGGCAGCATGATCTGCCTGCAAAACAACCACCGAATTAGAAAGCTCATTCACCACAAAAGCCAGCTTTCTGGAGGGATGGAATTCCAGGTGCCGGGGTCCATCGCCGGGTTCCAGCTCAAATGCTACCTGTGCTTCACCCAATGAGCCGTCGGCCTGTATACCGTACGACATAATTTTGTCGATACCGAGGTCAACAGCGTAAAGAAAATTTTCTTTGAATAACGAGCAGTGCGCATGGGGTCCCTCCTGCCGGTTTTGATCCGGGCCGTTTCCTTCATGCTGCCTTATCTGTGGCGACGGACTGAGCGCACCATTGCTCCCCACACCGAATACCACAATATTGCCGGAGCTGTAGTTCGCTACAGCTACTGTTTTGTCGCCCGGGCCCAGGTCGATAAAGCACGGATGCGCTCCCTGGCTAGACAGTCGACCCACAAACGCCAAGGTGTCGGCTTCTTTGTCCCACCTGAAGGACGTTACTTCCCCCGGGTCATTTTCATTTACGGCAAAAACAGCTTTCTTGTCTTTGCTGATCGCCAGATACGAAGGATTGCTGGCTTTTGCCATTAGTTTAGCGTCAGAAAGTTGGCCCGTTTCAGGATTAAACTTCAAACGGTATATACCATCACTCCCACTGTCGGTGTATGTTCCTACCAATAAATCCATAGTAAAGGGTTCATTTTTTTTTTCACCGGATTCTTCCTTTTTCCCCGGCGAGCAGCTCAGGGTAATAACGGCTAAAGCAATGGCAATTGTAAATGAAAGACTCAACTTCATAAGAATTAAAGTTTTGGTGGTTTGCATGCGCAGTGCAAGTCGAGAATGTTGAATCGACCGTTTTTTGCTAACGCTATCGACTTGTAATGCCCGGTAAATATATGATTTAAACAGAAAAAGAGCGGATATATTGAATTCGGCAACTATAGCCATCTTTTTCGCCTGAAATAAAACAACATAAACACCATGATCAGTATCATCACACCCCAAATTATAAAATAGCCGTACTGGTAGTTCAGCTCAGGCATGTGCCTGAAGTTCATGCCGTATACTCCTACTATGAATGTAAGGGGAATGAAAATGGTGGCTACCGTTGTGAGCACTTTCATGGTCTCATTCATTTTGTGGCTGAGCGAAGCAAAATAGATGTTGGTAAGACTCTCAAGCGATTTGTAGGTAGCATCTATTTCTTCCATGGCATTGGCACAGCTGTTGAGCAGGTCGTGAAAGTACTTTTTGTTCTCTTTCCTGATAAAGGTAGCCCGGTCGTTCAGAATGTGATTGAGCGCCTCTTTAAACGGCATCAAGGCCTTTTTAATCAACTGCGTATCTTTTTTGCATTTTTCCAGCATTACCAGGGCATCCTGCTTGGGATCGTTCAGGCATACCTTCTCCAGTTCTGCCACCTGCACGTTTAGCGAGTCGATTGTTTCGAAGTAGTTGTCGAGTACGGCGTCCAGCAACTGCACGAGCAAGTAGTCGCTTTGCTTGTAACGGATGAGGCCGAGCTTATCCCGTATCTTATTGCGGATGTGATCGAAATGGTCCCCTTTTTCCTCCTGAAGAGAAATTACGTAATTGTTGGTGAGAATGAAACTGATCTGTTCGATGTTGAGCGCGTCGCTTTCCGACCGAAGAATAGACTTTACGCTAAAGAAAAGATAGCGGTCGTACTCTTCTACTTTAGGGCGCTGTGTGGTATCAAGCATTTGCCGCACAGTTAGCCTGTCGAGCGAAATCTTCTTTGCCAGCTCCTGGTACAGGCCCACCTCATGCAAGCCATGAAAGTTGAGCCAGTAGTAGTGGTTTTCCTTGGTATTATCGAAGAACGAAAAGTCTTCCATTTGCTGGTACTCATCGTAAGCATGCTCGTTGTATTCAAACAGCTGCATGTCTACTTCTTCCAGCTTTTTCCTGCCTATGAAAACCGTCTCCGATTTACCCTTGGCCTCGCTTCGCTGGCTGGAATAAACGTGAAACGGCAGGCTGCCGAGCGACCCTAACGTTCTCAACCCGGCCTTCAGGATTTTGTCGGGGCGGGTGATGTCAAAAGATTTGTTTTTGGATTTTCTCATTCACCACTTCAAGTCACTTTCTACGTGAAATATACCTCTGCAGGCTGTGAATGCCAAATCAGCACGTCAACTAAGAAAACCTGAAGGAAAACCAGGGTATCGATTTCGGAACGCAAAAGAAATATCAGTGATCCCAAAAAAATTAGAAAGGCGAAATGGGCTGCACAGCGCCAAAACAAAAAAACCACCCGAAGGTGGTTCAAAATAAATTAAATTTTAAGAAAGTATATCGAGGTAACTTCTTTTCTTAATTTACTACTTCAACGTTAACGGCATTCATTCCTTTTTTGCCTCTTTCAACGTCGAATTTCACTTCATCGTTTTCACGAATTTCATCAACAAGACCTGAAGAATGAACGAAGATGTCTTCTCCGCCATCTGATGGCTTAATAAAACCAAAACCTTTTGTGTTGTTGAAAAACTTTACTGTTCCTTGCATTGTAATTGTTATTGTTTGTAAATGTTGAGACAACGAAGAATACGTTTCTTCTCGCTCGTGGCACTAATAAGGAAATGTGAAAGCAACAAAACTGAGATATTGTGAAATAAGGCAGGAAATTGCTGATGGCACTATTTACTTTGAATGCACTACAAATTTCGAGAGTAAAAAGATACCATCCTAATTTTCTTCTTATTTTTTACTACCTCAGTCCAATAATTTATCGTTGCTCCAAGCACCTTCTGGGCCATCAACCTTACTACTGCCCTACTCCGACCTCAGCGACTCCACCGGGTTTACCCTGGCCGCCAGCACCGACCGGTAGCCTGTGCTTGCAAGGGCAATAACCAGCGACACCATTATAGCAACGACAAAGATGAGCGCACTGAAAGGTATGTGGTATTCGAAATCCTGAAGCCAGTTGTCCATTACCCAATAGGTAAGTGGAGCGGCTATTACAAATGCCACACCCAGCAGCACAACCGTTTCCCTGCTAAAAATCATTATTATCTCGGCCATGGAAGCGCCCAACACTTTGCGCACGCCTATCTCCTTCACCCGCTGATTGGCCAGGAAAGAAATGAGACCGTACAAGCCCAGGCCGCCAATAAAAATGGCAATGCCCGCGAATATAAGAAAGAGCTTGCTCAGGTTCTTTTCGGTTTCGTAGCGCTCGGCAATGCTTTCATCAAGAAACTGGTAGTCGAAAATGAATTCCGGATAAGTGGCACTCCATATCTCGTCGATACTGGCGATGGCGTTGTCGAGCTTTTTAACGGCATCGCCAGTTGTGGAGAGTTTTACTGCCATTTCGTAAAATGCCCCCGGGTAGTAAATGATCATTACCGGGCGAAGACCCGAATGGAGTGAAGAGATATGAAAGTCTTTCACCACCCCAACAATCTTCTTATCCCCTGCAAAGCCGGTTCTAATATTTGCCCCTACTGCATCGGCGGGCGTCGCAAATCCGAGAATTTTCATCACCTGCTCGTTTATTACCACGGCTTTCAGGGAGTCGGACGGAAGAATGCTTCTTCCTGCCAGCAGTTCGAGCCCGAAAAAGTTGATGTAATTCTCGTCAGCAATTTTGAAGTTGGCATTGTAATTTTCGGTGATACCGCCATCGGGGTAATAAAAATTGGAGTTGCTGTTGCTGTTGGCAATGGGCGTACCAAGACAGAACGTTACTCCTTCCACACCGCTTACCGCCAAAAGCCGGTTGCGCAGAGTTTCTATCTGCTGGGCGTCCTGTATCGGAACGTACGAAGTAAGAATGGCATTCTGCTCAAAACCAAGCGGCTGACTTTGAATAAAGCGAATCTGCATTATCACCACGATGGTGCCTATTATAAGCGCCTGGCTAATGGCAAACTGCACCACTACAAGGGCCCGGCGCAGAGATAGCCCGCCGGTGTGTTTATCCGAAGTGATCTTGTTTTTTATAGCAAGTACCGGATTCATTTTAGAAAGTACCAGCGAAGGATAGAATCCAGCCAGCAGCGTTACCAGGAAAACCATTCCGAGGAGGAACAAGATCAGGTCAGGGTTCTCCCCGAAGCTGATGTATAGCCTGTAGCCTAGAATATCCTTTAGTTGAATCAGAAGGAGTTCGGCAACAGCAAGCGACAGCAATGCGGCTATCAGGGTAATGATAAGGGTTTCGCTGTAAAACTGAAAGAGAAGCTGCCCCCGGTGCCCGCCCATTACCTTACGTATGCCAATTTCCTTCGAGCGTTTTACGGCCTGGGCGGTGGCGAGGTTGGTAAAATTGATACAAGCTGTGACAATGAGGAAAATGCCTACTACGCCAAGCGCCATCAAAAGGCGCATGTCCATGGTGTGACTTCCGTAGTTTTCGTAGGTATCGTCAAAATGTAGCTCAGCAAGAGGCTGGAGGCCATAGGTAAGTTTTTCTGCTTCTTCTTCATCGTAATACTTCTTTGTAAACTCAGGAAAAACGCTTAGCAGCTGCTCGGCGGCACCGTCGGTCTTCAACAGCACAAATACATTGGTAGAACTGCTGGTGCTATTCCACCTGTTGCCATCGTCGTAATAGTCGTTTGAGTCTTTCAGATTGTGGTAATGTATAATGATGTGGAAGGGAAAGTCGCTGTTTTCCGGCGGCGCCTGAAATATTCCTTTTATGGTTACCCGCAGTTTCGAATTTATTGTTACGGTTTTACCAATTACGTCGGCCAGGTTTTCCTCGCCCAAATCGAAATACTTCCTGGCCCAGCTGTCGGAAATCACCGCAGAATTGAGATCTTCCACTCCTTTGCTAAGGTCTCCCGACATGGAGCGAAAAGTAAATACATTAAAAAACGCCGGATTGGCAAATGCAATCCCTCCCTCCTCGTTCAGCCTTTTCAGTTGCACGTCGCCGTCCCACGACGCCACAATTGCACCATACTGGTAGTCGACCCGCGCCACCTCGTCGATAAAGGAGAAGTCATCGCGAAGGGCCTTGCCAAACGGATGGGGTACGCCAGCCTCCCGCTCTACTTCGTTGGGCTGCTGCACCGCACGTGTAATCCTGAAAATCCGCTCGAAGTTCTCATGGTGCCGGTCGTAGCTGAGCTCATAGGTAATAACCCGGTAAATTACCAGGGCGCACCCAATGCCCAAAGCAAGGCCAAACACGTTCAGCAGCATATAGCTGATGTTCCTTTTAAAACTTCTGATGGTGGTGATAATGTAGTTGCGAAGCATGATGTAAAAATAGTAATGGTATGCTTACCGGCTAAGAAAACCGCGTGCCATTATTTATAATCAATTGAAATACAATACTTTACAGTTGATGCAACTATTTAAAATCGGGAAGCTGTTTGCTTTTACTACAAAAAAGTGTTTGTTTTTGATACAGTTAAACAATCTCCGATGCCTTTACATCCTGCCCGTGTTCTCATTGTAGACGATGACCGGGACATTCTCACTACCGCCAGGCTTTTTCTAAAGCACCATTTTGAAAGCGTAAAAACGAGCGTGCACCCCAGTGAGGCACTTGACCTGATGCCGCAATTCAGACCTGATGTGGTACTGCTGGACATGAACTTCCAGCGTGGTGAAAATTCAGGCAAAGAAGGTCTGCAAGCGCTGCAAAATATTTTGAAGCAAGAACCGGACGCTAAAGTAATTCTGCTTACTGCCTACGGCGATATCGAAATTGCCGTGGAAGCAATGAAACACGGTGGGGCCGATTTCCTGGTAAAGCCGTGGGCCAACCAAAAGCTGCTAACCACCATTCACAACGTACTGAAACTACGGGAAACAGAAAAAACTGCCAGCAAGTACAAGGCGATAAGCCATGCATCGGCAGAAAAATTGCTTGGAGAAGAACTGATTGGCCGGTCGCCTGCTTTTGAAAAACTGCTGGCCACCGCAAAAAAAATAGCGCCCACCGATGCTAACGTGCTGCTACTTGGCGAAAACGGCACTGGAAAGGACGTGCTGGCAAGGGCGATCCACACTTTCAGCAGCAGAAGCAACGAGGTATTTTTTCGGGTAGACGCCGGCTCGCTGCACGAGCAAATTTTTGAGAGCGAACTTTTCGGTCACGTGAAGGGTGCTTTTACCGATGCTAAAGAAGATAAGCCGGGAAAATTTGAACTAGCCGAAGGCGGCACCCTTTTTCTCGACGAAATTGGCAACCTAAGCCCCGCATCCCAGGCAAAGATACTTACCGCCCTGCAGCAGCGAGTGGTTTACCGGGTGGGTTCCAACAAACCGATACCGATCGATTTTCGGCTAATTTGTGCAACCAATCAACCGTTGCACAGCATGGCTGCAGAGGGAGCTTTCCGCCAGGACCTGCTCTTCCGCATCAACACCATCGAGCTAACCCTGCCTCCGCTGAGAGACAGAAAGGAGGATATCCCGCTATTAGCAACACACTTCGCGGCGCAATTCGCCAAAAAATACCGGAAGCCGGTCCCTGCAATCGGCGACGCTGCGATGAGGCAACTGATAAAACACAGCTGGCCAGGCAACATCAGAGAACTGATGCATACACTGGAGCGGGCGGTAATACTATCGGACCACGAACAGCTAACTGAAATTAACCTTGGTCCGGATATGGGGAAGAACATGGCTGACACTGGAGCGGCGCCCGACACCCTTAACCTTCAGGACAACGAAGTACGGCTGATTCAGGAAGCTCTGGATAAACACGACGGAAACGTAACCCGGGCAGCCCGTGAGTTGGGCATCGACCGGCTGGCGCTTTACCGCAGAATGGAAAAGTATGGCCTTAAATAAATTCCTCGTCCGGCTAGGGCTGAAGACGCTGTTGATCCTTATTAATCTGGTGATCATTGCATACAGCTTTGTGTTTGCTGAACTCCTATACACGCCGCTGGTACTGGGTGTTGTGGCCGTTGTACAAATTGCCGACCTCTGGCGGTATGTTCGCCGAACCAACGACGACCTCAGCCGCTTTCTGCAGTCTATTCAAACACGTGACTTTTCGGTGCGCTTTCGGCACGACGAAGCAGATCCCTCAGAAAAGCGACTGCACAAAGCCTTCCACCTGATTCTCGACCGAATACAGGAGTCGGAGCTCGAAAGACAAGGTCAGTATTTCTATCTGAAGAGCGTGGTGGAAAATATACCGACTGGCATCATAGCGCTGAACGAAAAAGAAGAAATTGACCTGGTGAATCCGGAGGCGAGAGCCCTGCTTGAAATACCCGAAGTAACACACTGGAAGCGCCTGCGATCAGTTAACACAGCGGCCTTCGAAATGCTGCTGCAGCTCAATCACGGAGAGAGCCGGTTGATGGAAATTAAGTTCGGAAGTGTTAAGAAATACCTCAGCGTGTCTTTGTACTTTTTTAAGTTGCACGACAAACAGATAAGGCTTTACACGGTGAAAGATATAGCCGCCGAAATCGACCAAAAGGAGCTGGAGGCCTGGATAAAACTAACCCGGGTGCTAACGCACGAAATCATGAATTCGGTAACGCCCCTTTTGTCGCTGGTGGAAACAATGATATCGGTACTGAGCAAGCCGGAGGGTGGCGCGAAGAAGTTGGATGAGCTAAGCGACGAGACGGTTGAGGACATGGTTGAGTCGTTAAATACCATACAACTAAGAAGCCGCGGGCTGCTGCAGTTTGTTGAAGACTATCGCAAATTTACCAGGATACCCGAGCTGCATCCCGAGCTTTTCGATTGCAACCAAATGATAAGTTCTGTACTGCAGCTAATGAAACCAGAACTTGGCAAGTACGGCATTGCAACCGAAGTAAAGCTACTGGCAAAACCGGTACAAATGCTGGCGGACAGAAAACTTCTAGACCAGGTTTTTATCAACCTCATCACCAACAGCCTGCAAGCGTTGGAGGCGACAGACAATCCAAAAATTGAAGTGAGCTTGAGCGCCAATGATACGTGGGTAGAGCTCGTCGTTCAAGACAACGGCTGCGGAATAGAGGCCGACAAACTGGAGCAAATTTTTATTCCATTCTTCTCGACCAAACCGCAGGGCTCCGGCATCGGCCTGAGCCTTTCACGGCAGATTGTTCATAAGCATAAAGGAACGCTGAATGCCTCCTCGGAGCCCGGAAAGTATACAAAAATGGTTGTAAAACTCCCAGTGGAGGCTAATTCAAAAATATTGAAGTAACACTTTTGATATTTCAATATAAATATCTCATTTAATTCCAGTTGAATAGAATTTTTTAGACAAACCTAAATTGTAAAAATACGCTAAAAAGGAGGACTCATCAGTTTGTATTGGCTCTTGAACGCACCCCCCTCCCGTGGCAAGCTCCAGGCACTGTATTTTCCGCCCGACACTCCTTTCGTTTTAGCAAGCCTGCCGATATTTTATCTTCCATTTTCAAACACATTCTACACATGACTACATCAAGACGAGACTTTATGCGGCGCCTCGGCGGGCTGTCGATTGCAGTAGGCGCAGGCGTTGCCATGCTGCCAGTACCGGGCTGCTCGCCGGCAAAAAAACCGGAAGGCGAAACCGAAGGCACAGCAGCTCAATCGACGGCGGGAGCTGGTGAATTATTCTTTAAAATTTCCCTGGCAGAATGGTCTTTGCACAAGACGCTTTTTGCGAATGAAATGACCAATCTCGATTTTCCCGTTCGGGCTAAAAATGAGTTCGGCATCAGCGCCGTGGAATACGTAAATCAGTTCTTCAAAGACAAGGCAAAAGACCAGGCCTACCTGAACGAACTGAAAAAAATATGTGCCGACAATGGCGTGACCAGCGTGCTGATTATGGTTGACGGCGAAGGCAACCTTGGCGACCCTGATACCGCTAAAAGAACGGAGGCTGTTGAGAACCACTACAAGTGGGTAGAGGCTGCTAAGTTCCTCGGCTGTCACTCAATCCGGGTAAACGCCGGTGGCAGTGGAACTCGTGAAGAGCATGCCAGAACAGCGGCCGATGG
>CBFGTI010000160.1:0-12968 GCA_965651695.1 uncultured Imperialibacter sp. | reverse complement strand
GAGTTGCCCAACGGCGTTCCCAACAATCTCGTGCCTTTTATTACGCAAACAGCGGCCGGCTTGCGAGAGCAGCTTACGGTGTTCGGCAACGACTACGACACACCGGACGGCAGCTGCGTAAGAGACTACATTCACGTGGTTGATTTGGCGAAAGCACACCTGAAAGCCTTTGAGTGGGCCGAAGCACAGGAAACAGACTCGCTGTATGAGGTATTTAACTGCGGCACCGGAAGGGGAAACACCGTGCTGGAGGTGGTTAACAAGTTTCAGGAGGTTTCGGGCCAAAAGCTCAACTACCGGATAGGCCCTAGAAGACCCGGCGATGTAGAAGCAGTATATGCTGATGTAACAAAAGCCAATAAGGTGATGAATTGGCGCACTGAACTGACATTGGACCAGGCTTTAAAAGACGCCTGGAACTGGCAAAAAACATTGAAGTAAAATGAAGAAAAAATTATTAATAACCGGCGGTGCGGGTTTCATTGGCTCCCACGTAGTTCGGTTGTTTGTCAACAAGTATCCCGATTACCAAATCGTAAACCTTGACAAGCTAACCTACGCAGGCAACCTCGAAAATCTGAGGGATGTGGAAAACGCCCCCAACTACACCTTTGTAAAAGGCGACATCACAGACGAATCGTTCATTTTCGAGTTGTTCAACGAACAGAAGTTTGATGGTGTTCTGCATCTGGCAGCCGAGTCGCATGTCGACAGGTCCATTTCCAATCCCATGGAGTTTATAAAGACCAACGTGATTGGCACTGTCACGCTGCTTAATGCCGCCAAGGAAACCTGGAAGGACAATTTCGACGGCAAGCTGTTCTATCACATTTCTACCGACGAAGTGTACGGATCGCTGGGCGAAACCGGTTTCTTTACTGAAACTACACCCTACGACCCGCAGTCGCCTTATTCTGCGTCGAAGGCCAGCTCCGACCATTTCGTGCGAGCCTACGCCAATACCTACGGACTGCCGGTGGTTGTAACCAACTGCTCCAACAACTACGGACCGTATCATTTTCCAGAAAAGCTACTGCCATTGTGCATCAACAATATCAAAAACAAACGGCCGCTACCGGTTTACGGAAAGGGCGAAAACATAAGAGACTGGCTGTTTGTAGAAGATCATGCCCGTGCAATTGACGTGGTTTTCCACCAGGGCAAAGTAGGCGATACCTACAACATCGGCGGCTTTAACGAGTGGAAGAACATTGACGTGGTGAAGCTCTTGTGCAAAATAATGGACAAGAAGCTTGACAGACCCGAAGGCACGTCGGAGCAACTGATAACTTATGTAAAAGACAGGGCGGGCCACGACATGCGCTATGCCATTGATGCTACCAAAATAATGAACGAGCTGGGTTGGAAGCCCTCGCTTCAGTTTGAAGAAGGTCTTGAAAAAACCGTTGACTGGTACCTGGCCAATGAAGCTTGGCTACAGCATGTAACTTCAGGCGATTACCTGAAATATTACGAAAACCAGTATGTGACCAGGTAGAAAAGGTTGGGCTTACTCCTCGTAGGCCCAATCTATCCCTTGCTTCATGTCTTTCAGGGTAATTCCTTCATTTTTCAGCAGGCCCCGTATCTCATCCACTTTTTCATAATTTTTCGCTTCCTTGGCCTCACGATACAGCTGTATCAGTATACCAATCAGGTTGCGTGGTTGCAGCATCAGTTCTTCTTTCAGCCCCAGCACCTCTTCAACAAAAACAAGGTAAGTGCTTTTCATCCGGTTGAAGACCTCCTCACCCAACTCTCCAAACTTGATGCCTCCTGTTTGCAGTGAATTAATTTTTTTAAGAAGGTTGAACAGGTGCCCGATTGTGAGCGCCGTATTGAAGTCGTCATTCATGGCCCGGTAGCAATTGTCGCAAATCTGGTTTACCTGCTCCACAGCCGCCGGGTTTACAGCCACACCTTCTTCGGCTTTGTAGCTAAGCTCCTTCACAAGCTTTAGCCCGTTGATGAGCTTTTTGTACCCTTTATTGGCCGCCGACAACGCATCGTTAGAAAAGTCGAGCGTGCTGGCATAATGCGACTGAAGCATAAAAAACCGAACCGTCATGGGGCTGTAGGGCCGGTCGAGCAGGGCATGGTCGCCTGTTATCAGCTCCGATGGCAAAAATGAGTTGCCAAGCGATTTGCTCATTTTCTGGCCGTTTACTGTAAGCATGTTGGTATGCAGCCAGTACCGTACCGGCTCTTTGCCGGAGGCTCCCACCGACTGAGCTATTTCGCATTCGTGGTGCGGAAACTTCAGGTCCATTCCACCACCGTGTATGTCAAAAGTTTCGCCGAGGTACTTGGTGCTCATTACCGAGCATTCGAGATGCCACCCGGGAAACCCTACCCCCCATGGCGAGTTCCACCGCATGATGTGCTCGTCAGAAGCTTTTTTCCAGAGGGCAAAATCGAGCGGGTTTTTCTTTTCATCCTGTCCGTCCAGGTCCCTGGTATTTGCCATCAGGTCTTCTACCACACGCCCCGACAGCTTGCCGTATTGATATGTCTCGTTAAACTTGCCAATGTCGAAATAAACCGACCCTTTCGATTCGTAGGCATACCCTTGCTTAATGATGGCCTGGATCATTTCTATTTGTTCCACTATATGGCCGGTGGCTGTGGGCTCAATACTTGGCGGAATAGCATTGAACAGCTCCATTACCTGATGAAACCCGTTGGTGTATTTTTGTACCACCTCCATGGGCTCGAGGTTCATCAATTTCGCCCTTTTGCCAATCTTGTCTTCTCCATCATCGGCGTCGCCGGTGAGGTGCCCTACGTCCGTAATGTTGCGCACATACCTCACCTTATAGCCCAAATGAAGTAAGTAACGGTAGATTACGTCGAAACTAATAAAGGTGCGAACGTTTCCCAGGTGAACATCATTATATACGGTAGGTCCGCAAACGTACATACCTACATAAGGCGGATTAATGGGTATAAACTCTTCCTTCTGCTTAGTAAGGGAATTAAAAACCTTCAGTTTAGGGATCATGCGGCAAATTTAACAATTGTACGTATAAGCCAACGCCGTTTATCTACTCTCTTAAAATGAGTACAACAATGGCATTCAAACGTGGCGAGGCAATACTTTGTTTAGCTTTCGATGTGAATAACTTTGTTCTCAAAATATTTTGAATTAAATTTGCGCCTGCAAACATCGAAAAGGGGACGAGAGTCCCCTTTCTTTGTATAGTTATATTGTGTATGAGTGATGTTTCCGTTATAAAAGGCTGGGTAGAAGAATTGCTGGACGACACGCTTTTTGTGGTAGAGGTGAACCTTACCGGGCCGAGAAACCAGCAAAAGCTGAAAGTGCTGCTAGACGGCGACAAAGGAATAACGATTGATCAGTGTGCGGAAATAAGCCGGAAGCTATCGGCAAAGCTTGATGAGCACGATGTATTTCCGGGCGCTTACCAGCTGGAGGTGTCGTCGTCAGGGGTAGACCAGCCACTGAAACTCAAAAGACAATATTATAAAAATATCGGGAGACAGGTAAAGGTTCTTCTCAAAGACGGCAAAGAAGTAAAAGGCTCGCTTGAGGCCGTAACCGAAAAAGACGTTACACTCAAATCGGTGCAAAAAAAAGAGGAATTAGTGAACGTCATTGCATTTGAAAATATTCAACATATAAAAGTATTGGTCACCTTTTAGGTAGATAATTATGGATAGCTCATTTCTTATCGAATCCTTTGCCGATTTCGCAAAGAGGAAAAATATTGATCGCCCAACGATGATCCGTATCCTGGAAGATGTGTTTCGCACAATGATCAGGAAAAGATTTGAAACAGATGAAAACTTCGACATCATCATTAATGCCGACAAGGGAGACCTTGAAATCTGGCGATTCAGAGAGATTGTGGATGACAACTCGGAGGACATTTGGGACCATGACAAAATCTGCCTCTCGGATGCAAGAAAAATTGAGCCCGATTTCGAAATCGGTGAAGAGGTGGCTGAGGAAGTAAAGCTTGAGGATTTTGGACGCCGTGCCGTGCAAATGGCACGCCAAACGCTGATCCAAAAGATAAAGGACCTGGAAAAGGATATACTTTTTCAGAAATACAAAGAGCTGGTTGGCGAAATTATCATAGGCGAGGTATACCAGGTGCTGGGCCGCGAAATACTGCTGGTAGATGCTGAAGGCAATGAATTGATATTGCCCAAGGGCGAGCAAATACCAAAAGACCGATTTAAAAAAGGCGAGAATGTTCGCTCAATTGTTCACCGGGTAGAAATGGTAAACGGCAACCCCAAAATAATTCTGTCGAGAACCTCTACGGTTTTTCTTGAAAGGCTGTTTGAAAACGAGGTTCCAGAGGTATACGACGGCCTCATCACTATTAAGAAGGTGGTAAGGGAGCCTGGTGAAAGAGCAAAAGTAGCTGTAGAGTCATACGACGACAGAATAGATCCCGTTGGTGCCTGCGTTGGTATGAAAGGCTCCCGGATTCACAGCATTGTGCGTGAGTTGCAGAACGAAAACATCGACGTAATTAATTACACGGAAAATACCGAGCTGTACATTGCCAGAGCGCTAAGCCCGGCAAAGATTTCAGGAATGAAAATAGATGCTGAGAACGGTCGGGTTTCAGTGTATTTAAAGCCCGATCAGGTTTCTCTCGCCATAGGTAAGGGCGGGCAAAACATCAAGCTTGCCAGCCGCCTGGTGGACCTCGAAATTGACGTATTCCGTGAGTTGGAGGGCACCGAGATTGAGGACGTTACGCTGGACGAATTTTCTGATGAAATTGAAGGCTGGGTGATAGACGAGCTGAAACGAATTGGCCTCGACACAGCCCGCAGTGTACTTAATTTGACCAAAGAAGAATTGATCCGACGCACAGATTTGGAGGAAGAGACCATTGAAGATGTTCTTACTATTCTGCGTCAGGAATTTGAATAATAATTTTAATAACACGCTATAAAGAGCCATATTTGCGTATGAGTGAAGAAAGAATGTGGAGATTAAACCAGGTTGCCCGGAAGCTGAATGTCGGGATGAATACCGTCATTCAAACTCTCGAGAGCAAGGGGTTTACTATCGACAGTAGTCCCAATTCCAAAATCAGCCAGGAGCAGTATGATATACTGGCTAAAGAATATGCGGCTTCTGCTCATGAAAAGGAAGAAGCGTCAGGGATTACTATCGGCAAGAAGCATTCCGACAATGTGGTAATCAACGCTCAGACAGGCCAGGAAAGCCAGCTTCAGGACGACGAGGAAGAGATCTTCATCAAGAATTTATCGAGCAAAGAACAAAAGACTGAAGAAACTCCGCAGGAAAAGCCCGCGACAGAAGATTCTACAGTTAAGTCTCAGGCGCCCAAGCTGCAGGGCATTAAAGTAGTAGGCAAAATAGACCTTGAGGGTAAGAAACCCGCCCCCGCACCGAAAGTGGAAGAGGCTCCGGAGCCTGTGGAAGAAAAGCCTAAGGCAGAAGAACCCAAAGCCGAGGAGAAGGCTGAGCCTGTTGCAGCAGCGCCGGCAGCTGCCAAACCCGAAGAAAAAGAGGTTGCAAAAGAAGAAAAGGAAGTAAAAGAAGAGCCCGCAGCACCAGCGGAAAAAGCTCCCGAAAAAGCGCCAGTTGCAGAAAAGAAAGAAGACAAAGTAATAGAGGCACGTGCTGAGGCACTCAAAGGGCTAACAGTACTTGGAAAAATAGAACTGCCGGATGCCCGCGAGAAGAAAAAAGACAAGCCGGTAGCAAGCTCTGACGACGCCAACAAAAAGAAAAAGAAGAGACCTCGCAAGCGTATAGTTATAGAAGGCAGTGGCAGTGGGCCCGGTAGAGGAGCCGATACCAGAGACCCTAACAAGCCCCGAACACCCGGCGTTGGCGACCGCCCTGTAAAACCCGGCAAAAGGCCTGAAAAAGAAGAAGTTTCTGACAAAGAGATTCAGGACAAGATTAAAGCTACCCTGGCAAGGCTTAGCAAAGGAAATAAACCCGGCGCAGGCGGCAACCGCTCTAAATACAGAAGAGAAAAAAGATTTGCTAAGGCGGAGGCTGAAGAAGAAAAATTGCTTCAGCAGCACGAAGAGTCCAAAATTTTAAAGGTAACCGAGTTTATCTCCGCCAACGACATGGCTTCGTTGATGGGCGTGTCGGTAAACGACGTTATTTCGGCGTGCATGAGTATGGGTATGTTTGTTTCCATTAATCAGCGCCTTGATGCGGAAACCATTACCGTGATTGCCGACGAATTTGGCTTTGATGTTGAGTTCTCAACCTCTGAAGAGGAAATAGAGACCATCGACATGCAGGAAGACGTGGAAGATGATGAGTCAAGAGCTCCCATTGTTACTATAATGGGACACGTAGACCACGGTAAGACCTCGCTGCTCGACTATATCAGAAACACAAAAGTAACCGACGCCGAAGCAGGCGGTATTACCCAGCACATTGGCGCCTACGATGTGATGACAAAGGATGGGCATAAAATCGCCTTCCTCGATACACCCGGTCACGAGGCCTTTACTGCTATGCGTGCCCGTGGTGCTAAAATTACCGACGTGGTAATTATTGTGGTGGCGGCCGACGACAGCGTGATGCCTCAAACCAAAGAGGCAATTAATCACGCCAAAGTAGCGGGTGTACCTATTGTGATTGCTATTAACAAAGTTGATAAGCCGAATGCCAATCCGAACAAAATAAAAGAAGATTTGGCCAACATCAATATTCTGGTGGAAGACTGGGGTGGCAAGTACCAGTGCCAGGAAATTTCGGCTAAAACGGGGCAGGGCATTGATGAGCTATTGGAAAAGGTGCTTCTTGAAGCCGAAATTCTTGAGCTAAAAGCTAAAACTTCCAAAAAAGCCTATGGCAGTGTGATTGAAGCATCGTTGGACAAAGGGCGGGGCTACGTGGCCACCATCATGATCCAGAACGGAACGCTGCGGATAGGTGATGTTGTGCTTGCCGGCTCGCATTTCGGCAAGGTAAAGGCGATGTTCGACCACAGGGGCATACGACTTAAAGAAGCCGGACCTTCCACGCCCGTGTTGTTGCTGGGCCTTGACGGCGCCCCACAAGCCGGTGAGAAGTTCAACGTAATGGAAAGCGACCGGGAGGCAAGAGAAATTGCTAACAAGCGGCAGCAAATCCAGAGAGAGCAGAACCTCAGAACGAAAAAGCATATCACACTCGACGAGATCGGTCGCCGCCTGGCAATCGGATCGTTCAAGGAGCTCAATGTTATTGTTAAAGGCGACGTGGACGGTTCAATAGAAGCGCTTTCCGATTCATTATTGAAACTTTCTACAGAGGAAGTTCAGGTGAACATCATCCACAAGGCGGTAGGCCAAATATCGGAATCTGATGTATTGCTGGCGTCGGCGTCCGATGCGATCATCGTTGGTTTCCAGGTTCGCCCGTCGTCGGGAGCCCGTCGTTTGGCTGAGCAGGAAGAGATCGAAATCAGGCTCTATTCTATCATTTACGATGCCATTAACGAGGTGAAAGATGCCATGGAAGGTATGCTGGCGCCGGAGTTCCAGGAGATTATTACTGGCAACGTGGAAGTACGGGAAGTGTTCCGGATATCGAAGGTAGGTACTGTGGCTGGATGTATGGTTACCGATGGTTACGTAAAAAGGAATAACCAAATCAGGCTTGTGCGCGATGGTATAGTGGTATACACAGGGGAGATACAGCAGCTGAAGAGGTTTAAGGACGACGTAAACGAGGTGAAGCAGGGCTACGAATGCGGTATCAGCATCAAAAACTTCAATGATTTGAAAGAAGGTGACATCATCGAAGGGTTTGAGCAAAGAGAAGTTAAAAGAACACTATAGCAGCAAACAGGCTGCAATGGCAAAATAACTTGTATAAAAAATCCGGCCCTGGCGCCGGATTTTTGCTTATATGCAACTAGGAATAGAAATACTCGCCTGGATTCTGGGGCTTTTGACGCTTGCCGGGTTGTATAAGCCCTGGTGGGTACTTTGGTGGATGTCGCATCAAAACCGGAAAAAGGTACTGCAATTGTACGGAATCCCTTTTCTGGTTATAGTAGCAGCCCTGGTTGTTACCAGTGCATGAGCCTACTTTAGCTTTTCGGGGTACACGCCGTCCGCTACCAGCCGCCTCAATTTGTTGGTTACCAGCTCCCGTTCCTGGCTATATGTTACGCCCATCCACCCGTTGCCTTCAGCCAATACCTTCACGCTGGCTCCATTATTCTGCATAAGTGCGGTAACTGCAGAGGGGATGTAAAACTCAGCTTTAAGATCATCTTTGTTTTGCTCGTAAAATGCCTCCCAAATGTTCTGCAGCTCTGGAAAGATGGCCGGAGTAAAACCCCAAAAATTCATCGATACCGAACCGTTTGCATTCAGTATTTCCGGCTTTCCCTCTTCCTCTTCATTCACGATATGATCCTCAGACTCAAAAATCTTTGTCTTTTCCACGACCGAAATCAGGTTACCGGCGGCATCAATATCGCAGATGCCACGGGCCACTGAGCCCGCATCCGACAGTGTTTCAATAAGCGGATAGCCAACCATGCAAAAGTTTAGCTTAGCGGGGTCCACTGCCTGTAAAAATTTACCCATGGCCTGGTAAGCCTTTCTCCCGTAGAAATCGTCGGCATTGATAACTGCAAACGGCTCTTTTACCACCTCCCGGGTGGCCAAAACCGCCTGACCCGTTCCCCACGGTTTAGTTCTTTCCGCCTTTTGGCGAGGCGGCGTCTGAAATACAAACGACAACTCGATTTTGCCCTTCCACCACTCGTTGAGGTGTGTCGACAACGTATCGTAAAGGTCTTTTCTGGTAATAATTACAGCCTTTGTAAAACCCGCCTGAATGGCGTCGTAGATAGCATAATCCATCAGCCATTCTCCCGACGGACCGAAAGAATCGGCCTGTTTAATTCCTCCATAGCGACTACCAATCCCTGCAGCCAACACCACCAAACTTGTTGCTTTTGACATTTATGTTAATTCTTTTTTTAATTGAATCTGATTCGGGCCGTAAATTTTATATTTTACACGGTCGAAACAAAAACAAAACGCTAAAATGGTATTAAGCACACTCGATTGGGTGATCATCGCAATCTTTTTTTCCATCGTTGTGGGAATTGGCTGGGTAGCATCACTTTCAGCTGGTAAAAGCACCTCCGAATTTTTTCTTGGCGGCAGGGGTATGCCCTGGTGGCTTTTGGGCATTTCCATGGTGGCGTGTACCTTTTCTGCAGATACACCCAATTTGGTTACTGGCATGGTACGCGAGAACGGTGTAGCCAAAAACTGGGCATGGTGGGCGTTTCTTATTACCGGTATGGTAACTGTGTTTATTTATGCGAGGCTGTGGCGTCGTTCGGAGGTAATGACCGACCTCGAGTTTTATGAACTTCGGTATAGTGGTAAATATGCCAAATTCCTCAGGGGGTTTCGTTCTTTGTACCTCGGTATTTTCTTCAACTGCCTGATTATGGGTACCGTAACCCTTGCCGCTATTAAAATTGGCCAGGTAATGCTCGGTATCGACAATCCAGTACTAATTGTTGTTGGCGCATCAATAGGTGTAGTGATATATGCCACCATTGGCGGCATAAAGGGGGTAATCTGGGCGGATTTTTTCCAGTACTCCATAGCCATGGCAGGCGCAATTATTGCCGCGGTAGTGGCCGTAGGCGACGAGCGTGTCGGCGGTTTAGGCAACCTCCTGACCCACCCAAATGTGGCTCCAAAGCTTGACATATTTCCCACATTCGACGATCCCAAACAATTTATCCCCCTTCTTATAATACCAATTGCTGTTCAGTGGTGGTCGGTGTGGTACCCCGGCGCAGAACCCGGCGGTGGCGGGTACATTGCACAGCGCATGCTTTCGGCAAAAGATGAGAAAAATGCCATAGGTGCTACTTTGCTTTTCAACTTTGCGCATTATGCAATCCGGCCCTGGCCCTGGATACTGGTGGCGCTGGCATCGCTGGTCATATTCCCCGACCTTGCCTCCATCCAAAAAGAGTTTCCGGGCATTACCGACAATTACCTTGGGCACGATATCGCCTACCCTGCCATGCTAACGCTGCTGGGTAACGGCTGGAAGGGCCTTGTGGTGGCTTCCATTATCGCAGCTTATATGTCTACCATAGGCACTCACCTCAACTGGGGCTCGTCGTATGTAGTGAACGACTTCTATAAACGATTTATAAAGCCGGATGCGACGGAAAAGCAGCAGGTTGCCATGGCTCGTGTTACCACTGTTTTACTGATGGTTTTCGCCGCTGTATTTTCACTTACCATACTAAAAAATGCAACCCAGGCCTTCGATATTCTATTACTGTCTGGTGCGGGCACCGGCGCCATCTACTTACTTCGCTGGTTCTGGTGGAGAATTAATGCTTTAACTGAGATTGTGGCCATGGTGGTGGCCACTTTGCTCGCTTTTATACTTGTGCTTGGCGTTTCACCCGAATCACTGGACAACGCCTACCTCGATGCCTTTTCAATGAGATTGCTTATTGCGCTTTTTGGCGTAAGCGCTGCATGGCTGATTACCACTCTTTTAACCCAACCCGAGGACAAGGAAACTTTAAGAAGCTTTTATAAAAAGATACAACCCGGCGGACCCGGCTGGAAAAAGGTGGTGGACGATGCCCGGGCAGAAGGCGTAGAGCTGGAAAAGATGCCGGGCAAAGCCTGGCAGATGCCGCTTCAGATAATGATGGTATTCGTGGGTTGCATAGCGGTTTATTGCTCTTTGTTTGCTATTGGCAACTTTGTGTACGGCAACATGGCTTACGGCTTTGTTTTGCTGGCGCTTGCCGCAGCAGGAACTTTCGTCCTCTTTAGAAACATAGGTAAGCTATCAATGAAATAAACGAAGGAGATGAGGGAGCTATTCGTATCCCTCATCTCTTTATTTTTTAGTCGAAGGCAAAAGATTTCGTAAATATCTCTTTCCTCTTGGTTTTCAGGTCCTGAACCTGCACTTCAAAAAAGTAGTTCCCATTTTTAGTAAGCTCTGTAAAATCATATTCAAAACCGGGTAAGCTATAATTTTTTACAAACTTGTTAAGAAGTACTCTTCCCGTAAAAGGGTCTCGAATGCTTACCTGCAAATCGGTTTTGCGCGGAACCTCAAACGGAAAATAAGCGGTAGTTTTTATCGCAACTTGTGGAATCGTCCATACCACTGTTTGCGTAAAATGAATTTTATGCTCTTCGTTTTCATTCACCAGGTAAACATCATAACGGTAGCTGCCTGCTTCTGTCAGCGTGTCAAGAAGTTCATATTCGTGATGCAGCCTCCCACTCGTGTTGTAGACCAGCGGAACCGACCAGGTTTTGTTGCCTCCAGCTGCTCTAATCACCTCAAAGCGATTCCACTGCTCTTCAGTTTCAGGATTGTAAGTCCATTTTAGCTTAGCAATATTTTGCTCAAGGTCAATTTGCCCTTCGCCGCCCGGTGTCCCCGGCGAGGCAGGCAGCCCCCGGGCCACATCCGCCACTTCAATAGTGAAGCTGCAAAAATCGCCCAGATATCCATCTATAATGATGTAGTGGATTGCACCAACCACAGGATGTTCCACCTTATAATAAAAGTCTGCCGGAGTAGCGGTAGAAACACACTGGAGAATTTGATAGGAAGCCGTTTCACACAACTCCCCTGTAAAAACTACCAGCTGCACGCCCTTCTCATTTTTGCACGACTGCCCGTACACATTGACAAAAAAGGGTTTATCCGATTGCGGAAGATAGGAGAACCACTGATCGTTGTGGTACTGAATACACTGCCCTGTCAGCTTTTCGTCAATGCAGGTTTTTTGCACAGTGTTGAAATCTGTGGAAGATGTTAAGGGCGCGTTAAAAGGCAACGCTTCAACACCAGACGACTGATCGTTGGCGGACTGGCAAAAAGCATCTAAAAAATTGAATAAGAGGGCGATTAGTAAGAGATTTCTTTTGTCCATACTCAAAAGTTCGAAGGCAAGCCCAGAGTGCTAAATCTTCCCCTTGGGCTTGATCGGAATGGCTTTGTCGCGGAAGGCGAGCCTGTAAAAAACATGATAACCAAATCCAAAAGAGCCCCCACTGCTTAACACCCCATAGCCGGGCACCTGGTACGGCACAAGCGAGCCAGCCCCTTTGATGCTATTGAAGAGTTGCGCTCTAACGGTATAGCCCATGTAAAGCTGTTGCCAAACCCTCACTTTAATGCCTATTACGCCTTCCATCCATTGTGAGCTAATGCCCTGGTTGGTCGAAGTGACGCTTGAAACTCCCCAATAGGGCACGCCATAACCGAAGGTGAGTGTCTCGCTGAACGACGCCCTTGCGTACCTTACACCGAAAAAAAAAATGTCACGATTGGCGTTGTAGGGAGTAAAATTTACGTCGACACCAATCCTGTAAAATGAGCCGGTGGATTCGTGCATATATCGTTCGTCTGACAGGTCGACACTTTCTCTTCCCGCATCCACCACCAAAAAATATTTATAAAAGTCGATATCAGCCTGAAACTCCTGGCGTGTGTACCCCTGCTGAAGAGCCGATTTGCCAAATCCAAAAACATCGGTCCCCACCCTCACTGCCGACGGACGCCAATCTTTTTCCTGTGCTGCGGAACCAAAAGGAGCCAGCAGAAAGAAAATCAAACATGCTTTACCGAAAAATTTGAACATTGATATCCCCAACGACGGTTAATTCAGTTTTAAGAATAGAAATTGAATCGAAATCGTACTCAGCCTGCAGGTTCTGATACCGAAACCGCGGCCCGCACTCGGGCGATAAAAGAAATTCGCGCCGGTTGTACGTAAAGGTAATTTGATTACAGGCCCCATCCAGGCAGAATTGATAGGTGGTAGTGTTAGCTTCCGGGTTAACAAACAGAGGATATACATCAATGGTGTCGCTTTTGTCAATCAGAAAGGTATCGGCGCTTACACCCTCGGCATAAATCGAGTCAAAAAAAAGTTGCTGCTGCACAGGATTGCCGTTCTCGTCCA
>CBFGTI010000159.1:0-12974 GCA_965651695.1 uncultured Imperialibacter sp. | reverse complement strand
TGATAAAAGACGGTGTACTGGTAAACTACCAGGCCATCAGAGACCAGGTGCACATCATCGATCAAAACGAGTCGCACGGCTGCTGCTACGCCCAAACGTGGCAAGATGTGCAGTTTCAGCGGATGCCGAATGTATCGCTGGCGCCAGGAAAAGAGCCGTACTCCTCGGCCCAAATGATCAAAGATGTGGAAAAGGGAATTTACATAGCAGGCCGTGGTTCCTACTCCATCGACCAGCAACGGTATAATTTCCAGTTTGGCGGAACAGTGTTTTACGAAATAAAAAATGGCGAAATAGCCGGCATGCTCAACGACGTGGCCTACCAGAGCAATACGCAGGAATTTTGGAACAGCTGTGTGAAGATATGCGACGAAAGCGACTACCGCATGTTCGGCTCGTTTTTCGATGGCAAGGGCCAGCCCTCGCAGGTAAGCGCTGTTTCTCACGGAAGCTCCACCAGCCGGTTCGACGGTGTAAACGTAATCAACACCGGCCGGACCATCTAAAGGCAAGGTCAGGCTGAAGCGGATGTCAGGCTGAGCTTGTCGAAGCCTTGTCGAAGCCATATTTAAGTAGAAAAGGACTAACAACTATACAACTCAATGAAAAGACGAAACTTCGTTCAACTGGCGGGTTTGGGAGCGGGCGCTTTAATGCTGCCGGTTTCTGCATTTGCCAAAACAGTAGATCCGGCAAGGCTGCTTGAGCCCATGCTGGATGTAGCCCAAAAGAAACGGCTTGCCGACATAGCATTGAATGCTGCGCGGTCTGCCGGCGCTACCTACACCGATGTGCGCATCGGCCGGTACCTCAACCAGTTTGTGGTTACCCGCGAAGACAAGGTGCAGAACATCGTAAATACCGAATCGTTTGGTACGGGCATACGGGTAATTGCCAACGGTACCTGGGGTTTTGCTTCTACCAACGATGTAACCGACGACGGCATCGCAAAAGCAGCCAGGCAGGCCGTGGCCATAGCCAAAGCCAACTCCAAAGTACAAACCGACCCCGTGCAAATGGTGCCGGTGCAGGGCTACGGCGAGCAATCGTACAGAACGCCGATTAAGAAAAATGCCTTTGAGGTTCCCGTGAAAGAAAAGGCCGATCTGCTTCTCAACGCGAATGCCAAAGCCATGGAAAATGGTGCGGATTACATCAACAACATCTTGTTTCTGGTAAACGAGCAAAAATACTTTGCTTCTACCGAAGGTTCGTACATCGACCAGGACATCCACCGCACGTGGCCGTTCTTTACAGTGACAGTAGTAGATAAGGAGTCGGGCCAGTACAAAGAAAGAGACTCTTTCAGCGCGCCTGTGGGCATGGGGTACGAATACCTCGATGGCCGGGCTGAGGATAAAATTGTGGCCCCGGGCGATATTGTGCTGTACAACAGGTCCTATGATATGGTGGAAGATGCCACCATGGCTGCCCAGCAGGCAAGGCAGATTTTGACTGCCAAATCCGTTGAGCCGGGCAAATACGACCTGGTGCTGGAGCCATCGCATTTGTGGCTTACCATACACGAGTCGGTAGGGCATCCGCTGGAGCTCGACAGGGTGCTGGGCTACGAGGCCAACTATGCCGGAACCAGCTTTGCCACGCTCGACAAGTGGGAAACCAAAAACTTTAACTACGGAAGCAAGAAGGTGAACCTGTTCGCCGACAAAACACAGGAAGGTTCACTCGGAGCCGTTGGCTGGGACGACGAAGGTGTAAAAACCAAGCGTTGGGACCTTGTGAAAGACGGCACGCTGGTTAATTACCAGGCCATTCGGGACCAGGCGCATATTATCGGCGAAAAAGAATCGCATGGCTGCTGCTATGCCGACAGCTGGAGTAGCGTACAGTTTCAGCGCATGGCCAATGTGTCGATGGCGCCGGGTACCGAGCCACTCACTCCACAGCAAATGATTAGTGGCGTGGAGAAGGGCATTTACATTGTAAAAGACGGGTCGTTTTCCATAGACCAGCAGCGGTACAATTTCCAGTTTGGGGGAGTTCTTTTCTTCGAGATAAAAGACGGAAAAATTGCCGGTATGCTGAAGGATGTTGCCTACCAGTCCAACACCCAGGAATTCTGGAATTCGTGCTCGCAGGTATGCGACGAAAGTGACTATAGGCTCAACGGTTCGTTCTTCGACGGCAAGGGCCAGCCGGGGCAAATTAGTGCGGTGTCGCATGGCAGTGCCACATCCCGATTCGATGGCATTAACGTGATCAATACCGCCCGCACTATCTAAATCTATTTTTAACCAAGAAATTACAATTGAAATGGCAATATTTTCAAAAGACGAGGCAAGAGCAATACTGGAGAAAGTGATGAAGTTCTCCAAAGCCGAAGGCTGCGAGGCCAACCTCAATGGATCTAATGGAGGCAATATCCGCTATGCACGCAATACAGTATCTACCGCAGGCGAGAACAGCGACGTTACGCTGGCAGTGCAGTCCAACTTTGGCAAAAAGTCGGGTGTGGCTACCATCAACGAATTTGACGATGCCTCGCTGGAAAAGGTAGTGCGCAGGGCAGAAGAACTGGCCCAGCTGGCGCCGGAAAACCCCGAGTTTATGGGGCCGCTGGAGCAGCAAACCTATGGCGAGTCTAAAACCTACGCCGAGCCTACGGCCAAAATTACCCCCGAGTACAGGGCGCAGGCAGCTGCCAACAGTATCAACCCCGCCTCGAGTAAAGATGTTACAGCCGCCGGCTTTATGGAAGACAACCACAGCTTCGCCGCCATGATGAACTCCAAAGGCCTGTTTGCCTACAACCAGTCGACTGGTGTGAATTTCACCGTAACCATGAGAACCAACGACGGCACGGGCTCTGGCTGGGTAACCAGGGACTTTAACGACGTGAGCAAGCTCGATACTGCTGAGGCTTCAAACATAGCCATTGAAAAGGCGGTGAAATCAAAAAATGCCAAAGCCATAGAGCCGGGCAAGTATACGGTGATACTGGAGCCGGCTGCAGCTTCCGATCTGCTTCAGAATATGCTCTTTAACATGGGAGCACGACAGGCCGACGAAGGCCGGAGCTTTCTGGCCAAAAAAGGCGGGGGAACAAAGCTCGGCGAAAAGATTGTCGACGAAAGGGTGAACATCTATACTGATCCGTTTAACGCAGAAGTGCCTGCCTCACCATGGACTGGCGACGGGCAGGCCCGCAAAAGAATGGATATTCTGAAAAATGGGGTGGTGAGCAACATGTTTTACGATCGCTATTGGGCGTCGAAGCAAGGTGTGGAGCCGGTTCCTTTTCCGGGCAATGCCATTATGGAAGGAGGAACAGCTTCTCTTGAAGACATGATCAAAGACACGAAAAAGGGTATTCTTGTTACCCGTTTTTGGTATATCCGTACTGTAGATCCACAAACTTTGCTCTATACAGGCCTCACTCGCGACGGTACTTTCTACATCGAAAACGGCAAAATAGCCTACCCCATCAAAAACTTCCGTTTCAACGAAAGCCCCGTTATCATGCTGAACAATCTGGAGACGCTGGGCCGGCAGGTGAGAACAGACGGCAACCTGATTCCTTATATGAAGATCAGGGACTTTACCTTCTCAAGCTTGTCTGATGCGGTATAGTATGTAAAAAACTTCCCGAAAGCTTTCAGGCTCTCGGGAAGTTTTTCGTGGTTTGGTTGTTATGAAGGCGATGGAGTCTAACAATTTCAATAAATTCTTCTTTACCAGGCTCCAGTATGAATCGGGCGACTGGGACGTGGACCAACGTATGCCTTCCAATGTGCTGAACTCGCTGGTGGAGTACACCACACTACCGGTAGACACAAAAGAAAACATCATATCACTGGCATCCGACGAAATATTCAGATGTCCTTTTACCTACCTGAGTGGGCATAAGCTGGTTGAGTTTACCGCCGACGAAAGAGAAAATTTCAAAAAATACGTAGACAACGGAGGGTTTGTGTTTGTTGATGACTGTAACCACGACATCGACGGATTGTTTGCCAAATCGTTTGAAACGCAGATGGAGAACCTCTTCGGTCCCGGCCAGCTAAAAAAAATTCCCAACAATCATCCAATTTACTCCACCTTCTTTCAATTTGACGGTCCGCCTACTACTTCGCAGGAGTTGAATGGTTGGGGAGACGACATAGTACATGATTACCTGAAGGCTATTGAAGTAAACGGGAGGATTGGCGTGCTTTATAGCAACAAGGACTATGGATGTGAGTGGGACTACGACTTTCGCAACAAACGTTTTTATAAAATCGACAACACCCGTTTTAGTGTAAATATCGTAATGTATGCGCTAATGGCGTGATGGGGCAAGCTCGACTAAACTTTTCTAGTTTGGTAAAGCTTCTACCGAAAGCTGCTGTTGATCTTTCGGTAGCTTGCCAGGCCGGCAAAGTTTAGTAAAGCTATAAGCAAGCAGTTTAAACTTATTATGAACGAACAAATCAAGGAGGTGGAGCGCTCGGTTGACGAACTGATCGACAGCCTCGGCGCTTTAAAAACCGAGATCCGCAAGGTGATTGTGGGGCAGGAAGAAACCATCGATCAGTTGCTGATCACATTCCTGGCAGGTGGCCATGCACTGCTTGAGGGAGTTCCGGGGCTGGCAAAAACGCTCATGATACGCACCCTTGCCGAGGCTATAGACCTCAAATTCAGGCGGATTCAGTTTACGCCCGATCTTATGCCTACCGACATTATCGGCACCGAGATTCTGGAGGAAGACCACACCACGGGCAGGAGGATCTTTAAGTTCAACAGGGGCCCTATCTTCGCCAATATCATTCTCGCCGACGAAATCAACAGGACTTCGCCCAAAACCCAATCGGCGCTACTCGAAGCCATGCAGGAATTTGAGGTAACCTATGCGGGCACTACCTACCCGCTGGAGCGGCCGTTCTTTATTCTGGCCACGCAAAACCCGATAGAGCAGGCCGGCACATTTCCACTGCCTGAAGCCCAGCTCGACCGCTTTCTGCTTTACGTCAAAATCGGCTATCCGTCGCCGCAAGAAGAGATGGATATACTGGAGAGCACTACTGGTAGAAAGAAAGAAGCTGTGAACCGGGTGATTGAAGGGGACAAAATTCTGGAAGCACAAAAGCTGGTGAGGGAAGTGCACGTAAGTCGCGATTTGGTCGGCTATGTAAGCCGCGTAGTGCGGGCAACCCGGTCCGGCGAGAGCGAGGTGAAATTTGTAAATGAGTGGGTTCGCTGGGGAGCGGGGCCACGGGCGGGGCAGGCGATGATTTTAACAGCTAAAGCCCGTGCACTGCTAAAAGGCCGCTTTGCCGTAACGATGGAAGACATTCAGAAGGTAGCTTATCCCGTGCTACGACACCGCATTCTTATGAATTTCAAAGCTGAAGCCGACGGAGTAACGTCGGACAGGGTAACTGCCGAACTGCTGGAAAAAATTCAGCTGTCAAAACAAGTGTAGCCTCATAAGTAATCCCACCACCACTCAAGGGCAACGATGAACCCCCAACTGCGCCAATTACTCACTCCCGAAATCCTCTCTACCGTCAACGGTCTGGAGTTGGTAGCTCGGGTGATTGTGGAAGGCTACATGAGTGGAGGCAACCCGAGCCAATCGGTAGGGGCTGGGCAGGAGTTTAGCCAGTACCGCAGCTACGAACCCGGCGACGACCTGCGGCAGCTCGACTGGAAAATGTTTGCCAGGTCGGAGCGCTACTACATCAAACAGTCGGAAATAGAAACCAACATTACCGTAAAATTCATGCTGGATGCCAGCCGCTCAATGGCCCATAAGGAAGCGGCCTTAACCAAGCTCGATATATCTAAGGTAATGATAGCTGCCTTAGCCTACCTTGCCCGTAAGCAAAGCGATACATTTGGGCTGTTTGCTGTAAACAACCACCATATTTCGGTAGTGCAGCCCCGGTTCGAACAGCAACAATTTATGCGGTTTCTGAATGAACTGATACATGTAAAAGCCGAGAGCACCTGGAAAAAGGGAAATGGCCTAGAGCAAATCTACAGCCACCAGGGCAAGGAAATGATCTTGTTTTTTACCGATATGTATGATGAGGCAGGCGACCTGCAGCAGTTTATCCACCGGCTGAAAACGCCACGCAACGAAGTCATTGTATTTCACATGGTAGGTAAAAGCGAAATGGAGCTCGACTATAACAAGAGTGTGACGTTTGAAGACCTTGAAACAGGCGAACGGCTGAAGGTTGATACGGCCTCCCAGCAAACGCTGTATCGTTCGAAAGTGCATGAATGGCTGCAAACCAACCGGGACTGGATGCTGCAGAAGCAGGTAGTTTACCAGCCTGTTAACATGGAAGACCCTGTAGCCGAAGTGCTTAGAAGCTTTCTTAAAGTACGTAAATTGATGATCAGGTGATGCAGTGGGCAAACCCGATGTGGCTTTGGGGCTTACTGGGATTAGCTGTGCCGGTGGCTGTACACTTGCTAAGCAGGAAAGAAGGCAAGGTAATAAAGATTGGCAGCATCCGGCATTTGCGCGAATCGGCCACCCGCCAGTTTCGCAGTTTAAAGCCCAACGAATTGCTGCTTTTCGCCTTGCGTTGCTTGCTTATCATGTTGTTAACTGCCCTGCTGGCCGGCTTGCAGTGGAAAGCAGACGAAAAGCCTCCGCAGTGGGTGCTGCTTGAGCGTGGCGTGGAGTCTCAGCAGGAGGTAAAACGATTGACCGACAGCCTCTCCGCCAACGGGTATGAAGTTCGGTATCTTGAAAGCGGTTTTCCGGTTGCTGACGATACGCTGCCTGCGGCCGACTATGTGAATTACTGGCACCTCGTTCACCAGCTGCGTGGAGCCCGAATAGAGCGGGCGGTGGTTTTTTCTCACAGCTTTGTTAAAAACTTCAAGGGGAAGCGGATGGAGCTGCCTGATAACATTTCGTGGTTTGAAGTTCCTGCTGCTGAACGACACTTTGAGTTGCCCTCTATTGCTTTTTCAGAAGACAGCCTGCTGGTGGCTAAAGGATTTGCTGACGCCAATGGGTTAACCTTTGAAGAGCGTATCGAAAAACGTACCGCCGATAGCAATGTCCGGCAGCCGCTGGTTGCTAGCGTTTCGATAGTAGCGGACGAGAAGTACCAGTCCGATGCAGCCATTTTGGAGGCAGCACTCGGCGTTTTGCACGATATGCCGCAATTCGATCTGGTGCTTTCTAACACTTTGGAAGATACCAGCTCTTCGGAGTGGATATTTTGGCTGTCGGACCAGCCGCTACCCCAAAAGCCGGGAGCGAAAATCGTCAGCTTGGCTGAGCAGGAGGCCCTACACCTGCTGGAGCATCAGGGGCCTGACCATTGGCTGCTTACGCAGAGACTAACCAGGGAGTCGGCTGTAGAGCAACACCTGGTAGCAGCACTCGCAGGTCTGTTGCACCGGACCGAGCCCAGGCTTATTAAAGAAAACGACCGCCGGATGATGCCCGCAGCTTGGAGATGGTCCGCACCGGCTGCATCTGACAGCGAACCTTCCAAAGCTGAGACTGTTTATACCAAAAAAGACGACTGGCTCATGCTGGCATTTTTAATGGTGCTTTTAACCGAAAGAC
The DNA here is from genome assembly GCA_965651695.1 of uncultured Imperialibacter sp. Taxonomy (GTDB): domain Bacteria; phylum Bacteroidota; class Bacteroidia; order Cytophagales; family Cyclobacteriaceae; genus Imperialibacter. Next base: position 5,431 of record CBFGTI010000159.1, on the reverse strand, counting down.
TGGTGGCATGGAGGAGAAAGCAATGAACGACACGTCGACTTATCGGCTACGGAAAATTCAGCGGCAGTACTTTTTAATTCGCTTGCTGGAAGTGTTATGCCTTGGCGCGGCAGCCGGCATTGCCATTTTTTCGCTTGCGCAATTGGCCGGGCTAAAACAAGCCGATACCCTGGTGTTGAGTGGCACGGTGGGGGTTACCCTATTTTTATGGCAATTGTACCGGCTGGGACTCCATCAGCTAAGTCTGCAGCGAATGGCTTCCTACCTCAACAAACAGCATCCACATCTGGAGTGGAGTTCGGAGCTCCTTTTAACCCCGGCGTCGCAGCTCTCGGGTTTGCAGCTTTTGCAGCGGCAAAAAGCGCTTAGTCAACTGGAGGAAATGCCAAAGCCAGCATTGCCAAACCATTTGGTTGGGAGTGTTTTGTTGTTGGCTGTTGCGTCAAGTCTGCTCTTTTTACTTCCGGCATTGAAGCAGCAGGCAGGTTTGGAACCTGCTTCAGTAACAGTTGGAAATGATTCGACTACCTCACCTGGAGAAAAGACTTTGCCACCCATTGAGGTAAAAGGCTTCTCGATCGCTATCAATCCTCCCGCCTATACCGGGTTGAAAATTTCTACCACAACACAGCCAAATCTAAAAATTGCCGAGGGAAGCGCCGTGAACTGGAGAGTCGGATTTTCAGCAAAGCCACGAAACGCTTTCTTCGTGTTTTCCGGAAGAGACACGGTGACGCTAAAGGAGTCCGGCGATCTTTTTTCTGCCAGCCGGCAAATCGTGCAAAGCGGTTTTTACCAGTTGGTGTGGCAGCATGAGTCGGAATACAGGAGTTCAGATTTCTTTAAAATAGAAATGGTAGCCGATGCAGAGCCGAAGGTCTCCATTAAGAACATTCCCCAGTTCCAGGACTTTGAATGGACGGATAAAATCCAGGTGCCGGTGCTTTCGGAAATCGTCGATGACTATGGCCTGACCGACGCATACATTATTGCAACGGTAACCAAAGGCAGTGGAGAGTCGGTCAAGTTTCGGGAAGAGAAGCTGTCATTCGACCGGCCTTCTTCTATCTCCGGCAAACGGATAGAAGCGCAACGTTTGCTCGGCCTTCAAAAGTTAGGGCTGGAGCCCGGTGACGAGCTGTATTTTTATGTGCAGGCGTGGGATAATAAACGGCCAACCTCGCAGGGCGCACGGACGGAAACTTACTTTCTTCAGATAAAAGACACGGCATCTTACATTACCTCCAGCGACGGCGGCCTGGGGGTAGACCTGATGCCGGAGTATTTCCGCAGCCAGCGCCAGATTATTATCGACTCGGAAAAGCTGGTGACCGAAAGGGGAAAGGTAAAGAAACAGGAATTCGACAGTCGGAGCAACAACCTGGCACACGACCAGAAAGTGCTGCGACTTCGCTACGGCCAATTTATGGGCGAGGAGTTTGAGTCGGGGATGACCGCCGCCGATACTGAAAACAATGAGGAGGGAGATTCGCATGAGGGCGACGAGGAGGTGGATGTGCTGAAAGAGTATGGCCATGCGCACGACACAGAAAATGAACACAACCTCGTGCCGCATAACAACCATGACCATGCCCCCGCCCGGCCTGATGAGAAGGAAGATCCGCTCGAAGCATTTGCGCACATGCACGACAGCGAGGAGGAAGCTACCTTTTTTATTCAATCCGTTAAGGCCAAGCTACGTGCTGCACTTTCGCTTATGTGGGATGCCGAACTTCACCTGCGCATGAACAGCCCAGAACAATCGCTGCCGTACCAGTACAAGATTTTGAAACTGCTGAAGGAAATAAGCAACGACTCCCGTATTTATGTGCACCGTACCGGCTTCGATCCCCCGCCCATTAAGGAGGAAAAGCGCCTTTCTGGCGATCTTTCTGAGGTAAAACCCTCACGCCGAAGCTACAACACGGAGCAAACCGATTCGTTGCCTCACATACGGAAGGCAGTTCCATTAATAGAGAAATTGCTCGCAATTGATAGCGTTTCGCTTACTGCTTATGACAAAGAGGTATTGTCGAACGCCGGAGTAGAGCTGGCGCAGGTGGCATTGGAGCAGCCGGGGAAGCATCTGGAGAGCATGAGTTTTTTGAAAAACCTTATTGAAGGCAAATTGCCGGGAGAAGATGCCACAAAAGCGCTGTTGTTAATCAGGCAATCGCTATGGAATGTGCTGCCGGAAGAGGCAACCCATGCGGCATCAAACACCCGCTCTGTTCATGCCACCGACCAAAAACTAATGAATAAACTGGAGAAAGCGGTAAATGAATAGCCCTGGTATTTTCTTCGATCCGATTCTGCCCCCCGCAGCGGCCGGTCTGGCGTTACTGTTGCTCCTGGTTTTTTTCTTAATCCAGGAATGGAGGAGGTCTGTTTCAGGCAAATGGCTGAGAGTGGTGTGTACCTGCTTGCTGTTTATTTCGCTGGGTGGCTTGTTTTTCAGGCCGTTTTACACCGCCTCCGATACCTCCACGTCCATTATACTTCTCACAAAGGATTTTGACCGAGCTAAGGCTGATAGTTTACAAAACCTCGGGTCAGAGATGGAGTTGTGGAGGACGCCTGAAGCTGAACCTTATCCCGGAGCAATGGAGCTTGAGTCTATTGTCGAATTAATTTCTATAGGACCAAAAATCAAGTACTTGCTTGGCGAAGGACTTCCGGAATATGCATTTGAGTATTTTGAACCATCTTTTGTCTTCATACCGTCGACAGCGAGCAACGGCATCGTGTCGTTGTCAATCAATGAAGCGAAGTCAAAAAGGCGGAACCAGCTGGCTGGGGTATTTAAAGGCAATGAGCGTCATGAATGGCTTCGACTGAAAGGTCCAGACGGTACTGCCGACTCGCTGGCGCTGGAAGCAGGTGCCGAAGCTTTCTCCCTGGCATTTGTGCCAAAGCTGCCGGGCAGGTTTTTGTACACGCTTCAGGTTTTGGATAGTTCCTTTCGGACTACCGACTCGCTACAAGTGCCTGTAGAAGTGCTGCCCGACAGAAAGCTCAGCATCCTCTTTATTCAGCAGTTTCCGACGTTCGAAACACGTTACCTGAAAAATCTGCTTGCCGGGCAGGGGCATTCGCTGGCTCTCCGCTACGAGGTGTCGCAGGGGGAGTTTAGCTACGAAGTGGCAAATCAGCCCTCCTTTTCGTTCGCAAGGATAAGCCGCGAACTTTTGGAAGCTACCGATATGGTTTTCATCACCGACTACGCACTGCTTGCCTTGCCTCCATCCGAACGAAATGCGCTTCGTGAGGCAGTAAAAGGTGGCCTCGGCGTGCTTGTGTGGCTCGCCGACGTACCGAAAGGCGGGCTGAAGGAATGGCTTCCTTTTAGCTTTAGTAGCGGTGGATCCGATACGGCCCGCATTGCCACTGATTTTGGAAATGCCTCCCTATCCGTTCACGAATTTCGAATAAAGGCTGCGCCAGGCACTTTTTCAGTTTCAGAGCGAAGTGACGAAAAGCCACTGGCAGCATATAGCTACATGGGTTGGGGCACAACCGGTACAGTGCTTTGGAGAGACAGCTACCGGCTGGTGCTGAATGGCAGGGAGCTGGTGCACGCTAGCCTGTGGACGGAGGTGATTGATGCCATGGCAAGAAAAGAAAGCATTTGTTGCAAGCTGCAATGGCAAAGTGCCCCGCCTCATTACGCCGACGAGCCACTCCATTTTCGGCTGCTTTCAAACCAAACGCAGCCGCGGGTAGTTTATGCTGGAGAAAATGTGCCGCTGAAAGAAAGCTGGCAAATGGAAAATGTGTGGCAGGGAACCATCTGGCCCGCGAAGACGGGTTGGGATTCGCTAACGGTGGAGGGAATGGATCGGCCGCTCTACTTTTACGTGAACCCAGCAGGTCACTGGAAAACGCTCGAAAGTGCCGCCCGAAGGAAGGCGACTGCTGTAGCCACGGCTGAGCTAAACTCAGATGCCGAAGTACAGCCGGAGATGGCGAGAAAGCAGGTACCTCCTTTGTGGTTTTATGGTTTGTTTCTTCTAACCGCAGGAGGCCTTTGGTTGGCTCCGAAGCTATGATCTTCGTTTCGTGATAAGGTAGTCGCCTGGCAACATAACTCCGATGCTACTCTTTTTGAAATCCTTCACATTTCTGGTGATAATAGTGGAGATTTCGGCATTTTTTACGGCGGCGTAGTTTTGTAATGCATCTTCGAAATCGGTAAAATTCGATCTTATAGCTTCCAGCACCACATCCCGGTCCATTGTTAAAACTTCTGTTATCAAAAGTAACTCTCGCAGCTTCTCGATTACTCTTTCGTGATTTGCGCTTTGCCTTAAAAGGTAATATACATTGCTAATGATAACCGGCGTGACGTATCCTATGATTTTTTTTGACTCGCAAAGAGCTAAAATTTGAGCCGAGTTGTCTGAGAAAGGCTTACGATCGAAGAAAAAGTCAAGGAGGACATCCGTATCAATCAAAACCCTGTCCATCAATGATATTTTTTGGCTAACGCTGCCCGAAGCTCTTTTTTGTAATCTAAATGCCCTGGGTCTTTAAACGATCCCTTTAATGACTTTACAATTGGCGTTAATTCCTCATCCGAAGACTGTTCACTGGTTACATCTTTGAGATAATTCTCTACCATGTCAGAAAGGCTTTGACCTTTTCCTCTGGCATACCTTTTTGCTTTTTCTATTACCGTTTGATTTATTGTCAGCGTCAATTTCGAGTTCATAGTTTTCAAAAGTTAGACGAGAAATAGGTTGGTTCCAATTAATAACAAAAAAATATGGGAGTTACTCACTCAACTTAGAAATTTCCCGCAACTCCACCTTCCTGAACTCCACTTCCGAACCTTCGGCCTGCAAAGCAATCTGGCCTTTGTCGGCTGTCGCGTTAAATCCGTAGTTCACAAGGTCGCCGTTCACCCACACCTTTATCGAATTCCCCAGCACCTCCACCACCATCGTGTTCCATTCTCCAGCCGGCTTTTCCGATCCGTCTGTAAGGTTAAGAATCCTACGTTGCTTGCCTTCGGTAATACCCCACTCTTCTTTTGGTCCCCGGCGGGCTTCCATGTCCGGCACCTCAATGTCTTCCACTATGCACCAGAAGTCGCCGGCATTTTCATGCATCATTTGTACCTCTATCGATTTGGGAAACATTTTGTATAAAGCACGGGGCGTTGAAGCATATACCAGCACGCCGCAATTGCCAGGCTTACCAGCAAACCTGTACTCCACTTCGAGTCGGTAGTTCTGGTAAACCTCGTCCGTTATCAAATGCCCGTTGGGTGTACCCATGCTAACCAGCAGTCCGTTCCGCACCAAAAACGGACTTTCCATTTCCGGGTTATTATCCATTTCGGGTACGTCGGCGTGCCAACCTTTCAGGTCTTTTCCATTAAAAAGGCTCACAGGCTGGTGCTGCGAAAAACACGTGGAGAAGACAACAG
>CBFGTI010000158.1:0-12992 GCA_965651695.1 uncultured Imperialibacter sp. | reverse complement strand
CCTCGCTGGTCACGGTCGATGATGACGTGCTTGGGCGCGGGGATGAGGCAATGCTGAATGCCGCCATAACCGCCGAGACTTTCCTGGTAGGCTCCGGTATGGAAAAAGCCGAAGTACAGCTGGTCCTCTTCGTCGATTACCGGGAGAAACACCTCTGACGTATGGGCTTCCGAGTTGTAGTAGTCCATGCTGTCGCAGGTAAGGCCGCCAAGGTTTACTTTATGGAAGTTATTGTCCCAATTGTTTACCGGCAGCATAATGTACTTTTGGTTAAGACCCCACACATCGGGCAGGTGGGTGATAAACGACCCGTCCATCATGTACCAAAGCTCTTTGTCGTTTTGCAGCTTCTGGTCGAGCACCGAATAGATAACAGCCCCGCTTTCGCCCACGGTAAAGCTCCCGAATTCGGTAAAAATATCGGGCACGGGCACGTTGTTCTTATTACATATCCATTGAATGTTTTCGATGATCTGCTCGGCCATGTATGGGTAGTCGAACTCAAACTGCAGTGAGCTCTTGATGGGAAACCCGCCGCCTATGTCTACCGTGTCGAGCTCGGGGCATATGCGCTTAAGCTCGCAGTACATGTAAATAAACCTGCTCAACTCCGACCAGTAGTAGGCGGTGTCTTTAATGCCTGTGTTGATGAAAAAGTGGAGCATCTTAAGCTTGGCTTTCGACTTTCCGTCTTTTATCCTGTTTTTGTAGTAGTCTACAATATTGTTGTAGCGAATGCCCAGGCGCGATGTATAAAAGGCAAAGTTTGGTTCTTCATCGGCTGCTACTCTTATGCCGATCTGAAACTCGTCTACCGTTACGCCTTCTTCGTATTTGTCGAGCTCGCTCAGGTTGTCGAGTATGGGTATGCAGTTTTTGAAGCCGTCGTTAATAAGCTCCGTTACATATTGCGTGTACAGCGGGCGCTTAAAGCCATTGCACACCACGTAGGTGTCTTTGGAGATCTTCCCTTTTTCAAACAGGTTTCGCACTATGGGAATGTCGTACGAAGAGGAGGTTTCGATGTGTATGTCGTTTTTCAGGGCCTCTTCAAGCACAAAGGAAAAGTGCGATGACTTGGTGCAGTAGCAGTAGGTGTATTTGCCGCCGTATTTGTACTTCTTTATGGCTTTGTTAAAGATCTCCTTGGCGTACTGTATTCGTTCACTGATTTTGGGGAGGTATGTAAGTTTAAGAGGGGTGCCGTATTCATTGATCACCTCCATCAGGTTTACCTCGTTAAACAGCAATTGATTGTTTTCTACTCTGAATTCTTCGGTGGGAAATTCAAATGTCTGATCAATCAGATCAAAGTAACTTTTCATCTATATCAGTGCGGTTCTAAAATTAAAATGCAAGACGCCTTATTTAACAGTATCAGGGATAGAACAGCAAATATAAAGGTATCCCGTGGCTATTAACAATATGCGCAGGAAATGAAGCCGCACTTTAACCATTATTTTTTTGTCGCCCGGTTTAGATGCCGCCGCAACGAGGCCTTTCCGTGGCTAATTATTTTACCATTACTCGTTCTTCCTGTTGTAAAAAAGTGCTAAATTGCGATCAGAATCCTGATTTTTATGACAAGTATTGGTAAAAATATGCTAACACCGGTAAGAACCAGCCGGGCCGTCTTGCCTCAGAGGATTTATCTCCCGTACTATCAGTTTTCTTATAACTAGCGTCCATACTCTTTCCTTCAACCGTACGCCGCGGTTCATTCAACCCGAACCTGGTCTGTTCTTCTAATTATTGGTTTTCAAAGCTTAAACAACATAATTTCCCATTGTATGAAAGACATTTTACTTATTGAAGTCAAGTCGGAGCTTGGCGCAGGCACCCGGGGAGCCAGCATGGGGGTAGACGCGCTAAAGATTGCGAGCATTGATCTTCAATCTGACTTTTTTGCGCGCTACGACGCGGTAAATGTAAAAACAGATAACAGCCCGCTTTTCACCGGATTTATCTCTCCCTCGGCCAAGTTTATCAAGGCGATACTGGGTGTGGAGAAGAGAGTTTGTAACGCGGTGGCCGAAACCCTGGAGGAAGGCGATTTTCCGATGGTGCTGGCAGGCGACCACAGCACCGCATCGGGCACAATTGCAGGCATCAAAAAAGCACATCCGGCAAAACGCCTCGGCGTGATATGGGTAGACGCCCATGCCGACCTTCATACGCCATATACTACGCCCTCGGGCAATGTGCACGGTATGCCGCTGGCTATGGCACTGGCCATCGATAATTTAGAGTGCCAGACAAACGAGCCGCCTAAAGAAACGGTGCACATTTGGAATGAAATAAAGAAAATTGGCGTAGACGGCCCCAAGCTCAATCCTGAAGATATTGTGTTTATTTCTCTCCGCGACACTGAGTCGCCCGAAGACTACCTCGTGGAAAAGCACGGCATGCGGGTTTTTAAAACCGATGAGGTAAGGAAAAAGGGCGCCGCAAAAGTGGCGCAGCAGGCGCTCGACCAGTTACACGACTGCGATATCATTTACGTTTCGTTTGATGTAGACAGCCTTGACTCCAGCATTTCGGTGGGTACGGGCACCCCTGTGCCGGGTGGTCTTACTGCTGAAGAAGCGAAAATTATAAACCGCGAGCTGATAAAAAGCCCGAAAGTGTGCTGCTGGGAGATAGTGGAAATAAACCCAACGCTCGATACCGAAAACAAAATGGCAGAAGTGGCTTTTGAGATTATGGAGTCTACGGCAAAAGCGCTGGAAGACGCCCGTTTGAAGCCGGTGCTGATTTGAGCGGTTGAGTGACAGGGCAATTGCATTTAAAACAGATTCGTGAAATAAAATTTCAAAGAAAAATTTTGAATGCGATTGCCCTGGGTTGAGTGAAAGAAACTTTGCGGCAATGTGCAGGGGTGTATACCTTTGCACATTGTTTTTTATACACTGGTAATAGCCATCAAAATCTCCTGAAAAGGAGCGACAACAAAACACGACCAAATGAACATAGAGGAGCAACTTACGGAAGGGATTTCCCGGGCTTTTAAAGAACTTTTTGGCTACAGCCTGGCGCCGGAGCAGGTACAGCTGCAGCCTACCCGTAAGGAATTTGAGGGGACCCACACGTTCGTTACATTTCCCTTTCTGAAAGCCATGGGCAAAGGCCCCGAAGAAGGTGGCCGCCTGCTGGGCGAGTACCTGGTGAAGAACATCGGGCCTGTTTCGGGCTTCAACGTGGTAAAAGGCTTCCTCAACATTACCCTCAGCGATACACTTTGGGGCAAAACGCTCAACGATATATATGCCGACCCGTCGTTTGGCGTGGTACTCCCTCATGGCGGCAAGGTAATGGTAGAATACTCCTCGCCCAACACCAACAAGCCGCTGCACCTCGGCCACCTTCGCAACAACTTCCTGGGGTTTTCCATCTCCCGCATTCTCGAAGCTTCCGGCTATGAGGTGTATAAGGTAAACCTGGTAAACGACCGTGGCATACACATATGCAAGTCGATGCTGGCCTACCAAAAATGGGGCAATGGCGAAACGCCCGCCTCGTCAGGCCTCAAAGGCGACCACCTGATAGGCAAGTACTATGTGATTTTTGATAAGGAATATAAGAAAGAGATAGAGGCGCTTAAAAAGACGGGGGTAGAAGAAGAGGAAGCAAAGAAAAAGGCGCCGCTGATTCTGCAAGCGCAGGAGTTGCTGCAGAAATGGGAGGACAACGACTCGGCCACCGTGGAGCTTTGGGAAACCATGAACGGCTGGGTGTATGAAGGATTTGATGCCACCTACAAGGCCATGGGCGTTTCTTTCGACAAGATGTACCAGGAGTCGAATACCTACCTGCTAGGCAAAGACATAGTGGATGAGGGGCTGGAGAAAGGGGTTTTCTACCAAAAGGAAGACGGCTCGGTGTGGGCCGACCTAACCGCGGAGGGCCTCGACCACAAGCTCGTGCTGCGGTCGGACGGCACCTCGGTGTATATGACGCAGGACCTTGGTACCGCCGATATGAAGTACGGCGACTTTCCCTTCAATAAGTCGATTTACGTGGTGGGCAACGAGCAGGATTACCACTTTAAGGTGCTCTTTAGCATTTTGAAAAAGCTGGGAAGGCCCTATGCCGACGGGCTCTACCACCTGTCGTACGGCATGGTAGACCTGCCTTCGGGCAAAATGAAAAGCCGCGAAGGCACCGTGGTGGATGCCGACGAGCTGATACAGGAAATGCTGGAAACGGCTGAGAAACACACCGTTGAGCTGGGTAAGATAGAAGGGTTTAACGAGCAGGAGGCAAAGGAGCTTTACAATGTGCTGGCACTTGGTGCGCTAAAATATTACCTGCTAAAGGTAGACCCACGCAAGCGCATGCTGTTTAATCCGCAAGAGTCTATCGAGTTTCACGGGCACACCGGGCCTTTTATACAGTACACCCATGCCCGTATTAGCGCCATACTGCGCAAAGCTGAGCAGCTGGCGATTTCGGCTGATGGTTTCGATGCCGCCTCGCTTGACCTGGAACCGCTGGAGGCGGAGGTGATACGGCTGGTAGCCGCCTACCCGGAACGGGTGCGCATGGCCGCCGAAGAGTACAACCCGGCCGTGGTGGCCAACTATGCTTTTGAACTGGCCAAAGAGTACAACCGCTTCTATACCGAGCACTCCATTTTTAGCGAGGAAAATGAGAGCAAGGTGAAGCTGCGGATTATGCTTTCCCAAGTAACTGCCCGCGCCATAGCCATGGCAATGGGCTTATTGGGGATTGAGGTGCCGGAGAGGATGTAGGGGAGCGCAGTTTAGAGTTTTTTGTTTAATGTTTAAAGCCGGCTGGAAGCTTCAGGTGCTCTCAGCGGTTGCGGTTTGCTCCGGGGTTTCGGTGCCAGAACCTTAAACCAACTTGCAGTCTCCACAGCGGTTGCTTTTTGCTCGGGAGTTTTGGCGCCAGAACCTTAAACTTTTAAACCTTAAACGTTAAACCTCTTCACCCTTTGGAGCGGTTTTCTCGTTAAACAAGTAATAGGAAACGCCTTATCCCCTTTTTTAGTGATATCCCCTCCGCCACCTGCATCTTGCGCAAGACCGGCTATACATGGTGCGCAGCAAACATGATACATAGTGCCTAGCAAACAAACCACATAGTGCGCAGAAAAAGATGAACGCAACCCAAAGCGAATACGCTCACTTTTCGTTGTACAGGCTGATTCTTGCGGTAGAAGCCGCTCATTCTTGCGGTTAGGGAGGCCTGCACTTACTGTTGTGACCTCCTGCGCATGCTGTTGTACCCTTCTGCTCTTGCTGTTGTTTCATTCTGGTGTTGCCGTTGTTTCCTTCTGCTCTTGCTGTTGTAACCTTCTATTCTTGCCGTAGATGTTGTCTAGTCTAGCGCCAGATCTTCTTCCATGTAGCGGTGGATTGGGTCGAATGTAGCGCTGGAATTGGTTGCGTGAAGCGCTGGAACTGATCCCATCTTGTCCGGGAGTTTGCTTGATTTAGCGGAAAGGGTGGGTGCAGTCTGCGAAGAGACGTCCCCGTGGTAGGTGGCCAGGGATTTTGGGTTTGAAACCGCCATGCCGACCAAAAGGGGGAGATTTCCGAAAAAAATCTATAAGTTTGGTATAATGGGAATAACACGCATGGGTGCGTGTTACTCAATTGTTGTGGGCCATTTCAAAACGACAAGCAAGTGACGCGAATAATAATAATTCTTTTTTGCACCCTTTTGACAGCGGACTGTTTTGGACAGTTTAAAAGCATTTCGGACTTCTACGAAAAAATGTTTGAGGTTGAGTTGTTTAAAGGGTTCAATTACAAATATAGTGTCCCTATGAGAGACTATAGGACAAGGCATGACACAACTCGAATAGACACAACATACACAATGACCTTTGAGAAACATCCTAACTTAGACAAATCATCTGGGGGCGGACGACTAGAAAAATTCAATTCCATATACGCTGACAGCACATCGGTTTACGAAGTGTCACATCGACTTTATATTAGCTTCAATACAATGTCAGAGGGTGAGACATTTTTGGAAAACTTATTATTACAACTCCGACCACTGAGTTATAAAGTGACTCCGAAAAAGACAGACATTTTTGAGCAATACACTCTCACTGGAAAGGAAGTACTCGATTCTAATGGTAAACCTAAGTCAGCTGTTCATACAACATACCCCTGTATTATTGTTCTGAGACTTATGCCCAACAGACAGACAAATCAATCTGAACTTTATATAGGACTATGAAACGGCCCACAACAAAATGTTTGCGCAATGGTGGCGGGACATCAAGGTATGAAGTTTAGTTTTATAATACGTTTGCCCACGTGGACAGGACGCGGTTTCAATAAGCCACCACTGCGCAAACACAAACGTTAGCCGCAATTTCTTCTATGCAAAGGCAAACCAGAACATACTTTGTGATTCCAGCCGGGGCAATTTTGATTGCTTTGATATTTGGAATGATGATGGTTGAACCTGAATTCTTTGAACTTGGGGAAAGAAGATACAGCGAGGTCGATAAAAATTCACATACGATCGACCTTGGCAGGTTCTCTGTGATAACTCCCGTGGCGTTCAAGTATGTAAAACTGGAGGGTGTAGATTCGTTTGTTGGCTTGATTACCGACGGAACAGACTCATTGAGTTTTGATTTTGGCTGGTATTCCAATGACCTGACTTCTCAAGATTACCATCTAACAGTGGAGCAGATCAACGGAAGGAAAGCCGTAATCGGATATTCGAGCACTTTGGGAACAGCAGTTCATTTCCCGAACCTGGCAGACGACAACAGTCTCACTTTTCACGCCGGACGAATGCCCAAAGAAACTGCACTGGCCATTTTCAGAACGATTAAATTCGTGCGCTGACGGGTGAGGAGGCATGGATTTTAACGCAGGGTAGGAGGAATTACTATATCACAGTTTTAGGAAAGTTTTGTACTAGGAAGTTTTTACTTTTTTTTACTTTGCTAGTTCCGTATTCTAGCTCATCCCTATAACTGCGCAAGGCATCCTTATGAAAGAGTTTCTCGCGAAAATCAAAGTAGTTGACTATCTGAAAACTGAAATACAAATTCAGAAAAATCATTTCGTAGCGGTATTTAAGCAGATGGTTGATGAAGGAGGTACTGGTTTTATGTCCGATGCCTGCGATGTTTTCTCACGAAGTAAGAATGAATACAAGGGACATGTGGGATACGAGCATTTCAAGATTAAGAGAAAGAGACGGTTATTTGATATGAATATGAATTCGGCAGTAGCACAAGGAGGTTATAGGCAAAAGGAAAATGTACTGGTCATTGAGGCAGAAATTAATGGTTTTAGTGGAATGATGATTCCCTTTTACATTTTCACGACGGCGATTTATTTGATTTTGATTGCGGCTTTTTTATTTGCAGACAATATTCAGGGAGATGGGGCTGTATTCGCTTTCCCTTTCATTATCATTCACGCAGCTTTCATGCTTGGAATTCCGTATTTTATGATGAGAAGGAGTACAGCTAGAATGAAACATGACCTTGAGAGAGAATTTTTTTATTTAACAAAGAAGAGATAGGGCTTACAATAATAGAACAGATACCATTTAACTAGCTACACGCAGTAAGTCGCTTCCTAAGGTAACCAAAACCGATGACCCCAGCCATCCAACTAACCGCTAACGAGGCCCGACGCCTTGCCCTCGTAGGCCAGGGGCTGCACTCTGCCAAAGCTTTTGGCACCGGCAAAAATGCTGTGCTGCGTTGCCTCCAACAGCTGGGCTACATTCAGATCGATACGATTTCCGTCATCAAACGCTCGCACCACCACTGCTTTTGGACGCGGGTGCCGTCGTATAGCGTGCAACAGCTCGATGCCCTGCAGCACGACAAGCAGATACTGGAATACTGGGCGCATGCAGCCGCCTACCTGCCTATGAGCGATTACCGCTTCTGCTTGCCGTATATGAACGCCGTGGCGTCGGGTCAAAAGCACTGGCGCCAGCCCGAACGCAAAGCCATGCAGGAAGTGCTGGCCCGCATAAGGGCGGAAGGCCCCCTGATGGCCAAAGATTTTGAGCACCGCGGAGACAAAAGCGGTGATTGGGGCTGGAACTGGAAACCCGCCAAGGTGGCCCTGGAGCAGCTGTTCATAGAGGGCAAACTTATCGCCAGCCACCGCGTCGGTTTTCAAAAGGTGTATGACCTGCCCGAACGGGCATTGCCGGAGGGCCTTGATACGCGGGTGCCCACCGACGACGAGTTTCACCGCTACCTCATTACAAGGGCAATTCGTGCCCACGGCCTGGTAACCGAACAGGAAATCTGCTACCTGCGCAAGGGCGTCAAGCCCGGGGTGAAGGCTACCCTTCGGAACATGCTGGAAGCCGGCGAAATTATCCGCGTGGGGGTAGCAGGCAACCCGGCAACCTATTATTCCACGGAGCAGCAGGTGGAAGCCGCCATCGGCAAGCGGATCGGCGCGCAGGTATCGCTGCTGTCGCCGTTCGACAATGCCGTTATCCAGCGCAGGCGGCTGCTCGACCTGTTTGCCTACGACTACCAGATCGAATGTTTTGTGCCCGCTGCCAAACGCCGCTTCGGCTACTACTGTCTGCCGATTCTCTACGGCACCGGGTTCGTCGGCCGGCTTGACCCCAAAGCCGATCGCCTCAAAAGCGAATTCCGGATCAACAGTCTGTACCTTGAGAAACCAGTCGGAGATGAGGAGCGGTTTGCCACCGCGCTGGCAGAAAAACTGAAGCAGACAGCTGCTTTTAATGGCTGCTCACGCATCATTTTCAAACCAGGCGAGCGGAACAACCTGAATACGCTGCTGGCTAGGAAACTGGAGCAATGATTTTCGACACGAATTTCACAAATTGGCACGAATGCTCCCGTGACAATTGTTTAGAATCGGAACGCAGCGGGAGAGACGGTTCTTATTGAAAAAATAGTTAGTTTGGTGTTGAGAGATAATACCCAACCGGGTGGGTTTACTCAAAGGTTGAACGCAATTCACTTAAGTGCAGACTCTGTTATTCACAATACTTATAATCGTTTCCTTCAAAGCCATTGGGCAGTGTGAAGAAAAAGAGTTTTTGGGACCCGATCACAAACTTGTTTACCTACTGAAACTAACAGCTGACACTACGGACAGCAGCCAGATCGAACAGGATTTCTTTTGCGCATTTCCGAATACCGTTAACGAACTGGCTGAGATATTTGGAATTGACAAGCAAACTGGCATGCTGCCGTTTAATGGAGTTCATGATAGACTGAAGATTATCTTCTTTTTCTACAATCTTAATAAGATTGATAAGGCAGCTTACTACAAAAAATATGTAGACATATATTCAGGCGGTGAATGGTGCTATAGCGAGCATGGTGACGGGTTGGGGCTCTCGCTCAAGCTTTTAGCAGATCCTTTAAATGTTGTCGCGGAGCTGGAGAGACGTACGGATTCAGATCTTCAAAATATTTTTAGACTAATGTTGAGTTGCTCAAATGAGCTGGACTTGAAGAATAAGTTTACAGAAATTAACGCAGCGTTGGCAACGAGCGCTCCATCTTTAATGGCTCCCCTGTACCACGTGTTCGACGACATTCAATCGTCGAAACCCTGGGAGAAGAACTAAGCAAAAATTGTGTAAAGTGCCCTAAAAATGATTGTGAGCGTTGCAAATTATCCCAGATCAAATGGTTGGGGGCTGAACGGCTTAGAATGAAATATTTTGAGGACAAGAAAAAAGGAGAGTCATGAAAACTTATTCACTTGAAGAGCTGACAGACAAACATATTGGGGAAAAAAGGAACTCCTAAACGAGATGCTTTTGAGTACGAACTGCGGATGGATCTTCTGGGGTAATCGGTTAGGGCCACCCGCAAGGAACGCAACTTGACTCAGGAAAACCAGGTAAGTTGGCGGGTGTCAAAAAGCCAAAATTTCTAAATGGGAAAACGGTGATACCTTCCTTGAGACGCCAACTGTATCTTTAGAAGAAAATTCATACATCCAGAGAGATGTGTGTGATATATGGATACTAAGCATTTACCCGGCGCGGGATTTTGTGGCTTGGGAGCAGAAAAAAACGAGATAAATGAAAAACGTTGCAATTACAATAAGCTTGCTTTTCATAGTGTGTAAATCCTGGGCTCAAGCCGGAAATTGGGACGTCTATTTGGCGCAGTATGAAAAGGGTCCCGGGTCTACCACTGTTAACATGGACTTGATAAAATTTGCACCCAAAAAAGGATTAGCATTTGTTCTGGTTACAGGAGTGACGACAGCAAACTGCCGTGAGGACGGATTTCCTAATAGTTTTGAATTCGAAAGGCTGTATCAGGTCTCGGAGGCCGTTGAGACAAAAGTTAAGGAACTCACGAAATTTGAGCTTGCAGGAACATTTACTTACCAATGCGAACGGCTGGATTACATCTATGTCAGTGATACAACATCAATCCGAAGCGAACTTGCTCAGTTGTATAATAGCCAGTTTCCTCATTATAAATATTATATCAACCTGAGGGCCGATGCCGACTGGGAAGCCTACCGGGAATTTCTTTATCCCAATGAAGAGACGCTGGAATTCATGGCGAATGAAAAGGTTTTATTCCAACTAAGACAAGCTGGTGATAACTTGTCTGAACCTCGACAAATTGACCATTGGCTATATTTTCCGGACAGGAAGAGCCAAAATTTGTTCATGGAGTCGATAAAGAACGAGGGGTTTAAAATAGAGGGAGAAGACAAAATCGGAGATTCAAGATTACCTTTCCAGCTTCATATCTCTCGTATTGATAAAGTCCTCCCCGATGAGATATACCAGGTAACGCTGCATTTAAGGAAACAAGCCAAGAGATTTAACGGAGAATACGACGGTTGGGAAACTTTTGTAGTTAAAAAATGAACACAATGTCGGCGGGGGGTAGTTCCTCCACCAATCAGTTCACACAGGCAACCGATTACAACTTTTCACCTTCCGGCTCCGCCAACCGGAATAGGCTCGTCCACATCAGCACGACTTCCAACGCGAATTCGACTCCTTTACACCGCCATTTAGTTATATTTGCCAATGCTTCACCAGCCAGGTGCTGCTTCAATCCGAATCAAGTATGAAAAAGGTTTATTTGTTTGTCGTATCTACGTTTGCTGTTACAATCACTCTTATGGCTCAAACTTCTCCCTTTCACTCGTTCAAAATGGCTTCGATAGATGGCGATACCGTCGATTTCTCGAAATACAAAGGCAAGAAAGTGCTGGTAGTAAACACGGCATCCGAATGCGGCTTTACCCCGCAGTACGAAGACCTGCAATTGCTGCACGAGCAGCTTGGCGAAAAGGTAGCAGTGCTTGGTTTTCCGGCCGACAACTTTGGGGGGCAGGAGCCGGGCACTAACCTGCAGATCGCACAATTCTGCAAGAAAAACTACGGTGTTACCTTTCAGCTTTTTGAGAAAATAAGTGTTGTGGGCAACGACCAACACCCGCTCTACGCCTGGCTTCAAAAGGAATCGGGCGAAGCTCCAACCTGGAATTTCTGCAAGTACCTGATCGACGAAAATGGCAAGGTGGTGAAGTTTTTCCCATCAGCGGTAAAGCCAATGGACGAGCAGGTAACCAAGCTGCTTTAAACGCAGCACGCTGTTGGCGCACCGTTGGCAGGCTTGCACGCTTTATCTTACTCCTCCAAAACCCGCTTTGCCTCTACCGAAATGGCCGAGCCTTCTGCCAGCATTACAGATGCCGGAGTGGCCGTAGTGAGCGTGGCAAACCGTGCACCGTAGGTGGCTCCGAAATCAACATCCACCGCATGCTTTACCACCGGGTAACACTGCCATTTCGGATGCCTCACTTCATATTCGGTCGTTTTATTCCCGTTTATTTTGGTGTACCCCCAGTAATGTTCCGTGATAAACTCCTCTTTTGAGCCGGTAGCAATATCCACGGGCTGAAGCCCGGTTTCGGCACATATGCGGTGGGTTTGCCTGTTCTTTGTCCAGCCGTATTCCACCACCCGGTGCCCTTCGGTTTGCTGCCACCTGTGCCACATCCGTAAGGTTTCGTAATGCTCTTTGTATACGGTGTTGGCAACAAGGGTAAGCGCCTTTCGCGGAACAATCTCCTTTATAAAAACCACGCCCCGCCTCCATTCACTGCCCTTTTTGCTTCGTACGTAAAACCTGAGGTTTACCTCTTCAAAGTGCCTGTGGAAGGGGATAGGGCAGCCCAGCAGCCTCGTGTTTAGAAACATAAAGCCCACAAGGCTGATGTAACATTTGCCCTTCCAGAAGTCGGGTTCGGTTCGGTAGGGAACGAAAGGGGTCAAAAGCGCCGGATCGGCCTCGTAGTTAACTATAAGTAACTTCCTCCATTCTGCATTTAAAAAGCTCATCGGCAGGCAACCTCAGGTGGTAATGTAAATATAATGTACCGCACCAATGAAACGAAGAACTCGCAGAAAGCTTTGTTTCTCAGCGTGTATGTAGATTTTTTCTACACTTTTTGCCGCAAGCAGCTCCTGCATGCCCCGGGTTTTTCTTTTTGCGGTTGTTCCGCACGCAATGGGCAGCGAAAAGTTCCCGTTAATCCTACAAAATATCAATTGCAACTGTCTATGAGGTCAGCAACACCTATTTTCTGATTTCAGATTCAAAAGGGCGCCATGGTTGCGCAGGTATCTAAATTTTACTTTAAAATAAAAATCATGACTCTAATTGAACAACTCAAACGTCTTGATGGCGAAATCAAAGTAGCTATAATCGGAATTGGCTCTATCGGCAAAGGGCTTGTGTACCAAACCCACGTGACACCAGGAATAAAGCCGGTAGTAATCTGTGACATCAGAATCGAAAAGGCAATCCAAACTGCACAATGGATTAAAGCCGACTACAACGTAGTAAATTCGGTGAAAGAGCTAAACGACACTATTCGCAGCGGCAAGGTGGCGGTTTGCGACAATGGCGAGCTGGCAGCATCAACCGAACAGGTAGATGTGTTAATCGAGTCCTCCAACGCCATTTTGCAGGGTGCCAAACATGTGCTGAA
>CBFGTI010000157.1:0-13042 GCA_965651695.1 uncultured Imperialibacter sp. | reverse complement strand
ATGAGCAAAAACTACATTGAAGACAAAACCTTTGAAGGAGCAGACTTTACCACCGAAAAGCTTGGTGTGGGGGAGTACGAAAACTGCCGGTTTGTAAAATGCAACTTTGCCAATACAAACCTCTCTCACATTAGCTTCGCGGAATGTGTATTTGAGCAGTGCGATCTCAGCATGGCAAAGGTGGGGAACACTGCCTTTAAAGAGGTGCGGTTTAAAGACTGCAAGCTGCTGGGTGTCCATTTCGAAGACTGTAACCCCTTTTTGCTGGCCATGAACTTCGAAGGTTGCCAGCTCGATCTGGCCTCGTTCTACAAACTCAACCTGAAAAGCTGCCGATGGGAGGGATGCAAGCTGCATGAGGTGGATTTTGTGGAAGCAGACCTTACCGGTGCAGCTTTCGATAACAGTGATCTGGCCGGGGCTACCTTCCGGAATACAATGCTTGAGAAAGCGGATTTTCGCACGGCCAATAACTATTCCATTGATCCTGAAGTTAACAAGATCAGGAAAGCCAAATTTTCCCTTCCCGGCGTAGTTGGCTTGCTCGCTAAGTATGATATAGCTATTGAGTGAACGAATTGATGAATTTGCTTTTCAGGCTTGCTTGCGAGTAAAGTGATGGTCAATTGTGGTTTGAATTAATTATCTTTGGTATTGATAATGAGTGGGCTATGCAAATAGAAAGAACCGATAAAGAAATCATTATAAAGTTGCCATCGTCTGTTGATATAACTGGTCTTCAGCGCCTTGTCGATTATTTGACCTATAAAGAGGCTACTGCAACCTCGAAGGCTAAGCAAAGAGATGTAGATAAATTAGCCAGGGAAGTTAAAAAGGGCTGGTGGTCTGAAAATCGAAAGCGCTTTATTAAGTGAGAGTCATAGTAGACACTAACATAATTTTCAGTACACTCCTTAATTCCAGTAGCAATATTGCTGACTTGATTTTCAACTCTGATAGCGTCTTTGAATTTTACAGCTGTGGTTATATGCAGCGGGAAATTGAGAAACATTGGGAAAAGCTAAAAAAGCTCTCGGAACTTTCCGACTCGGAACTTCAAACCTCATATCACAAAACCCTTCTTAAAATCCGCTTTATAAACGAGGAGTTCATACCTCAGGAGACATGGGTAAAGGCGGAGGAAATACTCGGCGATATTGATATTGATGACGTTGATTTTTTGGCTATGACCGAACATCTGCAGGGAAACCTGTGGACCGGCGATAAAAGGCTTTACAAGGGCTTAAAAGGTGCCGGGTTTCAAAAGGTTTACAACACAAAAGAACTCCTGGAGTTAAGAAAGCAAAATTGAAAGAGTAGAAAGCATTTCGATTTACCGGGACCCTTAAAATCTGAAAATATCTCTTTCATCTCAACTCCAACTCACTTATTTGTCCAAAGAACTTCCGGCAAAAAAAATATTATAGCAGGTTTTAAAGTTATCTTTAAGTCACCAGACCCCTTTGTCATGTCTAAGTTTGAAATTTCCCCACAGGCTTTTGATGCCTACCCCGACATTTACACCGAAGAGGTTTTAAAAGCCCTTGAGGCGCTGGCCCCGCTTAATGCACAGCAAAAGCAGCTGATGGAAAAGCGTAATAAACGCAGGGCGGACCGTATCAAAAACAACTCGCTCATCGATTTTCTCCCTGAGTCAGCGATCATTGGCAACAGCGGGCTATCGGTTTCGGAGATCAGGAAAGGCAACTTCGAGTGCAGCGAAATTCCGCACGACCTTCGGAGGCAGTGGATACAGGGAACGGGCCCTGCTGCAAAACCACGTGCAGAGCTTAGATCGAGTATCCGCAACGTGGCCTATGCACTGCTCTCGGGTGCCGACGGCTGGATGTTCGACGGCGAAGATGCACTTGGCCAGATCGACACAATGTCGCTCGACAACCAGCGGAACCTCAAAATGGCCATCAGCAAAGACCTGCTGTTTTTGGAAGTGGCTGAACAAGTAGCAGCCGAAATGAATAAATGGGCTGAAGGCTTCCTTCGAAAAAAAATTATTTCAGCATGGGAAAAGCAGCTCGATTTTACCACCATCATTTTCAGAGCCAGGGGGCTTCACCTGCACGACAGGCACATTAGAATGAACGACGGCCAGCCTTTTTCCGCTTCAATCGCCGATGTGGTACTTTACATAGTAAATAACTACAAGAAATTGCAGGAGAAGCATGCCTCTCTTGTACTCTACCTTCCCAAAATTCAAACAGCCGAAGAAGCATCGTTCTGGAACAACATCTTGTCCACGCTTGAGTCGCACTTAGGCCTAAGTACTGGCACAATTAAAACCTATGTGCTGGTAGAACAGCTTGAGGCTACCTATCAGCTGCTGGAGATCAGAGCGGCGTTGGGCTTGCATTTTGTGGGCTTCAATACCGGGCGGTGGGACTACATCAACAGTGTGTCGGATGCACTGGCCGGCAACAAAGATTTTATCAATCCCAACATCGAGTCCATCACCATGACGTACGCCTACATGGCTGCCTACGAAGACCGGGTGCGCAAGGCAGTGAACATGCCGGATAAAAACGGGAATTTTAGCCTGTGGCAGGGCGGAATGGAACCCAACATACCGGTGGGCTCAGACGACGGCGTGGCTGCCAGCATGAAAAAGGCGCTGAAAGGAGCGAAAAGAGAGCAGCAAGCCGGCGCTTCCGGCAAATGGGTAGCGCACTGGAAAATGGTGCATATCGTTCGCCCTGTTTGGGAAGAAGTTGGCGAGGATAATCAGATTGGAAGAGACTTCGGACCTCTTACTTATACGGAAGAAGATAGGCTTGCGCTGATCCGGCTTGAGCAGGCGCCTATTACGATAAGGGGAGCCCGAAACCTGTTGAGCGTGGCTCTACAGTACGGAAATGCCTTTTTGCAGGGATACCAGGCAGCAGCGCTTAAGCCCGCCGATTTTTTTGGCGACGACAACATTTTGTACCTGATGGAAGATATGGCCACAGGCGAGATACGCCTGAGCGTGCTGTGGGAGTGGGTGCATAAGCGAGCCACGCTCACTGCTCCCGATTTGGCCGGTGGTTTGGCTGCGGGCGATCATTTTTCACTTGAAATTTTTAAAAAGTTGCTGGAGGAAGAGTACGAAAAGTTGCTGGCTGCCAGCAACAAGGATGTGCACGACAATTCAAAAGTTACCACACTTCCCATTGCCCGTGAGATTGTGGAAACCTACGTCAAGGCCGTGGTAAAAGGTCCATGGTATATAGACCTGCTCAACCTCAATCTGAACAACAACGACCTGTACGAGGCCAAAGAACGAATCAGAAAATACTACAAAACACTCACAGAAACCGGAAACCGAATAACCGAAAACCTGGATTTTAAGAAAGAGCCGGCCCTGCACGGAATAGGCTCACCTACGAAATAACAGATTACCACATTTGATGATAACCAGCTATGAATTCCACACACAACCCTTTGGAAGAGGTGGTGGCCGATGCCAACTCCTATATTGCTCAGCCCCGTTTTAAAGAAATCAGGCGCCTGTATTCTGCACGCCAGGTAGCCGAGCAGCAAGGCTCTATTTACAACGATTATTCAATAGCCAAAGAAGCTGCAACCGTATTTTATCAAAAGCTACGGAAGCTCTTCAGCGAAAAAAAGCAAATGACCACCTTTGGCCCCTACTCGCCAAGCCAGGCAGTGATGATGAAGCGGGCAGGTATTGAAGGGATTTATCTCGGCGGATGGGCGACATCTGCAAAAGGCTCGGCCGATGAAGACCCCGGAGCCGATCTGGCCAGCTATCCGCTGAGTCAGGTGCCAAATGAAGCGGCCGGTATTGTGCGGGCGCTGCTCACTGCCGACCGAAACCAACGGTTTCAGCACTTTAAAATGAGCGAAGAGGAGCGAGCAGCTACTAAAGAGATTGACTTTCGCCCGTTCATTATTGCCGACGCCGACACGGGCCATGGGGGAGACGCCCACGTGCGAAATCTCATCAGGCGGTTTGTGGAAGCCGGAGTGCCGGGGTACCACATTGAAGATCAAAAGCCGGGAACAAAAAAATGTGGGCACCAGGGTGGCAAAGTGCTGGTGTCGTGCGACGAGCAGATTAAGCGACTGAATGCAGCCAGGCTACAGCTTGATGTAATGCGGGTGCCGGGCATACTGGTGGCTCGCACCGATGCGGAGGCAGCATCTCTGCTGGAAAACATGTCGGACGAACGGGACCACCCCTTTCTCCTTGGCGCTACCAATCTGCAGGTGCCAAGCTTCAAATATGCCTTCCTCGCGCTGCAAAAGGCTATACACGAGCAGGGTGCCGACCATGTGCGGGGCCATTTGCTCTACCAGGTAGCGGAAGAGGAAATGCAGCAGGCCACCGAATGGCTGGAGGCTGAAGGACTTCTCCAACTTGCGCGGGAGCAGCAATTTGAGCTCAACAGCGACGAGGCGGAGGTTTTTGAGCCTGCTTACCACAAAATATCCGAAAATTTTGCTTCAGTCTGGGAGCAGGCAGCGGGAGTTAAAACTTATGGCGAGGCTGTGGCCGAGCTGATGGAAACGGTAAGCTATGATGGGGCGCATGACAAAATGAGCAGGCAGGAATGGCTGAGTTTTGCCGGCAAGGCGTCGTTACCCATGGCGGCCCGCAAAGCAAAAGACCTGGGACTGACCGTAACCTGGGATTGCGACATGGCCCGTACACCCGAAGGCTATTACCAGGTAAAAGGCGGCATTCCCTACGCCATAGCCAAGTCGCTGGCGGTGGCGCCCTATGCCGATTTGCTGTGGATGGAAACCAAAACAGCCGACCTGGCCGACGCAAAAATTTTTGCTGATGCCATTCATGCAGTTTACCCCGATAAGATGCTCGCCTACAACCTTTCGCCTTCTTTTAATTGGGACACCACCGGAATGACCGAAGAACAAATGTCAACCTTTACCCGCGAATTGGGCGAAATGGGGTTCGTTTTCAACTTCATTACGTACGGAGGGCATCAAATTGACGGCTTGGCAACGGAGGAATTTGCCGGGTCGTTGCAAACGGAGGGAATGCTGGCCCTTGCCAGGGTGCAGCGCAAGTTTCGTCTGCTCGATTCGCCCTACAAGGCACCACAAACGCACGTGGGTGGACCAAGGCTGGATAGCGCACTGGCTGCCTGCTCGGGGCGCACGGCAACTACCAAAGCAATGGGTAAAGGGTCAACGCAGTTTCAGCATTTCAAGCAAACCGAGCTGCCCGTTAAGCTGCTGGAAGAGTGGATCGGTCTATGGGCCGTTCAACATGCTATAGAAGAGAAACTTGTGGTGAAGCTGCGGCCGCACAAGCCTTCTTCAACCATTATGGAGCTTTCAATTAATTCGGAAAATGAGCCGGTGGCCAACGTGGTTTTCACGTCCGTTGCCGACCGTAAGCAAAAGCAGATCTTATCGGTAAGAGACCAGAATGTGTACAGGCAGGACTTCCGTAAAAAACGCCTCATGACGCTAATCCACATTTTCCTCATAAACCGGTACAAATCGCACGCTGTACACTACCTCACGCCAACCGACGATAACGTGCGCCAGTGTGCTGCCATGAAGCGGCTGGGGATATATACCCAGGTAAACCGCGAGATAAGGCAAATAATTGTAGCAGACGTAGCATCAGAAAAGGTGAAAAGCTTCCTGGACGAGAAAGCTAACGTTGCCAGCATTGTCAGGAAAGAAGAAAAGGTGGCGGCTTTTGTTTAACAGGGCAACGGCAAGTCTCGATTTGCAAGGTGCCGATGCTGTAAGCCGCCGTGCAAAATTCATTCTTAAATAGTGAACCAATGAAGCAGTTGCTAATAGTGCCGGCGCTTTTAATAGCGGCATGTTGCAGTTTCGCTCAAACACTACCGGGCGGAAATGAATACTACAGGCTGGTTGAGGGAAGTCCGAAATCGGATTTGTACCGTATTGAGTTGCGATCGGACGTGGATACTACATGGGACAAATGGAAGCTGCGTGGCTACAACTTTGGGTTCGATAGTCGCATTACGCCCATGTACACCACCGTCGACGGTATATTGAGCACTCCCTACATGATACAGGTGAGGGGGAATGCAGATGAGAAAAATAAAAAACGCTGGGGGCTGCACGTGTTTGAAGGCTATGCCAGAGACGACAAGTCGAGAATTACCCTTTTGGTGAATAAGCATGTAGAGGAGGGGAAGCCGGTGGCAGAAATGTATTATTACGGTACCGAGTACAATCATTCGGCACTCGCTTACAACTGGCTGCGGATAGGCTCCGACGTACGGCAGCATTCATACCTTTTTAGCAGAGACAAGGCCGTGTTTTATGGCTCGCTGCGGCTAACCAACGCACTAACCCTCGGCAACATAGGTAAAGGAGACCTCAGCCAGACAGGCCCTTCCGGCGACGATGAAACCAATTACCAGGAAAGTGCCAGGCATGTCAATTTTGTAGAACTGAGAGATAGCGGCGACGGCACCATGTTTTACGACAAAGACAACAATCTCGTGGTGATTAAGGTAAATGGAAAATGGATGAAGGTAGTGGTGGAAGCACTGCCCGATGGGGTTAGTTATGATTTTTGAAAGGTGAAAGCCAGCAGTTTTCTTCGCAAATGCGCTGTTTAGATCAGCCCATAGAGCCACCTTACCGGCGTTACAGCGGTCATGCTCCTTTCCCGCAGCCCAACAACGGGTAGTGCACCTGCATTGGTTGACAGGTAAAATCGCCTCCGGGTGCCCGGTTGTCGCATTCGGCCACTAACATTGTCGGGTTCCCACAGCCCGCCGTACCGGTCAATCCGCCAACTTTGTGTTGTCAGTTACACAAAAAGCTGGCTCATTTCAAAACTTAAAACATTTACTACTATGACAGCAATTACCGCTAACGCATCAAACCGGACTACAAAATCGAGAGTCGTAATTTCGTGGATTATGAGTGGCCTGGTTATCGCTTTTATGCTCATGGACAGCATGGGAAAGTTCTTTAAACCGACAGAAGTTATTGACGGCACCCTTGAGCTGGGATTTCAGGTGCACCACCTCAATACCATTGGCATACTGGGACTTATCTCCATCGTACTTTATGCTATCCCACGCACGTCGTTTTTGGGTATGGTATTGCTCACAGGCTACTATGGCGGTGTGGTTGCCACACATGTGAGACTCGACAATCCCCTGTTTACGCACATTCTTTTTTCCGTTTACCTTGCTATTCTGGCTTGGGGAGGGCTTTGGCTGAGAGATAGCCGGGTTCGCGACCTGTTTGTTTCCGGGAAAAATAAATGAAAGATGGCAGCTACTCAAAACGAAAGAGGCTGCGATACGCTAACTAACAAAATGTAGTAATTGCCGGGCTATGTAGCCTGGCAATTGCGTTTTATAGCATGAACGTTTGGGTGACAGGCCGCTCTTTGGAGGGCTTCGGCACGAATGCTAACTTAGACAGCACCAGTTCGTATTGTTGTGGACAAGAACACAGAATCCGCTATTAAGCAATTTTTTAAGGGAAGAGATGCTTCACATTCCCTGTTTGTCTTGCTGCGAAAAGAGATTGAGGTATTTGGGAAACCAAAGGTAGAGGTCTCCAAAACGCAGATTTCTTTTGGAGAGACGTTTAAATATGCATGGGTGTGGCTACCACAAACGTGGATAAAAAAGCGATCTGAAAACGGGCTGGCGCTTACCGTAGTGACTGGCAAAAAGATAAACAGCCCGCGGATTGAGGAGGCAGTACAGCCGAAGAAAGGGTACTGGACGCATCACATACTGATTAACACCGAGACAGACATTGACGACGAGATAAGGGAGTTTCTCAGGCGGAGTTATGAGTTTGCTCTTGGGAGAAAGAAGCAAAAGATGCCATAAGAGGGCCAGGGTCGGTTTTTGTATTCCGGGCGGGTAGTTCAAAGGGTTAATAGTCTCTACTTCTGACAAATAAGTTTTGATGAATTAACCAAATGTATCAGATAATGACAGTGTATTCCTGATAAACGAAGCTAATGTTTCTGTTAGCGAAAATGTAGTCTCTGGTAATACGAAAACAAATTTACGTATCGAAGCAATAGTTTTGATTACTGCGAAGCGAATTTCAAATATTACCATATTGGTCTTTGTGAACACCGTAAAAATTTTTAGAGTTGCTAAAATGGTTTTAAAGGATGCTCATAAAATATTAAGCAATACGGTAGTTGTTTTGATCGATATAGATAAAATATCAAACAGTACGGTGGTTGTCTTAATCTATATAGTAAAAATTGGAGACAGTGGACAGATAATATTTAGCAACGTGCTGAAAGTTTTGGGTAATGAACATTTAATTTTAGACAATGATCCTATAGTGTTCAGTATTGAGCCAATCGTAACGTGAATTGTTGCAGAAGTTTCGTATCTTACCCCAGTAATTGTAACCAAGTAAATTCAAATGCTATCATTTAACCTTGAACCTGTTTTTAAGGCACGGGGAATTCAAAAACCATTCACTTTTTTGGTAAAAGCCGGATTGTCCCGTACCGCAGCACACAATTTGCTCAGCAGCAAGTCGGTAACCTTCCACCTCCGCCACATTGAGAAACTTTGCAGTGCGCTCAACTGTACTCCCAACGATGTGCTGGTTTGGAAACCCACTGCTAATAATCGCCTGCCTGAAGAGCATTCTTTGAATAACTTGAAAGACAGCAGCGAAGACTATGATTGGCAAGAGACCATCAGGACGTTGCCTCTGGACCAGTTGAAACAGCTTGTAGGTGTAATAAAAGAGGCCAGGGTTCCAGGCTAGACAGGGAAGGAATAGCCGGAATGCAGGGCGATGCTATGTTTGTTCCAACGGCGGCAATAAAAAGCGGGTCTTTGTGCAAAATCATGTACCTATGAAGAATTTGCTTGCTGGCGTGATCATAATGCTTGCCGTAGCGCTAACTGGCTGTGGCGATAGTGACAACGAATTGACGGAGGTAGAAACATGCGGCTATGGAGGCGAAACGATTAAAGTGCTCAGTAATTCGGAAGCAACTGTGCAGAAGGAGGGAGAACTCTTTTTTCTCTATTTCGGGCAGGGGATAAGCACCGGGTCGGCAAACCTTATGGAAACTATTTACCTGCTGCTGCCCTGCAACTTGCCTGCGAAATACAAAGAGGACGGAGCACGGGTGAGGGTGTCGGGCGAGGAGAAAGACAACCCGGCTTTTTCTTCCCACACGAACTATACCGATTTTTATATACTGAAGATAGCGAAGGACTGACAGCGCGGAAAGTGACCGGTTTTTACACGGTCTTATCTGTGGCTTGCTTACTTTCCTTCCTCCAGGTTATTTACCCTTTTCGACAAGCTGAAAATTTCCTTCATCAGGGCTTCCTGGCGGCTATTGGTTTGGTTAAAGTCGCGACGGAGTTCATTGTGTTCCCTTCTAAGAGAAAGCATCTCCTCCTTAAATTCTTTCTCCATCCTGTCGGTCCGGGAGATGTACTCGAGCAGCAATTCGATTATCCTTTCTTCATTTTTCATATCAAAGGCTGGTGTTTCTTTTACAACATGCCTAAAAGTAAATAAAATTCCAAAAAGGCGACAACATACGGCTCGTCTGCGCCGGTCTTCCAAAAACGATTTGCGGCCTTTTAGTCTGCCGAAGCTGCCATCTGCTACTCATCTTGTGGGCGCTCAATTGCCCTGAAGCCCATATGACAGCCTTCGATACACCACCTGAAGGAAAGCTTTAGCATTTGGTTGTCGAAAGTGACAGTATAAGAGGAAGCCACAGAGCGATCGGGCACCCCGGAAGGTTGCTGTTCGTACAGCGAAAGAACTGTGCCGGCTGCTACACTGTCTTCCCAAACCTCGAAGTATTTGAATTTCTCAAGTCCCTGGATATTTGAATGGAACGTACTATCTGGTAGAAATGTAATTACTTGCGCAGGCTCCGGTGGTACAGGCGTGGTAACGTATCCGGCACCGGGAGAATGTCCTTCCTCCACGAGCAGCCACGATCCCTCCACAGACTCGTGAAATTCAGCAAATTGTATCAAACTGCCGTCGCGCTGGCACGACAGCGAGAGAACCGCAACAGCGGCAAGCATTAGCAATGTAGTTTTCATAACCACAAGACCCCGCAAATGCCTTGCCGGTTGGAATGTTCTTTTCGTCCTAAACAAAAAAGCGAATGGTGAACGTAGTGCCGTTGTCCACCTCGCTGTCGATAAAAATCTTTCCGCCGAGCGATTCCACCTGGGTTTTCACCATGTAAAGCCCCATGCCTTTGCCTTCGGCATGGTCGTGATGAAACCTGTTGTACAGCCCAAACACTTTGTCTCCCTTTTTTTGAAGGTCTATGCCCATGCCGTTGTCTTTAAATATCAGCTCCACCTGGTTGCCTCTTAACAGGCTTCGGATTTCGATTACCGGGGGTATGCCGGGGCGACGATACTTGATGCTGTTGGAGATAAGATTGTGGAAAATGCTGGTTAAATAGCTTTTCACAGTTACGATTTCGTCTCTTTCGAAAAAGTCGCAGATGATTTCCACTCGTTCCTTCTCAATCACTTGCGAAATGCTTGCTTTGATGCTGCTAACGAGCGCCGAAAACCGGACTTTTTCTTTCTTTTCTGCTTCTATCTGCCTTACCTGCAATATTTGATTTAGGTCGTTAATTACGTCGTCAAGAATCTTCACAGAGGTAGTGAGCCCGCTCAGTGATTCCTTGTATTCATCTTCGTTGAGTTTTACCTCATTAAGAATGCTGGAAATGCCAATTAGGTTCGATACCGGCGCCCGCAGGTTGTGCGACACAATGTAGGTAAATTGCTCAAGGTCACGGTTGCGTTCTGCCAGGTCTACAGTGCGCGACTTTACCAGGCGCTCCAGCTCCTGCTTCTGTCTCTCGATGGTGGCTATGCGCCGCTTGTAAAAAAGCAGAACCAGGGTAAGAGCAGCCAAACTCCCCAGTGTACGGAACCACCACGTTTTCCAGTAGGGTGGAGCGATGATGATGGTCAGCGAGGTGCCGGTTTCGTTCCACACACCGTCGTTATTAGCGGCCTTCACTTCGAATACATAGCTGCCGGGGTCCACGTTGGTGTACGAGGCTTTCTGTTCGGCACCGGTGTAAACCCAGTCCTTGTCGAACCCCGCAAGCCGGTAGGCATATTGATTTTTGGATGGCAACGTGTAATTAAGTGCTGCAAATTCAATGGTAAAAAAAGTTTGCTCGTGTGTCAGCTCAATTTCATGCAGATACAAAATGTTTTGCCCCTGTAGGATTTGGGCGGGCTTGTTGAACACCTGAAAATTGGTGATGACAACCGCCGGTGCATGAGGATTGGTTTTCAGCTTGGTGGGGTTAAAAATATTGAAGCCATTTACACCACCGAAAAGAATTTCGCCGGAGCTGGTTTTTAAGCTCGATCCCTTTTTAAATTCCGAGCTTTGCAGCCCATCTCTCACATCGTAGTTGGTAAAAATGCCGGTTAGCGGGTCGAACCTCGAAAGGCCCCGTGCAGTACTTATCCACAAAATCCCCTGGTCGTCTTCTTCAATGCTGCTTACCATGTCGTTGCACAGCCCGTCTGCTTCAGTATAGGCTGTAAATTGTTTCGTGGCATTATCGTAGCGGTTCAGGCCGCCGCCAAGCGTGCCTACCCACAGGTTATTATTGCTGTCGAAAAACAAGGACGAAATGGAGTTGTTGCTCAAGCCGCTGTTGGCGTTAAGGAAGACTGTAAAGTTGTCGTTGGCTTCATTGTAGAGGTTAATGCCGTCGCCGTAGGTACCAACCCATATTTGCCCGTCGTTGTCTTCGGCAATTGTGCTTACCGTGTTGTTGCTGAGAGCCCCGGCTACTTCAACGTTAGCCACATACCTGGTTATTTTTTCTGCAGACCTATCAAGCACATTGAGGCCGCCACCCAGCGTGCCAATCCATATGCGGCCTTTTTTGTCTTCGTGCAACGCATATATCTTGTTGTTGGAAAGCTGCGCAGGGCCATCACCCTGGTCATAGTAGGTAAAGATTCCCGTTTGGCGGTTATAAAGATTAATGCCGCCTCCGTAGGTACCCACCCAAATGTTGCCCGCACGGTCGCACAGCAGCGACACAATACCGGGCGAGCTGAGCTGGTTTACAGCGCCTGTGAAGTTGGTAAGACTTCTGTCGGCCGGGTTAAAAATTGCCAGGCCACCGCCATCGGTACCCACCCACACCATACCGTCGGGGTCTTGTACAAAAGCATTCACGGTTTTTACCGGCGTGGCATAGCGTTCAAAAGCAGCCAGATTAGGGTCGTAGAAGTTGATGCCAGCCGAAAAGGTACCTATCCACACGATGCCCATGTCATCTTTGTAGATAGATTGGATACTGTTGGCTGTGAGGCTGGCGTCGTTGTCCGGATTGCTCCAAAAATCCAGAAACTCCTGTTTTTCGATATCGACCAGGTTGAGCCCGTTTTCCGTACCTATCCATACCTGCCCGTTGCCGTTGTCGGCAAGTGAAGTTATTGCATTGCTCGTTACACCTTCGAGGCCATTCGGATCGTGTCCATAGTTTGTAAACTTACCATCGTGGTATATATCAATACCACTACTTTCGGTACCAATCCACACCTTGTTTCCGGTGTCCACAAGCAGGCACATAATGTTATTACTGCTAATGCCCGAGAGACTGCCGGCGCTGTGAGTGAAGCGGGTGCTTTGGAAGGTTTTTGTGTTGAAGTGGTTTAACCCGCCGGCAAGCGTGCCCACCCACAGGTTGTCGTCGCGGTTAACCGCCACCGAAGAAATGCCGTTGTTGCTTATGCTTAGTGAGTCGTTTGGCGAATTATAAAAACGCTGAAAGGTAAACGTCTCAGGATCTAAAAAATTAAGCCCCCAATAGGTGCCAATCCACAGGTTTCCTTTGCTGTCTTCGTCTATTGAAGTAACGCCATTGTTGGAAATGCTTTGGGAGGCGGCTTCCTCCTGAAAGCTGATGAACGAGTCAGCCTCCGGGAGATACAGGCTGAGCCCCCCGCCGTTGGTGCCCACCCACATTCGCCCTTTGCTGTCGAGGAAGAGACAATTGATGCCATTGGTAGGAAGGCTACTGGGGTCTCCC
>CBFGTI010000156.1:0-13054 GCA_965651695.1 uncultured Imperialibacter sp. | reverse complement strand
ACCGGCAATCCCAATGTAGAGGGTGTGCTGCCGAAGTGGGAACCTTACACCGCGCAAAACGGCGTTACGATGTTTTTCGATAATGAATGCAAAATTGTAAGTAACCACGACAGGGAATTGATGGGTTTGATTAGGCCGGGTGAGTAGTTCAGAAGCTATGGGAAGATTGTTCAATGCCGGTTGAACTTGCAGTGTAGCTATTTGGTTGCTACATTGTAGTAAAATTGCTGTCGTATGAAAAAGACAATGCAGGTAGCTGCCAAGTTTGACACCAAACGCAGTATCGAGCGAGCGAGGGTAAAGAAAAGAAGCAGCCCGGGCTGGAGTATAAAAATTTCGTCTGGTGAAGTGCTCTGGTCGAGTGGGATGGAACGTGTAGCCTTAATTAGAAAAGGCCTGCCTTATGAGGCAATTGAAGTGCTGAGTAAGAGGGCAGATTTGCCGGTAAAGCAGGTTCTAAATATATTGGGCGTGCCCCAAACCACGTATAACAAAAAGAAAAGAGACAAAGACGTATTGAGCGGAAGAGATAGTGAAGTGGTACTATTACTAACTGAACTATTGGATTTTGGGCAGGAAGTCTTCAACAACGAAGGCGAAAAATTTCATCGATGGCTTAAGAAGCCAAATGTATCGCTAGGCGGAGCGAGACCAGAAAGTTTGTTCGATTCAGTAACAGGTATTCAAGAAGTTAAAAACAGCCTAAGCAGGCTTGAGTACGGGAATATGGCCTAATGAGAGTTTTTCGGGTTGAACGAAAAAAATACCTGGCCTCCACGCTGAAAGGGATTGGAGCCGCCTTAACAGAGGGGTATCGGTGGAATAGCATAATCACTTACCTTGTGTATACCGCAGAATCCCGGGCGCTGGCTACATTAGAGGTATCGGTTCATTTAGACTTAAGTGAAGATTTACCAACCGATCGGTTTTATGTAGAAATAGATGTGCCGGACGATATTCAAATGCTGGAGCTAGACTTAAAAGACCTTCCTGAAAATTGGGATTCTCGACCGCCGGTTCTGGAAACTCAATACATCGGAGATGATTTTGTGAAAGAAAACAATGCAGCAGTTTTAAAAGTACCCAGCGCCATTGTTCCCCAGGAGTACAACTATTTGATTAACCCAAATCATCCGGATTCTTCACGAATAAAAGTGATTTCTAAAACGCGAATAAACTTTGACCCGAGGCTGAAACAATCCTGAAACTGAATCCGGTCTTTGCGATTGGCAATCTTCCGTGACGGTCCGCAGCCACGTCACAGGGGCCTTAGGTCTGGTTCCCTCTGCCGACAGGATGTCAAAACAGCAACATCGGCAGCCTTCATAGGCATTTCTCCAAAAGGGCTTTCTGGTCTGCCCTTCCCACCCCTCCTCCCCCTAAAACCAGCTCAAGTCCGCCTCCTCCACCTGCTTGCGGTAAGCTGGCCATTCCTTGTCATAAAAAGCATTCACCTGCTTTAGAAAGAGATCGACCAATTCTTCCGCCTGCTCCACCAGCGCCATGTCCTGTGCGGAGGGTGTGTAAAGCCGGGCCATCAGCGCCTGGCTGGCGTCAGCAACTTTGGAAGAGGCCGTCACCTCAAAAGACTGCCACGCTCCAACCTGCCGCGCCGGCCTCGGTGCTTTTGCTATGGCATTCAGCCGCTTCAGCTCTTTGGCCATCGCTTCCGAGGCTGCTACCAGGTCATCGTGGCCAGCCTCAAAGGCATGGACAGTCACTTTTTCTACAATCTCTGTACTGGATTGCAGCCGGTTCAAAGCTTCTGCCAGTTTCGCGGTACTTTTATCCAGCCTCTTTTGCGCCTGGTAGAGCGCCACATCCACCGCTTCCTCATACGCAAACCTGGGATCGGGTATCACACGAACTTCCGTGGTATCAGATAGTTCCCCACACTTCACCACGGCCTTGTACTTTCCGGGCACCACGGGAATACCCCTGCTGTCCTCGTCCACCCACGCACCGGGCAGCCTGGCCGCCTGCTCATCGAGCTTCCAGCTTATATAATTCAGCCCCGGCTTCACACCGGCAAGCTGCACGGTCTGTATGAGTTCGTTCTGTCCGTCATAGATTTCAGCCACCGCCACCCCGTCTTTCTTCAAAGCGGTTTCGCTTATGTAAAAAGGGATCTGCGCCTGCTTAAAAGGCCGGTTTTCGCCCTCGAAGGTGGTGTGGAATCCCGTCCAGATATTGCCCGGCGGATTGATGAACAAGCCCTTCACCTGCACCACCTCGTTCATGGGCAGTGCCGTGAGTGGTTTGTTGCCGAGCGCTCCGCCGGCGAGCTGCCTCAGGCTCAGCAGGTCGTCCAATATCCAGATAGAGCGGCCGAAGGTGCCCACAATCAGGGCTGATTCCCTCGTCTGAATGGCCAGGTCCATGGTGGAAACGGAGGGAAAACCGTTGCGGAACTGCTCCCAGCTTTTGCCCTGGTCGATGCTGATCCAAAGGCCGTTTTCGGTGCCCAGGAACACCAGGTTTGGCTCCACCGGGTCCTGTATCACCGTCAGCGCATAACCCTTCACCTGCGTTTCATCCGCCAATCGCTGCCAGGTTTTACCAAAATCTGTGGTGCGGTACAGATAAGGCTGATAGTCGCCCTTGCGGTAGTTGTTGGCCACCAGCCACGCCTCGCCTGCCTGGTGTGCAGACGCCCGCATTTGGGCAATCCAGCTCTCCTTCGGCAGCCCTTTGAGGTTGGCGGTGAGGTTCGTCCAGTCTTTTCCGCCGTTGCGGGTCAGCTGCACGTTGCCGTCGTCGGTTCCCACCCATATCGTTTCCGGGTGGAAAGGGCTGGGCGCTACGGTGAGGATGGAATTATAGATTTCGGCCCCCGAGGCGTCGAGCGTGAGCCCGCCGTAGTCCTGCTTTTGGTGCGCCGGATTGTTGGTGGTGAGGTCCGGAGAAATGATCGTCCAGGTTTTGCCTTTGTCGGCGGTTTTGTGCACAAACTGGCTGCCATAGTAGGCCGAGGAGCTGCTGTGCGGGTCGTCGGCAAAACCGGCGTTCCAGTTGAACCGGAGCCGGGTGTTGCTGTCGGGTGCGGGCGGCATGATGCTCTGGTAGTAGCCGGTGAGCTTGTCGTAGCGGTAGAGGTTGCCGTTTTGCGAGGTGCCGTAGCCAAAGCGGGAGTTGGCGGAGTCGGGCGAAATAAAAAAGCCGTCGCCGCCGACCAGGTACTGCCAGTAGAGCGTTCGGATGCCGCCCCGCTTCCACACATAACCCGGCCCCGACCAGTTGCCGTTGTCTTGCAGGCCGCCGTACACATTGTAAGGCATGTCGTTGTCAACGGCGATGTGGTAAAACTGCCCGACGGGT
Source organism: uncultured Imperialibacter sp. (assembly GCA_965651695.1). Lineage (GTDB taxonomy): Bacteria > Bacteroidota > Bacteroidia > Cytophagales > Cyclobacteriaceae > Imperialibacter. Next base: position 9,736 of record CBFGTI010000156.1, on the reverse strand, counting down.
ATGGACTCGGGAAAGTACCAGCTCTTGCCGTGGTCATGCGTAATGCCAATGCCGCCATCGCCCCCGATGATGAAGAAGGTGGGGTCGTTGGGATCTACCCAAAAGGCATGGAAGTCGGCATGAATGCCTTTGGTTTCATCGGCCGGGATCATGGGCACGGGGTCGAAGCTGATGCCTCCGTCGTAGCTCACCGACAGCGGCTGGTAGATGTTGTACAGGCGGTTGGGGTCTTTGGTATCCACGGCAATGTCCTGAAAGTAAAAAGGCCGGTTGTTGGTAAAACGCGGATTGTCGTTGATCATCTTCCAGTTCAGCCCGCCGTCGTCGCTTCTGTACAAGGCATTTTTTGTGGCCTCCACCTTGGCATACACCCGGCTTGGGTTGCTGCGGGCGATGGCCACGCCTATCCTGCCAAGCTCGCCGGCTGGCAGTCCTTCTTTTTCGCCCAGTTGTTTCCAGGTTTCGCCACCGTCGTAGGTAACGAACAGTCCCGAGCCCGGTCCGCCCGAGGTAAAGCTGTAGGGTGTACGGCGGTGCTCGTACATGGCGGCGAAGAGTTTGTTGGGGTTCGAAGGGTCCATCACCAGGTCGGCAATGCCCGATTGGTCGTTGGTATACAGGATCTTCTTCCAGCTTTTGCCGCCATCCGTGGTTTTGTAAAGCCCCCGCTCGCTGTGGGGCGTGAAGGGATCGCCATGCACCCCGGCATAGACAATGTTGCCATCGGTAGGATCCACAATGAGGCGGTGGATGGACCTGGAGTTTTCCAGCCCCATGTGCTTCCAGGTTTTCCCGGCGTCCAGGGACTTAAAAATCCCCAGGCCCAGGTTGACGGAGTTGCGGGGGTTGCCCTCGCCGGTGCCTACCCATACCACATTCGGATTGCTTTGCTGTATGGCAATGGCGCCAATGTTGAGGGTGGGATTGTCGTCGAAGATGCTCTGCCAGGCCGAACCGCCATTTTCTGATTTCCAGACGCCGCCTGAGGCAGCACCGATGTAAATGATTTTGGTGGGTGTGTCCACCACCGCGTCGATGGCGGTAATGCGGCCGCTCATGTTGGCGGGGCCTACATTTCTGATCCGGAGGTTTTGGAATTGAGCGGACGGAAACTTCTGGGCCAGCCCCGCCGACGACACCAAAGTGGCAAGTGCCATGATGCACCCGAGCCTGGAAACATGTTTAAAAAAGCGCATGACGAATGGTTTCCCGCCAAGGTATTAAGCAAGGGCGGAGAAGTAAAGAGAGATGTTGATGGAAGGAGAATCGGGGCCACTAAGCTGAAGGGTGGTGCAGCCATGACAGCCTTGTATGCAACGAATAAGCAGCTTAATCGCCGCAATAAATGCGACGAATAATTTTTAAATGCGGCGAATAATGACGATTTTCGTTGCAACTTATGCAACGAATAACTGCTTATATCCACCAACAAGACAAGTGGCCAAACTTTAGCTGGAGAGCAGAAGGTGTTGTCAATTTGCTCAGTGAAGCAAGGAATCTTCAAGGACGCCTGATAGGGAAAATGGAATCATTGGGATTTGCGCTGAGAAATGAGGCTCTCCTGGACACGTTAACATTGGATGTTGTAAAATCATCAGAAATTGAAGGAGAGATTTTAAACTCACACGAGGTTCGTTCGTCAGTCGCAAGAAAATTGGGGATGGAGATTGCCGGATCGGTAGATTCTGATAGAAATGTTGATGGTGTTGTTGAAATGATGGTGGATGCAACGCAAAACTGTTTCCAGCCACTGACAGCGGAAAGACTTTTTGATTGGCATGCTGCTTTGTTTCCCACGGGAAGAAGCGGCATGTATAAAATTACAGTTGCAGATTGGAGAAAAGACACAACCGGTCCAATGCAGGTGGTATCCGGCGCTCTGGGAAAAGAAAAGGTACATTTTCAGGCACCGGATTCTGATTTGGTAGAGAGTGAAATGCAACGCTTTTTAAGCTGGTACAATAGCGCCGATAACACGGACCTGGTATTAAAAGCGGCAATAGCCCATCTTTGGTTTGTAACTATTCATCCGTTTGAAGATGGAAACGGCAGAATAGCCAGGGCATTGACTGATATGCTGTTGGCCCGGGCGGACAAGAGTAATCAACGCTTTTATAGCATGTCGGCTCAAATCAGGCAGGAGCGAAAGGGATATTATGAGATACTTGAAAAGACGCAAAAGGGCAGTCTGGATGTTACAGCCTGGATAAATTGGTTTCTGCAGTGTTTGGTAAATGCCTTACAATCCACTGACTCGACGCTTACACGGGTTTTGTTTAAGGCGGACTTTTGGAACAAGCATTCAAATACAGCAATAAATGAAAGACAGAGAAAGCTATTAAATAAGCTCCTGGACGGATTTGATGGAAAGCTTACGTCCTCGAAATGGGCGAAAATCGCCAAATGTTCAAAGGACACAGCCATTAGAGATATTAACGATCTGATAGATAAAGATATACTGCAAAAAGAAACGGCCGGAGGAAGAAGTACGAACTATGAGTTGAAGATGTGAAAACGCCGGCTATATCGCTTCCTGTACCCGTTTGCTGTATGGTCCCACTCCCGGTCATGAAATTCGTCTACCTGTTATAAATTTAAATTTTGTCGGGCTACGGCAGTAAGAAAGGTTATTGTCGCTAAATTCGTTTTAGTGTTCCATTATTAGTTAACTTTGCCGTATGGAGCAACAACGGCAACTTGTGTTCTTCAAGACTTACTTCAGAGACTTTTTCGAACCTCTGAACGACAAGTTAAAGGACAAGATCGACCAAGTGCTGTTCCTTGTACGAATAGCCGAACGAATACCCCGAAAATTCTTTCAATACATGGAAGGAACTGACGGTTTGTTCGAGATTCGGATTGAGTATCAAAGCAACATCTATAGAATTTTCTGCTGTTTTGATGAAGGGAACCTGGTCGTTCTTTTCAATGGATTTCAGAAAAAATCACAAAAGACACCTAAAAAAGAAATAGAGAAGGCTTTGAGAATTAAGGATGAGTACTTTGAACTTAAGCGCAGATCAAAATGAAAGAGCATTTGACATCATTTGATGAACATCTTGACCGACGGTACGGGCCTATCGGAACGGCAGAAAGAGCAAACTTTGAGATTAAAGCAAAGGCATTTGCAATTGGTGAGATTATTCGGGAAGCCCGGAAAGAGGCTAAAATGACGCAGGAACAACTTGCCGAACGAACAGGGACAAAAAAGAGCTTTATCTCCAGGATTGAGAACGGTCGAAGCGATATCCAACTTTCGACTCTTTACAAACTCATGGAGATTGGTCTGGGAAAACGAGTTAACCTAACAATCGGATAGCGAGAACAATCGTGTAGACGGCCCTGAGGGCTAGGCCCTAGTTGAAAATTACCCCGCCAGCTCAAACTCCTTCCTCAAGTCGAAAGTCCTCTTCATTTTCGAGATGAGCTGCGCCGACTGGTGGAAGTCCAAAGTTTGCTGTCCGTCGCTTGCCGCTTTTTCGGGGGTCGGGTGAATCTCGAAGATAATGCCGTCGGCTCCGGCCATAATGCCCGCCAGCGACATGCTGTCCACATAATCTCTGATACCGATGCCGTGCGAAGGATCCACAACAACTGGCAAATGTGTTTTCTCTTTCAGAATAGGGATGGCATTAAGATCGAGCGTATTGCGGCTCGCCTTTTCGTAGGTTCTGATGCCTCTTTCGCAAAGGATAAGCTTTTCGTTACCGCCTGAAAACACATACTCGGCCGAGTACAGCAGTTCTTCGATGGTGCCAGATATACCCCGTTTGATCATCACGGCCTTATCCACTTTCCCCAGCTCATCGAGCAAGTTGAAGTTTTGGGTGTTTCGGGCGCCGACCTGGAACACATCCACATACGGGTACATCTCTTCGATCTGCGACACCTGCATTACCTCTGTCACAATCTTTATCCCCTCCTGCCGGGCTATGTCGTGCCACATCTTTAGCCCGTCTATTCCCATACCCCGAAAAGAGTACGGTGAGCTACGCGGCTTAAACACGCCTCCTCTCATAAGACCGACACCGTTTTCCTTCAAATGCTGAATGGTTTGCCTCACGTTTTCCTCGCCTTCTATACTGCAGGGGCCGGCCATAATAGCGAAGTTGCCTTCCCCGATGGTCACACCATCGCCCAGGCCGATCTGCGTCGGTCTCACCTTCCATTTCCGCGAAACCAGCTTGTATTCATCCGACACCCGGTGGATGTCGACTATGCCCGGCAGAAATCCGATTCTCCTGATATCGACAGTCTGCTTGCCAATACACACGAGGTAGTCGCCCGCCTGGGTTTTTACCTCGGTAAATTTGTATTTGAGCGTGGTAATGGCGTCGAAGATTTTTGCCTTGGCTGAATCGGTAATATGCGGATCGAGTTGAATTATCATTTGAAAAGTTAATTGTTATTGGTTAACTATTATCGGGATGAGGCGGTGTTCTAGTCGCTGGATTTCACTTCCTTCACAAATGCAACCACATCCGCTTCGATGTCGGTCGACCTTTCGAGCACATCTATGAAAGCACTACCGATGATGGCTCCGCTGGCATAGCGGCAGGCACGCCGGAAGGTTTCGTGGTTGGAAATGCCAAATCCTATTAGTCGGGGGTTTTTAAGGTTCATCTGCTGGATCCTCGAAAAATAGGCTTCCTGTTTATCAGTAACGGCGGTTTTTGCGCCCGTGGTACTTGCGGAAGAAACCATGTAAATAAACCCTTCAGTATTGTGGTCAATTTCGCGAATGCGCTCTTCGGAGGTTTGTGGGGTAATGAGGTAAATATTGTGAAGCCCGTACTTCTGGAAAACCTCTTTATAGAACTCCCTGTATTCGTACACCGGCAAGTCGGGTAGAATCAGTCCATCAACACCCACGGCCTGGCACCGGGCACAAAACCGCTCAAGGCCGTACTGCAGCACCGGGTTAAAGTAGCCCATCAGCAACACCGGGATGTCGATTTCGGACCGCATGCCTTCCAACTGCTCAAACAGCAGCTTCATCGACATGCCGTTTTCCAGCGCCCGCTGGTTGCTCTTCTGAATGGTGGGGCCATCAGCCACCGGGTCGGAGAAGGGAATGCCCACCTCAATAATATCGGCACCGCCCTGCTGCAAAGCTTTCATGATGCGGCGGGTATCGTGCAGGCCGGGGTAGCCAGCCGTAAAGTACATCGACAGTATATCCTCTCCTTTTTCAGCAAAAAGAGCATCTATCCGGTTGGTATGTGTAATTGAATCGTTCATTTGAAAAATTTTCGCTCAGCAACTATGGATTACAAACTATCGATTATAGCCTCCCGGGTATCCAGGGCAAGCGCATCTAAAATAATCCTTTAAATAAGTTCGAATCTGCTTTTATTGCCCCGCCCCTGAAGTGCCATCGACCATCAACTATGGACTATCGACCATCGACTATGGACTGAATCAGTATCCCCCCCATTTAATGTACGTATCGAGGTCTTTATCGCCCCTGCCGGAAAGATTGACCACTACAATATCGGAAGCAGAAAACTTCAGCTGCCTGAGAACAGAAAGCGCATGTGCCGATTCGATGGCGGGAATTATGCCCTCCAGCCGGCTCAGCTCAACGCCTGCCTGCATGGCCTCCTCGTCGGTAGCGCTCAAAAAAAGTGCTCTTTTGCTATCGAACAAATGGGCATGCAGCGGGCCAATGCCGGGGTAGTCCAGTCCCGCAGAAATGGAGTGTGGCTCTACCACCTGTCCGTCGTCGGTCTGCATAAGCAACGTACGGCTACCATGCAGCACGCCATCTCTTCCTAAAGCGGTGGTGGCTGCAGATTTTCCGGAGGCAATTCCGTGGCCGGCCGCCTCTGCAGCTACCAGCTTCACGTTTTCGTCGTCGATGTAGTGGTAAAAGGCCCCCGCGGCATTACTTCCGCCACCCACGCAGGCCACCACGTAGGTGGGCGTTTCGGTGCCTTCCTTCAGCAGCAGCTGCTCCCTTATCTCCTCACTTATTACCGACTGAAACCTGGCCACCATGTCGGGGTAAGGATGTGGCCCAACCACGCTGCCTATGATGTAGTGAGACTCGTCGGGGTGGTTGATCCAGTGACGCATGGCCTCGTTGGTGGCATCTTTCAAAGTTTTGCTACCCGAGGTGGCGGGCCGCACCTCGGCGCCAAGTATCCGCATGCGCTCCACGTTGGGCCGCTGCCTGGCCATGTCTACCTCGCCCATGTACACAATGCACTCCATGCCCATGAGCGCACACACGGTGGCAGTGGCCACCCCATGCTGGCCGGCGCCGGTTTCGGCAATTATTTTGCGTTTTCCCAGCCGCTGCGCCAGCAAAATCTGGCCAATGGTATTGTTCACCTTGTGGGCACCTGTGTGGCAGAGATCTTCCCGTTTCAGGTAGATTTTGGCACCGTATTTTTCCGAAAGCCGGTTGGCGAAGTATAGCGGAGTTGGTCTGCCCACGTAGTCCTTCAGCAACTGGTGAAAGGCCTCCTGAAATTCGGGATTGTAAATGATTTCAAGGTAGCGTGTTTTAAGTTCCTCTACGTTGGGGTAGAGCATTTCAGGGATAAAAGCACCGCCGAACTTGCCGTAATACCCCTGCTCGTTCACCGTATATTTAGAAGCCGTTTGCTCCATCAGATCACTTGTTTTTTTGCCTTGCCCATTCTCTTTTTCAGCATTTTCAGCTTCTCTATGTCTTTCATGCCCGGGGCAGTTTCAAACTTGCTGTTCACGTCGATTCCGTATAGCAGGGGCAAATCCAGCTTTTCTATAGTATCAAGGTCGTCGAGGTCTACCCCTCCGCTCAAGAAAAAGGGCAGCGAGCCCTTGTATGAGCTCAAAAGCGTCCAGTCGAATTTTTCGCCCGAGCCACCGTAATTCGGCGTTTTGGTATCGAAAAGAAGGTAATCCACGTACCCTTCAAAGGCTTCCGCTTTTTTTAGGTCCATCGAGTTACTCACCTGAATCGCTTTTATCACTTTCAGTCCCCGTTTTCGCAACTCAGCGCAATACTGCGGAAACTCGTCGCCATGAAGCTGCACATGCTCCAGCTTGTACTCATCTACCACGTTAATTACCTCCCAAATGGGAGCATTTACGAAAACGCCAACCTTTTTTGCGCCCTCCGGAAAAATACTCGAGCCCGTAAAAAGAAGCTCCCCTCCCACAAACCGGGGTGATTTTGAAAAAAAGATCATCCCGATGTATTCCGGCGCCACTTCCTTCATCTGAGAAATGTTGGCCGGATATTTCATCCCACAAACTTTGAGCTGTAAACGTTTTTCCATATGCATTAAGCTGTTAGTGTTTTACTTGCTTCCAGGTGGCGAAACCGCTCAATAAAATGCCGGGCTGCCACCTCAGGTCTGCTTTCCTTCATAAACTGCTCGCCTATCAAAAATCCTTCGAAGCCATAATCCTTCAGGTCCAGCATCACGGCCGGATCGTGAATTCCACTTTCGGAGATTTTCAGATAGTCGTCGGGTATTTTGCGGGAAAGCTCCCTGCTTATGTTGATATCAGTTACAAACCGTTTCAGGTCTCTGTTGTTTACCCCCACAATGTCCAGCTCAGGATGGAGATTCTTTAAAAGCTCTTCCTCGTTGTGCACTTCCATTAGCACTTCGAGGCCCAGCGATTTGGCAAACTGCGCCAAAACCCGCAGCCGCTTTGGCTCCAGGGCCGCTGCTATCAGCAGGATTAAGTCGGCGCCGATGGATTTTGCCTCCAGCACCTGGTACTCGTCGATAATAAAATCTTTGCGCAAAATGGGGCAGAAGTTGTAATTGCGGGCAACGGTGAGGTCTTCATTTTTGCCCCCGAAAAATTCTGCGTCGGTGAGGATGGAAAGGCCGCTTGCTCCAGCCTGCATGTAGCCGATCGACACTCTCTCAACAGAAACGCTCGGATTAATCACACCTTTGGATGGCGACTTCCTTTTAATTTCAGCTATGATGCCCGACTTATCCGGCCGGCGCAGGTAGCGCTTCATGGATACCACTTGCGTGGGAAAGTAAATACTCTGCTCCAGCAACTTTACTGGAAATAGCTCCTTTCTCTGCTCCACTTCCTGCTTTTTTACCGCCAGGATTTTGTCCAGAATATTTTCCATTCTTCCAAAATTATGAAATACTTACAGATATTTTCGATTCCCCCACCAAGTTTCTGAATGTTTCGAAAGCCCGGCCCGACTCAAGAGATTCTTTGGCCATTTCCACTCCCTCCCGAACAGACGATAATTTCTTTCCCACAAACAACGCAACTCCGGCGTTGGCCAAAACTGCCTCCGTTTGCGCCCGGGAGCCTTCGTTCTTAATCACTTTCAGGAAAATGCGCGCCGATTCTTCAATGGTTTCTCCCCCCTTCAGTTCTTCAGGCTTTACCTCCGAAAGGCCCAGGTCGCCTGGGTAGAGCACCTTTTCGCCGTCGTTGGTTATCATTTTAAACCCGCCGGTAAGCGATATCTCGTCGTAGCCGTCGAGCGAGTGCAAAATCACAAAATGTTTGCCCCACCGCTGGTACAGGTAGCCATACAAACGGGCCAGTTCGAGGCTGAAAACGCCCACCAGCTGCTTTTTCGGAAACGACGGGTTTACCATGGGCCCCAGCATGTTAAAGAAGGTTTTCACGCCAAGGTCTTTCCGGATGGGCGCCACGTTTTTCATGGCAGGGTGAAAAAGCGGGGCGTGCAAAAAGCAGATGCCGTTTTCGGCTATGCTTTTCTCTATTTTGTCTTTATCGCTGGTAAACTCGTAGCCAAAATACGCCAGCAGGTTCGACGACCCACAGATGGACGACACGCCGTTGTTTCCGTGCTTGGCCACATTTTGGCCGGCACCTGCCACCACAAAAGAAGAGAGCGTGGAGATGTTGAAGGTGTCTTTGCCGTCGCCGCCGGTTCCGCAAAGGTCTATGGCATCAAACCGGTCGAGCTCGAGCGGAATGCACAGCTCGAGCATGGCATCTCTGAAGCCCTCGAGCTCTTCCACCGTAATGCTGCGCATCATAAACACGGTGAGAAAGGCCGCCACCTGCGACTGGTTGTATTTGCCCTGGGCCAGATTCACCAGCACTTCGCGGGCTCTTTGCTTGGTGAGCGATTTGTATTCAAAAAGTTCGTTCAGTACCTCTTTCATTGCCTAGCATTTTGTTAACCAGTTGTTCATCATTTGCTTACCATGTTCGGTGAGGATCGACTCCGGGTGAAACTGCACGCCCCTCACATTGAAATCGCGATGCCGCATCGACATGATGTTGCCCTCAGCGTCGCGGGAGGTAACGAGCAGTGCTTCGGGCAAGCTGCTATCCACCACCGACCAGCTGTGGTAGCGGCATACTTTAAAATTTTGCGGAATCTCATCGAAAAGTGCATCGGCTACAGTAGTGCGGTAGGTGGAGTTTGCCACGCCATGCAGCACCACCGGCAGGTTAAACAGCTCGCCACCAAATGCCTCGCCAATGGCCTGATGCCCCAAACAAACGCCCAGAATGCTTTTTGAAGGCGCATACCTTTGCAACAGCTGAGGCATTATGCCGGCATCTTTTGGCAGGCCGGGGCCTGGCGACAACAGGACTTTATCGTAGTTTCCGACCGCATCCAGGCTAATCTTATCGTTTCTGAAAACATCCGTACTGTTACTATAGCCCAACTCAACAAGAATGTGCACCAGGTTATAGGTAAAAGAGTCGTAATTATCCAACACCAGTATTTTCATATAGTTTGCGCCAATTCCAGCGCCGATTTTAAAGCCGC
>CBFGTI010000155.1:0-13085 GCA_965651695.1 uncultured Imperialibacter sp. | reverse complement strand
GCAATACCCACCACCGACTTCTCCTTTACACTATGATAAAAAAGCGCCAAATCGCCTGCTTTCATTTCTTTCATAAAATTTCGGGCGGCATAGTTTCTTACCCCATCCCACATGTCGCTGCCCATGCTCACCAGTTTGTCCCACGAAAAGGTCTCGGGTTCTGATTTTATTAGCCAGTAGTTCATATTTTTTGTTAGTTAGTAATCTAAGGAAAATTGACTTAGGAAAATTACTTTTACAATTCTAGTTAAGCAAAACGATTTTATTTTGGACAACAAAGAAATCATCCAACAGTTTCGGCTCATTTCCTCGCTGATGGAACTGCACGACGAAAATCCCTTTAAAATACGGGGCTACTCCAACGCGGTGTTTAACCTGGAGAAAGTGAGTAGCGAAATTCGGAAAATGAGTGCAGAGGAAATTTCGGCACTGGAGGGAATTGGCAAATCTATGGCGGCCAATATTATGCAGCTGCTCGACAAGGGCACCTTTAGCGCGCTTGAGGATTTGAAAGCAGCCACACCTGCCGGGGTAATTGAAATGCTGTCGATAAAGGGAATAGGCCCAAAAAAAATCAGAACGATTTGGAAAGAGCTTACTATCGAAAGTATGGAAGCCCTGCAACTGGCCTGTGAAGCCGGCAAGATTGCAGGCCTCAAAGGTTTCGGCGACAAAACCCAGGCGACTATTCTGGAGGCGCTAAAGTACCGGAATGCAAATGTGGGCAAGCTGCAATATGCCGAAGCCGAGCCCCTGGCCGAAGCGCTTATACAACATCTGAAAAAAAATCTTGCAGCCGGCACCCAGCTCAGTACGCTGGGCGCAATGCGCAGGCTGCTGGAAGTGATAGACAATATAGAGCTACTCGCAGGCACCATCGACTACAACAGCGTGGTAACGGCAATCGAACAATCGGGCTTTGCCGTGGCTGATCATAAAAGGAGCGGTCCCTTTTCTGTTCGTGGCAGCTTCAGCAGCCCCTTCATCACGTTTCACATCCGGCTAAGCAGCGCCGAAGATTTCGTAAAAAAACAGCTGCTTTACAGCGGGTCGCCTCTCCACCTCAACCAGTCGCTGGCCGATGGTGTGCTGCTGCGCGATAAGTTAACGGAAAGAGCCTTCCCCTCCGAAAAAGAGGCTTATGCACATGCAGGGCTTACCTATATCGAGCCTGAGTTGAGGGAAGGTATTTTCGAATTGCCCCTTGCACTGGAAAACAGACTGCCCAAATTAGTAGAGATGGCCGATCTCAGGGGAATTTTGCACAACCATTCCACCTATAGCGATGGCAAACACTCTGTAGAAGAAATGGCCCTCTATTGCAAAGAGCTTGGCTATGAGTACCTCGGAATGAGCGACCACAGCCGGTCGGCATTTTATGCCAAAGGACTTGAAGCCAACCGGGTGAAGGACCAGCAGGCGGAAATAGATGAGCTCAATGAAAGAATTGCACCTTTTCGTGTTTTCAAAGGCATTGAGTCGGACATTCTTCCCGACGGATCGCTGGACTATGAAAATGACACACTGGCCTCGTTCGATTTTGTGGTATCGTCAATACATTCGGTGCTTAACATGGACCTGCAGAAGGCCACCACGCGGCTCATTAAGGCGATCAAGAACCCCTTCACAACCATCCTTGGCCACCCCACCGGCCGGCTGCTGCTCGATCGGAAAGGGTACCCGATCGATCACAAGGCGGTGATTGATGCCTGTGCCGAAGAGGGCGTGATTATTGAGATAAACGCACACCCGAAGCGGCTCGATATCGACTGGCGGTGGGTGAATTATGCCATTGAGAAAGGTGTGTTGTTGAGTATCAACCCCGATGCCCACGAGAAAGACGGCTACCACGATATGCGCTATGGCTTGCTGGTGGGCCGAAAAGGTGGTTTAACAAAAGAAATGACCTTTAATGCACTTTCGGCAGACGAGGTGGCCGCCCATTTTGAAAAACGAAAAAAACGTGCGATGGAGCTCGTCGGGTTGTGATGCGCTCTGTTTGTCTCCATTGTTTCCTTTTTTCAACCCGGGTTGGGTATAGCTCCGCATAAATGAAAATCCTTATCCTTCGCTTTTCGTCCATTGGCGATATTGTACTTACCTCACCTGTTCCACGGGTACTTAAAACCCAATTGGAAGATGCGGAAATACATTACTGCACCAAAAGCTCCTTTAAATTTCTGGTAGCAGATAATCCCTATGTTGACAAGGTGCATGTGCTGGAAAATAGCCTGGCGGGCCTGATAAAACGCCTGAAAGCAGAAAAGTTTGACTACATCATTGATTTGCACCACAACCTGCGCACACTTAGAATAAAGCTAGCGCTGCGGGTAAAATCATGGTCGTTCGACAAGCTCAACTGGCAAAAATGGCTCATCGTCAACTTCAAAATAAACAGGCTGCCCAACCGGCACATTGTAGACCGGTATCTCGACACCGTAAAGCCGCTGGGCGTAAAACCCGATCAGCTGGGGCTGGATTATTTTATTCCTGAAAAAGACGAGGTAGACCTGGAATGGCTACCGGAAACACACCGAAAAGGGTACGTAGCCTATGCCATTGGTGCGCAGCTTGGCACTAAAAAGCTTCCTGTGCAACGAATGATTGAGCTGTGCGACAAGATTAACAAGCCCGTAATACTGCTTGGAGGCAAAGAAGATGCTGCAGCCGGTGAGGAAATAGCGCGGTTTTTCGAACGGTCGGAGAAATCGCACCCGTACGAAGAGTCGCTGGCCGATTTGGGTAAAAAAACCGTAGTTTTTAATGCGTGCGGCAAGTTCAACTTCAATCAATCGGCGTCGCTGGTTAAACAGGCCAAAGCGGTGTTTAGTCACGACACCGGCCTGATGCACGTAGCCGCAGCCTTCGGAAAAAAGGTGTACAGCATATGGGGAAACACCATTCCTTCGTTCGGAATGTATCCGTACCGAACGCAATTTGTGGTTTTCGAAAACAACAGGATCAAATGCAGGCCCTGCTCCAAAATTGGTTTTGATAAATGCCCGCTTGGACACTTCAAATGCATGAATGATATTGTGTTCGACTTCTACATCCCCTGAAAATGAAGATGCTCTACCTGGTCCGCCATGCAAAATCAAGCTGGGATTTCCCGGAGCTCGACGATTTTCAGCGTCCGCTCAATGAGAGAGGAAAAAAGGATGCGCCCCGCATGGGCCGGTTTCTCGGTAGCCTGGGAGTGAAACCGGATTTGCTTTTGAGCAGCTCTGCAAAAAGAGCACTGAAAACAGCCAAAAAAATTGCCAAAGAACTGGGCTGCGACAAGAAACGGATAGTGAAAGACAAGGCACTTTACCATGCATGGCCCGATCGCCTTTTGAAGGTTGTCGTTGACCAAAGCGACGACTATGCTTCGGTAATGCTTTTCGGGCACAACCCCGGCCTTACCGAATTTGCCAACCAACTGTGTGGCGCTTCTATTGAAAACATTCCCACGGCCGGTGCAGTGGCTATTGAATTTGCTGTAGATCACTGGCGCGATATAGGCTATGAAAGCGGCAAGCTGGTCTTTTTCCATTTTCCGAAGGGGTTGCCGGAGGTACTTTAACGCCATCTCTTAGATTTGAGAATTATATCCCTGCATAAAAGGAAACTTTACCACAATAGTTGACCTCTATACAGGTAAACCTTTTGACTGTGGAAAAGGACAAAACAAAGCAGATCATAGCGGACTCGATAGCAAAACCGATTCAGACATTTAGTATGAGAATAGTTTCAACTCACCTTCGTTAAAAGGATAGTTTCTAAATCGGCGCTTTCATGAACAAAATCTTCTTCGACAGCTGGGAGAGCATCTTTCGTACGCTCATCATTACCATATTAGCTTACGTATGCCTTATTATTATGCTGCGGGTGTCGGGCAAACGTACGCTGTCTAAAATGAACGCCTTTGATTTCATCGTCACCATTGCGTTGGGGTCCACACTGGCTACTGTACTGCTAAACAAAGACGTGGCGCTGGCCGACGGTGTAGTGGCCCTGTTTCTGCTCATTGGCCTGCAGTATACTATTACCTGGTTATCTGCCAGATCGCAAAAAGTAGAGGGTTTGGTAAAAGCTACTCCGTCGCTTTTGGCGTATAAAGGCGAGCTGCTTTGGGCTGTAATGAAAAAGGAAAGAGTGACCAGGGAAGAAGTATATGCCAAAGCCAGAGAAGAGGGCTTTAGCTCCATCAAAGACGTTGACGCGGTGGTGCTGGAAACCGACGGCTCGCTCACTATCATTAGCGATATTTGCAACGACGGCGCCAAAGCAATGAAGCAAGTGAAACATTTTGAAGAAGCAAAAAACCGGAAAAGCTAAGCCGCTTTCTATTTCCCCAACCGTTACTGACAGGAAGCAATTACCTCGCGATCCAGCCCCTCCCACTAGCGTTTCTTCGCGCCCATTCGCGGTTAAATACAACCTTAACACTTAAACACCTAAGCATTTCCAAACCTCCCCCGCCAGCGTTTCCACAACTTAAACACCTAAGCACTTAGCACTCAAAAACTACAATATATACTGGCTCAAATCCTTGTTCTTCACCAGGCCGGCCAGCTTCTCCTGCACCATTTCCCGGGTAATAACGATTTTTGAATTCGGCCCGATTTTGTCGGGAATATCAAACAGAAACTCGTTGAGCAAACGGCTCATCACCGTGTGAAGGCGCCGCGCCCCGATGTTTTCTACTTCTGAATTGATGGAAAAGGCTGTATCGGCAATTTCCTCCATCGCCTCATCATTAAAAGTCAGTTCCACGTCCTCGGCCATCAGCAGTGCCTGGTACTGTTTGGTAAGGGCATTCTTTGGCTCTTTCAGTATCCGCAGAAAATCGTCCTTTGTAAGGTTAGATAGCTCCACACGGATGGGGAATCGCCCCTGCAGCTCGGGAATGAGATCCGACGGCTTCGACACATGAAAAGCGCCGGCCGCAATAAACAAGATATGTTCGGTGTTTATAACCCCGTACTTGGTGTTTACAGCACTGCCCTCAACAATGGGAAGCAAGTCACGCTGCACACCCTCACGGCTCACGTCGGGCCCGCCGCCCTTACCTGAGCCACTGGCAATTTTGTCGATCTCGTCGATGAAAATAATGCCGGAGTTCTGAGCTTTGGAAATTGCCTCCTCCTTCACCTCATCCATATCTATCAGCTTCGACACCTCTTCTTCAAAAAGAAGTTTTTTGGCTTCTCCAATTGTCACTTTTCTCTTTTTATTCTTTTTGGGCAGCATGTTGCCCAGCATCTCCTGCAGGTTCATCATGCTTACTTCGTCCATCACGCCACCACCTATCATACCCACATTTCCCTGCCCGGGTGTCTTCACATTTATTTCGATCTTGCGGTCGTCCAGCTCGCCGCTGCGGATCTTGTCGCGAAAACGTTCCCGTGTTCTTTCATTCAACTCTTCGTCTGTTTGCGGCGACTCGTCGGCAACTTCAGGGTTTGCCCCAACAGGCTTCCGGCTTGCGGAGGGCTTAATGGGCGGAATCAGCGCATCAAGAATCACACTTTCCACCGCCAGCTCGGCCTTTTCCTTCACATCCTCCTTTTTACTCTGCTTCACCATATTTACCGACTGCTCCACGAGGTCCCTCACCATGCTCTCCACGTCGCGACCCACGTAACCCACTTCGGTAAACTTCGAAGCCTCCACTTTTGTAAATGGCGCATCGGCCAGCTTTGCAAGGCGCCGGGCAATCTCGGTTTTACCTACGCCGGTCGCTCCTATCATCAATATGTTATTCGGAACAATCTCTCTCTTTATCTCATCCTGGCTGTGCATCCGTCTCCACCTGTTGCGGAGCGCAATGGCAACATTTCGTTTGGCATCATCCTGGCCAATGATGTACTTGTCTAGCTCTGCTACGATTTGTCGTGGAGTTAAATAATTTTGGTTATCAATCATATCGATTTTTTTCTTGAGTGAAATAGCTGGTTCACATTATGGCTTATTGTAAAATGGGTATTACCCCCAACAACGTGATAAAATGACTTTGCTATACTTAATTCAAACGCTTTTATTCTGAGCCAAAAGCCAAAGGAAAATCCTGAAGCGCCTGGCGATTGCTCAAGCCTGAGCTCATTTCTGATCCTGTGATTATACCCGGCAAGCAAATGAAAATTGCTTCCCAGTAAAAATTCAGTTCCAATATTTATGCGCCCAAACACTTTGTCGAACACATCCGGCTCGCTGCCGCTGAAGTTGACCCTGCTGGCGGGCTCGTAATAACTCATATTTTGTCTGGGCAGATTTGTGCCGGTAAATGAAAAGATCACGGGCATTTGCTCCGGTTTGAACGTTACTCCCAATTGAACATCGAATGGCAGCCGGCTCTTTGCATCTGCATACCTGCTAATAGCAAAGCCTGCGTTTTTTACGGCCATGCCTACAGTAAGCTGCCTTGCCGGGTGCTGATACAGCCCACCCACATCAAACATCAGCGCAGCCGACCGGTACCCCGCAATGCTGGATACCGCCAACTGCGGCGCTATGCCCATTACAAACGGCCCCACCCGATGAGCCGCCGATATGCGGATAGCATATTCACTGGTGTCGAAAGTACCGAGATAATTACCCGCTTCATCATAGCTTTCAAACGACCCGTGCCCTAAGTGTGTAAGCCCTAAACCAACCTTCCCGAGAGGTTTTACCGGCAACACGTAGGCAAGCTGGCTATAGCGGGTCTCTCCAAAAAAATTAACATAGCTGATAGCTACAGCATGTGCCACTACTGAGTCGAGCGTCGCGGGGTTGTAGTTTGTCCAATTCACATCGCCGCCATTATAGGAGATGTTGCTGCCTCCCAGCGCAGCAAGGCGGGCGTTTACCGGCACGTTCAAAAACTGGAAAGATTCCCTGCCACCTATTTGCGCATGCACCACGCCACTGAGCAGCACTGCCAGCAACACCAGTATCAGGCTGCCATATCGTGCGGATAATCTCATCACTCTTCGGCAACTGCAGCCAATTCTCTTTTCATGTCTTTAATGGGCCATAGCTGCATGGCACCCTCGGCTTTTTCATCAAGCAATGCAATTTCCAGCACTTCATCCACCATTTCTACATAATGAATCTTCAAGTCTTCAATGTAATGTGCCTCAATCTCTTCAATGTCCTTCTTGTTGCGGCTGCATAGAATAATTTCCTGTATGCCGGCTCTTCTGGCAGCAAGTATCTTCTCCTTTATTCCACCCACCGGCAAAACTTTGCCCCGAAGAGTTATCTCCCCGGTCATGGCCAATTTCTCCCTCACACGCCGCTGAGTGAAAACCGACGCCAGGGAGGTAAGCATGGTAATGCCGGCAGAAGGGCCGTCTTTTGGAACCGCCCCGGCCGGCACATGCACGTGTAAATCGTAGTAATCAAAAATCTGGTAGTCGATGCCCCACCTGGCAGCGTTCGACTTTAGATAAGAAAGCGCAGCCACTGCCGATTCTTTCATTACGTCGCCCAGCTGCCCGGAAAGCGTCAATTTGCCTTTCCCGCGGCTCAGCGACGACTCTATAAAGAGGATTTCGCCGCCGACTTGCGTCCAGGCCAGGCCTGTTACCACGCCCGGCTGCTTATTATCCTGGTAAAATTCCTTGTCGTATATCTCAGCACCCAGCACATTCCGTACTTCCTTCTCCTTTATTGTTTTGGCATACTTTTCTTCCATTGCTATCGACTTTGCCACATTTCGGATAACCGTGGCAATGCGCCGTTCCAGGGTTCTCACCCCCGATTCCCGCGTGTAATCGTCTATTATTTTGGCAATGGCTTCATCGGAAAACTTAATCTCCGATGCCTTCACCCCATGTTCTTTGCGTTGCTTGGGGATCAAATGGCGCTTCGCTATCTCGATCTTTTCTTCAAGGGTATAACCCGTTATTTCAATTATTTCCATCCGGTCTCGCAGTGCCGGTTGTATGGTATCGAGACTGTTGGCTGTGGCAATAAACAGCACTTTCGACAGGTCGTAGCCTATTTCGAGGTAGTTATCGGTAAAGTTGTTGTTCTGCTCGGGGTCAAGCACTTCGAGCAGTGCCGACGAAGGATCGCCCCTGAAATCGGAATTCACCTTGTCGATTTCGTCGAGTATAAATACGGGATTTGACGACTTTGCTTTAGAAATATTGCCCACTATTTTTCCGGGCATGGCTCCGATATAAGTTTTTCGGTGACCCCGAATCTCCGCCTCGTCATGAACGCCGCCGAGCGACATCCTGACATATTGTCTGTCCAATGCCCTGGCTACCGAGCGGCCAAGCGATGTTTTCCCTACGCCGGGAGGTCCGTACAGGCAAAGGATCGGGCTTTTCATGTCGCCTTTCAGCTTCAGCACTGCCAGGTATTCAAGAATCCGCTCCTTTACTTTCTTCATGCCGTAGTGGTCTTCATCAAGGATTTCCCGGGCACGTTTCAGGTCAAAATTGTCTTTGGTATATTCTCCCCACGGCAGGTTGATCAGGAAATCGACGTAATTCATGGATACGGGAAACTCTGCCGCCGCCGGATTCATCCGCGTTATCTTGTCCAGCTCCTTAAGGAAATGCAGCTTCACCTCGGCAGGCCAGTTTTTTTCCTCAGCCTGTTTTCTTAACGACTGCAGCTCTTTTTCCGAGCCATCGGAGCCCAACTCATTCTGAAGCACCTTTATCTGCTGCCTGAGGTAGTAGTCTCTTTGTTGCTGGTCGATGTCGGAGTGTACCTTATTCTGGATCTCAACTTTTATCTCCAGCATCTGAATGTCCTTCATCAGGTACTCGAGCAGCAGCTCTGCCCTCTGTGTGCCGTCGTTTGTTTCAAGCAGCTTCTGCTTATCCGATACATCAGCGTTTACGTTCGACGACAAAAAATGGGTAAGAAAGCTGCTGCTGTCGATGTTGCCCAATGCCGCCTGTGCTTCCTTGGGAATCTCCGGGTTCAGCTTCATTACCTTATAAGCCGCGTCTTTCAACGACTGGACGAGCGCCTTGGTTTCTTTTCGCGATTTTGCCGGAAAGCTCTCCGAAAGCAATTTCACTCTCGCCGTAATAAAGGGGTCTTCCTGCACTACCTGCTCAATACCAAACCGGCTCTTACCCTGGATAATGATAGTAGTGTTGCCGTCGGGCATTACCAGCATTTTGAGAATGCGGGCAATGGTGCCAATCGTGAACAGGTCTACCGATTTCGGATCTTCCGCCTTGTTGTTTTTTTGCGCAACTACGCCAATAATTCTGCTGCCCCTGTACGCTTTTTTTACCAGGCGAATCGACTTTTGCCTACTTACTGTAATAGGAATAACAACCCCCGGAAACAGTACAGTATTTTTAATGGGTAGTATAGGAACCTCGTCCGGTAAATCAGCCTGCTTTAAGTCATCTTCAAATTCCGGCGACACCAACTGAATAAGGTCTTCCGACTCTTCCTCTTTAATTTCTGATAAATAAATGTTCGGGAATCCCTTTTCTTTATTGCTATTCATAGTTTCTTGCAGTCGGTTATGTCAATATGACATTAAAAGTAGCTGAAGGATGTAAAATTGCCTTGGCAGGAATAAATTGCAAGAGATATGCCAAAAAGGTATATCTTGTTTTTGAAACGCTCGCTTTCCGTTGATCTATGGTGTTGCCTTGCCATTTTTTGTTCTATCAAAAAGCAATTTACGCTTTTTTGCAAAAAATTGTCCTTCCCGGACTCCCGCTACTCCTTGGCCTGACGCTGCTTTTACCCGGAAACCTGCATGCACAGAAAGAAAACAGAAAAAAGCGCCCCGAGCTCGCCACGGCAACTCCCGACTCGCTAAACCCCGGGATAGAACTCAATATTTTCGAGTTTCCCAATATCAATAAAGTAGCCACCTACTACGACAAAGGTAAGCTGGAGCGCATACGCCAGCTCGAAGCACAAAAAGAATGGGAGGCCGTGTACCGGGAGCTTAAGGCTTACGTACGAAACTTCGGCATTCAGAACTTTTACAAAGACACCTACCTGATTTGGCGGCTGGCCAAGCTCACCGAGCTGTTTGAAGGTGTAGACTCCGCCAAACCCCTGTATAAAATGGTGCTGAGGCATCATCATACCGATATAAACCTGCGGGAAATCGAGCTCTACTATGACTCGCTAAACAAGCAGGAGGCCGATCTTTATGTACCGCTCGACTACTATTATGAACTGGTAGAGCATCGCAAAGCCATAGATACACTGCGGCCGCCCCGCGGTGTTTTACTCAATATGGGAGGAACCGTAAACAGCAGAAATGCCGACTATGGGCCAACATTAAATATATCCAACAATATTCTTCTCTTTACCTCGCAACGCAACGAGATACGGCGAAATCTGCAGACAGCCAGCAATGAAGACCTTTTTTTCACTATGAAAAACGGCCAGTACTGGGAGGAAGCTCAGCCATTAAAAGGAATAAATACCCAATACAACGAAGGCTCGGCCTGCCTTAGCCGCGATGGCAAAACGCTGTACTTTGCCAGGTGCGATGCCCCCGAAAACCTGGGAAGCTGCGACATTTTTGTGGCCAAATTACAAGCCGACAGCACCTGGGGCGGTATCCAAAACCTCGGCCCCACGGTAAACAGCCTTAGCTGGGATAGCCACCCTGCGTTATCGCACACGGAAGACACGCTGTTTTTTGCCTCCGACCGCATGGGCGGATTTGGGCTATCCGACATCTATTTTACCTACCGGCAAAAAAATGGCTCCTGGGCATCGGCACAAAACCTGGGCCCCATAGTGAATACGAGAAACAATGAGGTGAGCCCGTTTTTCCATCCGCGGTACAACATACTCTATTTTAGCAGCAATGGCCAATTATACAATTTCGGCGAATTTGATATTTACAAAAGCTACAAAATTGAAAACCGGTGGAGCGAACCTGTAAATATTGGCCCGCTTGTAAACGGAAGAGGCAGCGAGTTTTATTTTACCATCGACTCAGAATCCAAAGACCTGTTTTATGCCCGCTCGGCAAACCGCGACCTGAACATGCAGGACCTTTACTCCTTTCCACTGCCCATGGAAGCGCAGCCGGGTTCCCGCACCACCATCAGGGGCTCGCTTACCGACAGCCTTACCGGCAAGCCTTTCCGTGGCATCGTGTCCATTATCGATATGGACGACGGCATTGAGGTAGCCCCCAAGTTTCTGCGCCCCGATGGGTCGTTCGAGTTCGACCTTATCAACAACAACAATTACCTGCTGGTAATACAGGGCGACGACTTCTTCAGAATTGAAGAGATGTTCTACCTCAACGGCCCCATGGAACTGCATAGAACCACCGAACCCATTGCAAGCCGGGTGAAATTTGAATCGATAGAATTTGACAATGGCAAGTACGACCTGAAGACTGAGATGTACGGCGACTTGAACAAAATTGTCAATTTTATGTACGACAACCCCGATTTTCGCCTTCGCATAGCCGGGCACACGGACGCAGCCGGATCGCCCGAATTCAACCTCAGCTTGTCGAGGATCAGGGCAAAAAACATCCGCGACTATATCGTGATTTTTGGTGGCGTGGAAGAACAGCGGGTAACCTACGAAGGATACGGCAGCGACCAACCGATCGTAGAAGAACTAACCGAAGCTGATAGGGCCCTAAACCGGCGTGTGGAGTTCGAAATTTATCGCCCGGGCATCACTCAAGAGGAGGAACTGTAATAAGTTACAATCATGTAACTTACACCGATGTAACTTACAATATTGTAAGTTACATCGGTGTAAGTTAACTTTGGAGTATGTCAATACCCTTTACTTTTGGTAAAATAGCTTCAGGATCGTCTTTTACAGATCGTGAAGAGGAACAACAAGATCTTTTTAACTACATCAGGGCCAAAACGAACGTAGTTATCCTATCTCCACGGCGCTGGGGAAAGTCCTCATTAGTAAAAAAAACATCCGAAACCTTCCGGGAGACAAAAAATGTCCGATTTGCATTCATCGACATGTTTTCTGTAAGAACTGAGAAAGACTTTTACGAATTATTCACCAAAGAAATACTAAGAGCAGTCGCAAACAAATGGGATGAGCGTCTTGAGCTTTCTAAAAGCATCTTCAAAAAACTGATTCCCAATTTTTCTTTTGGAGCGGACCCGTTAAATGAATTTTCAGTGCAATTTGACTGGACCGAAGTACAAAAGCATCCAAACGAGATACTTGATCTGCCTGAAAGTTTATCCAAAAGGAAAAACATACAACTCGTGGTGTGTCTTGACGAGTTTCAAAACATCAACTTTCTACCCGACCCATTGGCATTTCAAAAAAGATTGAGAGCAGCTTGGCAGCAATTTGAAAATTGCTCCTTCATTATTTACGGAAGCAGGCGTCACATGCTGTCGGATATCTTCAGCCATCCTTCTATGCCCTTTTACAAGTTCGGTGCTTTAATTCACCTCAAAAAAATCCCCGAACCTTATTGGATCGACTTTATTTCCTGGCATTTTGAAAATTCCGGTAAACATATCGATAAAAGGCTCTGCCAGAAAATAGTAGAGGAAGCTTCCAACCATCCCGCCACAGTGCAGCAATTAGCGCAAGCCACCTGGATTAGAACAACCAGCGTTTGTACGGATGCTATTGTTGAAGAAGCACTTGAGCATACTATAATTCAGATGAGTCCCTTATTCGAGAATATCATCAATAGCCTTACTGGCAACCAGATAAACCTGCTTAAAGCCATTACTGACGGTGTAAAAGAATACACCGGAAAGGAGGCTTTGAAAAAATACGAGATGGGAACATCTGCCACTGTACTCAGGTCCAGGGCTTCTTTGGAACAGAAAGAGATAGTCGACTTTTTTGGTAAAGAACCAGAGTTCGAAGACCCCTTCTTTAAACTCTGGTTTACCAGGTATTTTTACAGGAAGTAGTCAAATAACAAACCTGTTTTTAATGTCGCTTAGTTAGTGGTCAATAGTCCTCTCCGTTGCCCTCTCCCCAATGCTCTTAAGTTAAGCTCGTCAGCCTGTTGGAGCCGACGTGGGACGACTCCGTCCGGGCCGCCCGGAGGGGCATCTGTGTGCAGTCCGCCGCCCTGGTTGGTTGGTCGTGTGACCAACCAGCAGCCCTTAACTTAAGAGCAAACCTGTTTTACCAGAAACTAA
>CBFGTI010000154.1:0-13115 GCA_965651695.1 uncultured Imperialibacter sp. | reverse complement strand
TGTCGGACCCTCGCACCGGCGAAATTATCAAAGGCCATGTAAGCCTCGGTTCGCTGCGAGCCCGGCAAGACCTGCTGATAGCTGAAGGGCTTCTGGCACCGTACGAAGATGGCAGGCCGGTGTCGGATGAAATGATGAAAATGGTGCTAAACCGCATTCGCCAGCTGTCGGCACACGAGGTGGGGCACACGTTGGGCATTGTACACAGCTATGCATCGAGCGTAAACAACAGGGCTTCGGTAATGGACTACCCGCACCCATACGTAAAGTTAGATGCAAACGGCAACGTAGACCTGTCTGAGGCATACGACCTTGGCATAGGCGAATGGGACAAGCAGGCAATTAAATACGGCTACACCGATTTTCCGGATGGTACCAACGAAGAAGACGCCCTGGATGCGATTATCAAAGAGACCCTCTCGAAAGGGCTTCTGCATATTACCGACCAGGACGCACGGCCAATGGGCGGGGCGCATCCGTATGCACACCTGTGGGACAATGGCCCTGACGCAGCCGACGAACTGAACCGGATGATGGGTATCAGGAAGAAGGTTTTGGAAAATTTTTCGGAAAAAAATATCCGGCAAGATGCCCCAATGGCAATGATCGAGGAGGCACTCGTACCCATGTATCTGTTTCATCGCTACCAGGTGGATGCCGCGTCGAAACTGGTGGGCGGCCTCGACTACACCTATGCCATGAAGGGCGATGGGCAGTTTACTACCAAATACATCGATCCTGCCATTCAGCTCAAAGCTATTGACGCGTTACTTGCCACTTTGAGCCCCGAGGCGCTGGCGCTACCGGAAAAGCTCCTGCAGAAAATTCCCCCCCGGCCTTTTGGTTATCCAAGAACACGGGAGACCTTCAAGGCACGCACAGGAGTTGTTTTCGATCCGCTTTCGGCCGCCGAAACCGCCGCCGACCTCACGCTCAGCTATATGCTGCATCCGGAGCGGGCAAGCCGCCTGGTGGCGCAACATGCAGTAAACCCGCAACAGCCCAGCCTTGCTGCCTTGCTTGACAAACTGATAAACGCCACCTGGAAAAAGACCCACTCGACGGGCTATGCAGGCGAGATTCAGCGGGTGGTGGACAAACTGGTGATGTACCACCTGATGACCCTATGCGCTGAAACCAGTGCCAACGACCAGGCAAGGGCCATTGCTTACCTTAAGCTTGATGAGCTGCAGCAGTGGATGACCGGAAGGATGAAAAGTGAAGCGGACGCCGGTCAGAAAGCGCATTTGGCTTTTGCGGCTTCACAAATTGAGCTGTTTAAAGAAAAGCCAGAGGTAGTGAAAGAATACTACAAGCAAGTAACCCCCCCCGATGGCGCCCCCATCGGCTCGGAGTTTGGAATGGAGGAAATGTGCGGGAATTGATTTCACTACTCGTGAATTCTTTTCTGATAAGTTATATTGTAACTTCATAGATGATTTGATCCTGATGGAAAAAATTGTTATCGAAGTCACCGAAGAATCTGCGAAATGGTGGAGGAGTTCTTCAAAAGTACATAAGAAGAAAATTTCAACGATTATCGATAAGTTGCTGGCACTTGAGAAAAAGCAGCGCCAGCTAACTGGCTCCTTTCCCGCTTTAACGAGGGAAGAGATCGAAACGCATCGGGCTGCGGTATTATCGCAGCTGCCAGAGTACAAAAGGTTTCTCGATGAGGTTGCCGATCAGGTAGCAGCACGTGGGTTGACTGATGAAATTCTTCTGCAGCTATTGGAGGAAGATGACTAAAGTCTTTGTGTTTGACACCAATGCTCTGATTAGTGCCAGCCTTTCCAATACTTCTGTTAGTCACAATGCGTATATTAGATGAAAGCCTTAGAACAGGGGGTAGTGGTTTGTTCCACGGCCACTTTCGAAGAGTTCCGGTCCAGGTTATTACGGCCAAAATTCGATAAATACCTTTCCTCAGACGAGAGGGCAGAAATTATTTCACAGGTGGAACAACGGATGCTTTTTGTCCCTGTAACAATTCAAATTAATGCTTGCCCCGACCCCGACGACAATATGTTTCTCGAGTTGGCAATTACGGCCGGGGCGGAATGCATAGTTACTGGAGATAAAGAACTTCTTTCGTTACACCCATTTCGCGAGATTTCAATAATCACCTCTTCCCAATTTCTTTCGGGTTATTAGAACACCGGCATTTGGGATGCTACATGCGGACTTTGCCCATCTCTACTGGTGCTGCTCCTTCAGCAAATCAGTCACTTTCTTCACCGGGTTGAATGTAGCTATGGGTACCTCCACGAACACCGTGTTCCAGTTACTCATGGAGCCATTCCACAACCCGGGCAGCTCCTGGGCTTTGAGGTCTTTACCGTCTTTAGATTTCTGCGTGATAAATCCTGTTTGCGGATCGGTAAACTTCATCAGGTTCAGCTTCTGGCCCTGGTAATCTCGGGTGCCGCACACCAGGTCTACCGGATTAAAATGGGTGCTTTCTTCAAAAATTCGTTTTTGGGCTGCATCTTTCAGGTCCACCTGCGCACTCTCAACTATCTGCAACGATACGCTACCGTCAGCATTCCGGCACCAAAACGGCCCTCCGCCCGGCTCGCCTTCATTTTTTACCATGCCGCATACCCTTATGGGTCTGTCGAATTTGCTCTTCAGATACAATTTTTGTTCAGCGGCAGTGGCATCCCTTCCCACGGGGTGATTGATGGTGCAGAGTTCCGTTTCAAGAAAATCATACATCGCCCTGATGTCTTCCGGCCCCACGTTTCCGGCATCAAGCTTTTTCAGGAATTCGAAAATTTTAGCCTGGTAGTCGAGCAGTAGTGCGGCAATCACCTTCTTGTACACTATGGTTTCTTCTTTGAGGCGGTCGGGCACCACGTTGTCGATATTTTTGATAAAAATCAGGTCTGCATCAAGGTCGTTCAGGTTTTCGAGTAGCGCACCGTGGCCCGCGGGTCTGAAAAGCAGGCTACCGTCGCTTTCCCGAAAAGGCTCATTGTTCAAATCTACTGCTATGGTGTCAGTAGATGCTTTTTGCTCCGAAAAAGATATATCGAACTTTACGCCGAAGGAGTTTTCATACGTCTTCTTAATCTGCTCTATATGGTTGCTGAACTTCTCCCGGTGCTCGGGGCTCACCGTAAAGTGAATTTTCACCTTGCCGTCGGCCGAAGCATAGTTGGCTCCTTCTACGAGATGCTCTTCGGCGGGTGTGCGTGCACCCGTGGGGTAGGCGTGAAATTTCAATAATCCTTTAGGCAACTGTCCATAACCGAGTCCCTTGTCGAGCAGCAGGTATTCGAGTATCTGCACGTACTGCCGTTTCACATGCGCTTCTTCAAGGGCTACTCCCGTTGTGGCAAATGCTTTCTTCAGATCTTCATAAAAGGCAAAATCACTAAGTCTTTTAAAGAAGTCGAACATTGAGCCGCTTTTCTGGTTGGCCTTCATTTTTTCGTAATCTTCATCAGATCCGCTGTATTCGTCCATGAAAGCAAACAAATCCTTGAACATACGGCTGGCCGCGCCAGACGCCGGCACAAATTTCAATAGCCTTTTACCCCTGGTCATTGCGGTGTAGTCACTCACCTTAGCCTGCACTTCCCCCTCGGGCACTCTCTTAATCCCGTCTCCAACGGTTGCAGCTTTTTCGAGCCGAAGAGGTGGGAAGTCGTTAATAAAGTTTTGTATTTGGCGCTCCACAACTTCCGGTGAAGAGCCCCTTGCTTTGAGGCTGGCAATATCTTTTGTTGAGAGTAGTGACATAGGTATATCTTTAGTGTTTACCATCTTGTTTCTAATTAAATGAAGCTAAGCATAAAACCAAAGGTTATTGGAGGAAGATTCTGTGGTAAGGGGTATGTAATATACTTTAACAGGCAAGCCGGCAAACTATTACGTGTCCGCTAGTAGAAAAAATGGATATAATTTCTATTTTGTATCATATAACACCCTAACCAGACGTAAATATGAATGAGTTTCTTTCGATATCGCCTACTTTTTACGGGATGAGCATCGTGCCTCAAAAATACTGGAAGGACTACGGGTTCGCTCTTTTGGCCATAGCCGGCGCCGACGGCGATGTTTCCGACCCCGAGCTCGATTGGCTTACAGAGGAGCTGGGGAGTTCGCTCAAGGTTGCCGAATCGCTAATTGATGCTTGGGAAGACTTTGAATGGGAAGACGCCGACCTTGAAGAGATCTTCGAAAGCATGAACCCAAATCAAATTGCCAATTACAGCAAAGTGCTGCTTTACGACGCCATCAGAATGTCGTATGCCGATGGCGACTACTCCGACGAGGAGCGGGAAAGCGTGGCGGAGGCGGCCGGAATTCTAAAGGTAAATAAAGAAACCGTGCTTGCGCTTGAAGCACTGGTTGAGCTTGAAAGAGCTGCCAACAAGCTGCGGCAGACCATTTTATAGACTTTTCAGCCTATGGAAACATTATCGATCCGCATCAATGCCATCCATTGCTACATGCATGAGGAAACCGATGGCGACGAGGTTTTTCTCAAACTCAATGGGAAGAAGATCTGGCCGGAGGGTGAGAAGTATTTTGAAATGAAGGAGCAAACCCAAGCGGTGAACTTAGTGGTGCACGACCTGCCCGTAAACCAAATGGCAGAGTTGGAAATTTGGGACTACGATTTCCTGAGCCCGAACGACCTGCTCGGGAAAATTAAAATGATGATAGACAAGCCCGGTGGCCCGTACACTTCAGACATGCAGCTGACCGATGAAAAACAGATGGCACGCTACGCCATTGTGTGGGAAATTCTAAGAACTCCCTAACCTGGCTTGAGAGCGCCGGCTCACGGAATCAACTCTTTGTTCATCACCTTAGCCTCGCCTTCAATCACCGGTTTGCCAGTGGCAGTGTGCATTAGTTTGGTAGAAAGTGTTGCCGAATTGCGGCCGTCCAGGCTTATCACCTCCACCCTGGCGGTGTAAGCCTCACCCGGAAAAACCGGACGTTTAAATTGCAGCGTCTGCGCCAGGTAAATAGTGCCCTGGCCGGGAAAAACAGTGCCGAGAATTTTTGAGAAAATAGCCGCACTGTAAATGCCGTGCACAATAGGCCTTTGAAATGCCGTGTTAGCAGCAAAAGCTTCGTCGATATGCACAGGGTTGTTGTCGCCACTCAATTCTGCAAAGGCATTTACCTGCTCCTGGCTAACGGAAAAAGGGGTTTCGTGAAAATCTCCTGGTTTGAGCATTACTAAGTGTTTTGCTCAAAGATAGCACGTATTGATAAATCACGCGGCTACAAGGTATGGCCATTTATACCAATAGCGTATTTTCTCTTGACCTCCAGCGGTTTTCTTTTCAATTTCCGTAGTCGTATAAACATTAACCTGTATGAAAAAGCACCTACCAGCCATCACTATTTTCTTCTCACTCGTGCTTTGCGGAGCGGCACTGGCGCAGCCGGGAAAAAAGCCCATAGTTACCTCAGACCTGATGAAGATCGTGACTTCGGGACAGCTGGAGGTTTCGCCCGACAACAAGAAAGCCGTAGCAGTGGTGACCCGGCGGGAGCAAAAGGATAAAGACTATTACTATACAAGGCATTTGTACCTGGTTGATCTTGAAAAAGAGCATGCCGGGCCCGTGCAGCTGACCCACGGCAAAAAAAGCGACTCACAGCCAGTATGGTCGCCAGACGGCTCCAAAATAGCGTTTGTACGGACAAGCGACGAGAAGTCGCAAGTATGGATATTGCCCTTAACCGGTGGTGAGGCCTACCCGCTCACCTCCGCCAAACATGGTGCCTCCTCTCCCAAATGGTCGCCCGACGGGAGAAGCATCCTTTTTTCGTCGGCCATTCCTGCCTGGGATCTGAAGGCCGATCGTACCTGGGCGTATGAGCGACCGGGTCGCACACCGGGCGACGAGCCTAATTGGAAAGCATTGAAAGATGAAGAAAAGGGAGAAATAAAAGCTTCGCCCGACGGCGATCTTTCGGCGCTGCGGGCCTGGCTTGCCAAAAACGTAGTTGATAAAAATCCCCGTGTTTTTACCAACCAGGATTTCCAGGGCGAGCAGGGCCTGAATGCGGAAACCACATTTAACCACCTCTTTATTCACTCGCTGGAAGGCAATACGCACAACCAGCTTACTACTGGCATGCAAGATTTTGGCAACGCCAATTGGGCGCCGGATGGACGCACCATCGTCTGCAGTTCGGTAGCGTACAAAGTTGAGCCCGACAAGCAGACCTACTCGGACCTGTGGACGATTGATGCTACCACGGGCAATGCCGCATTGTTGCTACACATGGAAGGATTTTCCCTTGGCAACCCGCAGTATTCGCCGGATGGCAAGCAGTTGCTCTTTTCCATGCGCGACGACGTGAACAGGCATGCCACACAGGGCGAGCTGGGCCTGGCAAACAGCGACGGCTCCGGTCCCCGCATGATAACCCGGGCTTTTGACCGCGACGCCAGCCAGGCCGTATTCTCGGCCGACAGTAAAAAAATTTACTTCACCGCAGCATCGGAAGGAGACGTGCCTCTTTACGTAATGGATCTAAAGAAGGGCGAAATTGCTACGTTGCTCGACGGAGACAAAGGTGTGAATGATTTTGCGCTTGCCGGGAAAAAAGTGGTGGTAGCTGTCAGCTCATTTTCAAACCCCTGGGAGCTGTACAGCCTCGACCTGAAAAGCAGGGACTTGTCGCCTCTTACAAACTTCAACACCGCCTGGTTGCAGGAAAAAAACATCGTTCCCCTAACGGAATACTGGACTACGCGGCCCGACGGTGTGAAGGTACAGTATTGGGTACTGGAGCCGGTGGGTCGAAAAGCGGGTGTGAAGTATCCAACCATTCTCGAAATTCATGGTGGACCGTCGGCCATGTGGGGGCCCTCGGGTTACAGCATGTGGCACGAGTTTCAACTGCTGGCAAGCTGGGGCTACGGTGTAGTGTTTTCCAATCCGCGGGGAAGCGGGGGCTATGGTGATGCCTTTAAAAAAGGAAACCACCGCAATTGGGGAACCGAGCCTGCCAACGATATTCTCGCAGCGCTCGACGACGCCACTGCGAGGCACAGCTGGATGGACGCCGATCAGCTTTTTGTAACGGGGGGCAGCTACGCCGGCTATATGGTGGCTTGGATTATTTCGCACGACCACCGCTTCAAAGCAGCCAATGCGCAACGTGGCGTTTACGACATGACAACCTTTATGGGAGAGGGTAACGCCTGGCGACTGGTGCCTTCGCATTTTGGCTATCCGTGGGAAGATGGTGTACAGAAGATTTTGGATGAAAATTCGCCAATTAGTTATGTGCAGCACATTCAAACCCCACTGCTGCTCATGCATTCCGATCAGGATTTACGCACCGGAGTTGTACAGTCGGAAATGCTCTACAAAAGCCTGAAAATACTCGACAGGCCCGTGGAGTACGTGCGCTACCCCGGCGAAGGACACGAACTAAGCCGGAGCGGCAATCCGCTTAGGATGATGGACCGGCTGGGCAGGTTTATCGAGTTTTTTGAAAGGTATGTAAAACATCCTGAGGCGCCTCCGGCTACTTTGGGGATGTGAGGCCAAGCCTGCAGGGGTACTTTGTTTCAAACGTGGATGAGCCGATAGAAGCCATATTGTACCACCGCAGGCCACTCCTGTTTTAATTCTCCTCTTTTCTTCTAAATTTATGGTTAATCTGTGTGTGTTCTGTGTGAACTCACCTTCGCCGTTTCATTAACCCTGCTTTCACATGTCGTCAAGGCGTTTTTCCGGGTTCGTATTTAGTGGCTCGTTGCTGGGCATTTTCCTATGCGGCCTGAGCTGCAGTCAGCTTTCTCAACGCGGCCTCCCCGACAAGGTTAGCTACAATTTCCACATCAGGCCGCTATTAAGCGATCGCTGCTTCGTTTGCCATGGGCCGGATGTTTCCAAAATGCAAGCGGGACTGCGTTTGGATATTCCGGAGCTGGCGATGGCTGAGCTAAAAGAAAACAAGGGCAAATACGCCATCGTGCCGGGAAAACCCGACGAGTCGGAGTTAGTGAAAAGAATTTCTTCCGCTGATCCTGCCTACCAGATGCCCAGCGCCGAGTCGCACCTGCCGTTGCTAACCCCGGATGAAATTGCCCTCGTGAGAAAGTGGATTGAGCAAGGCGCACAATACGAAAAGCACTGGGCTTTCATTCCGCCCGTTCAAGCGGAGCTGCCCGAAGTATCCGACGAAGAATGGTGCCGAAACGAGATTGATTATTTTATGCTTGGCAAGCTGGACGAAAAGGCGCTCGAGCCGAACGGCCTTGCCGATAAGGAGCGGCTGCTAAAGAGGCTTTCGCTGGACCTGAACGGCTTGCCTCCAACACTGGAAATGATGGACGGTTTCCTCGCCGACGACACCGAAGATGCTTACGAAAAAATGGTCGATGAGCTTTTGGCGAAACCTGCTTACGGGGAGAAAATGGCTGTGCATTGGCTGGATGTGGGGCGCTATGCCGACTCCTATGGCTACCAGGACGACAACATACGAACCCAATGGCCCTGGCGTGATTGGGTAATTCATGCATTTAACAACAACCTTCCTTACGACCAGTTTCTCACCTGGCAAATAGCCGGCGATATGTTGCCCAATGCAGATAAGGAAAAAGTGTTGGCAACGGCTTTTCTGCGAAACCATAAATACACCGAGGAAGGTGGTGTAATAGAGGAAGAATACAGGATTGAGTACCTGCTTGATAAAACCAAAACCTACAGCCTCAGTGCGCTGGGGCTTACGGTAGAGTGCGCCCAATGCCACGACCACAAATACGATCCTATTTCGCAAAAAGACTATTACCGGTTGCTCGCCTTTTTCAACAATACGCCGGAGGTGGGTTACGAAGGCGATGTGAGCGTATCGAAGCCCGCCAAGCATCCGCTGATGAAGATTACTGAAGAAGATTTGCAGGGTGTGCTTTCCTTCATCAAAAAACTTGAAACCGATACCATGACGGTGTCGGTAATGGACGAGCTGGATACACTGCGCAAAACCTACGTGCTCAGCCGCGGGCAGTACAATACTCCAACAGAGGAAGTAAAGGCTGCACCTTTGGCAGTTGTAATGCCTTTCGACACCACCATTTATCCTCGCAACCGCCTCGGGCTGGACCAGTGGACCGTCGACAGAAATAACCCGCTTACCGCCAGGGTGTTTGTAAACCAGGTTTGGCAGGAGTTTTTCGGACGGGGTCTCGTGAAAACCAGCGGCGATTTCGGCATGCAGGGCGAGCTGCCCTCCCATCCCGAGCTGCTCGACTGGCTGGCCGTAGATTTTATGGAAAGCGGGTGGGATATAAAGAAGCTGGTAAAGCGAATTGTTACGTCCGCTACCTACATGCAGTCGGCGAAAACCAGCAAGAAGAAGCTACAGGCCGACCCGGAAAATATTTATTTATCAAGAGCTGCCCGTTTCCGGCTGCCGGCTGAATTCGTAAAAGATGTAGTATTGGCAAGCAGTGGCCTGCTGAATACAGAAATTGGCGGCCCCAGTGTAAAACCCTACCAGCCTGCGGGCTTGTGGGAAGCTGCCACTTCAGGAAGGGGCGTATTGGCCACTTACAAACAAGACAAAGGCAACGCCCTCTACCGGCGGGGGATGTATACCTTCATAAAGTTAACACTTCCACCGCCTGCACTTATGATCTTCGACGGAAGCAACCGAGACCAATGCGAGGTAAAGAGAACAAAAACCAACACTCCGCTGCAGGCACTGGTAATGATGAACGACCCCACAGTGTTAGAGGCAGCGCGGGTTTTAGCAGAAAAGCTTGTTGCCGAGGATATTACCGCTGAAGAGAAAATTGAAAAAGCCTTCAGGTCAATTGTTTGCAGGTTTCCTTCAGCGAGGGAAAAAGCTGTCTTAAAGGGCTATTTCGAGGAGCAGCTAAGCAGCTACGGCAGTGGTAAGCTGGATCCGGAAATCGCCCTGGGTGCCGGCGAGTTTCCTCATCTGGCGGTCGATAGAGCAGCGGCGGCAGCACTCGCCAACGTTATTCAGCTTATATACAATATGGAAGAAGCCATTACCAAAACCTGAGTCATGGAAAAGGAACAACTTGAAAACGGCTTACACCACAACAGGAGAAAATTTCTCTCAAAGCTTAGTCTGGGCATTGGCAGTGCTGCGCTTGGTTCGTTGCTTATCCCCGATCTGTTTAAAAACGGGGGCGATCCGGAGCAGGAGGTTTTTGCCCAGCTCCCGCATTTTGCTCCCAAAGCCAAACGGATCATTTACTTGTTTCAGAATGGCGCTCCCTCGCAGCTCGACCTTTTCGACTATAAGCCCGTGCTTCAAAAAATGCAGGGGCAAGACCTGCCCGAGTCGGTTCGCATGGGGCAGCGGCTCACCGGTATGACCTCGGGTCAGGAAAGATTTCCGCTGGCGGGCACTATTTTCAACTTTCAGCAACATGGCCAGAGTGGGGCTTGGATCAGCGACCTCATGCCTCATACAGCTAAAATTGCTGACGAGCTTTGCTTCGTAAAAAGTATGTATACCGAAGCCATTAACCACGACCCCGCCCTTACTTTCTTCCAAACCGGCGCACAGGTGGGCAACCGGCCGAGCATGGGTGCGTGGCTGAGCTACGGGCTGGGAAGCGAAAACAAAAACCTTCCGGCTTTTTGTGTGCTCCTATCAAAAGGAAAAGGCAATGGTCAGGGCGTCTACTCCAAGCTGTGGACCAACGGCTTCCTCGATTCCGTTCACCAGGGAGTGCAGTTCAGCAGCGGCGACGATCCAGTGCTTTACCTCAACAACCCCGAAGGCATGGAGCAGGCTGAGCGCCGAAAGATGCTGGACAAGCTGGCAGAACTAAACCAGCAGAACTACCAGGAGTTTGGCGACCCGGAAATAGCGGCAAAAATTCAGCAATACGAGCTGGCCTACCGTATGCAAACATCGGTGCCGGAAATTACCGACCTCAGGAATGAACCCGAATCCATTGTAAAAATGTACGGCTCCGACTGCCTGGTACCCGGCACTTATGCCGCCAACTGTTTACTCGCCCGGAAATTAAGCGAAAGCGGCGTTCGTTTTGTGCAGCTGTACCACCAGGGGTGGGATGCGCACGACAACCTGCCGGGGCAAATAGTTGGGCAGTGCAAAGATACCGACCAATCGTCGGCCGCACTTGTAATGGACCTGAAGCAAAGAGGCCTGCTCGACGAAACGCTGGTGATATGGGGAGGCGAGTTTGGCAGAACCAACTACTGCCAGGGTACACTCACCGCCGACAACTATGGGCGCGACCACCATCCACGCTGTTTCACTATCTGGATGGCCGGCGGAGGGGTAAAACCCGGAGTAGTGTACGGAGCTACCGACGATTTCGGCTACAACATTACCGAAAACCCGGTGCATGTAAACGACTTCCATGCCACCGTGCTTCACCTGATGGGTCTAAACCATGAGCGGCTTACCTACAAGCACCTCGGGCGAAGATACCGGCTAACGGATGTATCGGGAAGTTTGGTGAAGGGAATAATGGCTTAGAGATCAGTTTGTGAATACCTTAAAAAGCAGAATAATTCTAAGTAGCTTTAAGTTAAAAGTGATATGGGATATTTAGTAGTAATAGAAAAGACGGATACTGGGTTTAGCGCATATGTTCCTGACCTTCCGGGTTGCATCACCGTGGGGGATACACGTGAAGAGACGGAGGAGCATATACAGGCAGCAATTCTTCTTCATTTGGAAGGAATGAAAGAGGATGGTGGACTATATACCCAAAAGTGAGGAAGTAGGAACAGAGAGTAACATTCTGAAACAGGCTGGCTTAAAATGACAACTATGCAATGACGATCTTCCCTAGTCAAATCCACCGCTACAGGATTGTAGGTCACAACCGAAAGCGCCAGCAGTATAAGCTCTTGCCGATTGAGTGAAATTTAAAACGCAGGCAATTTTAGCCTTGCTGCCATAACTCAAAATATAACACTATATTTCCATTTATGGGACTAAACATAAATGCGACAAAGCTGCTGATGCACCTGGCCAAAGACGGTTTGCCCCTTGGCAAAGTGCTTACGCTTGGCAGGCAGCGCCTCAACCTCACCAAGCGTGACCTGCAAAAAAACCTTGACACTTTCGGATACAAAGCTGTTGCACGTGAAATAAAATCCGCCAGCAACGGCTATTGCGAAGGTTTCCTCCAACTTGTGGGGGCTACAGAAGTGCACTCAATGGATGTGTCCGACTACGAAAAAGCCACGCTGTTACACGACCTCAACAACACGATTCCGGCGGAGCTCAAAAACAGCTACGATACCCTCATCGACAGCGGCACACTTGAGCATGTTTTCAACTTTCCCGTTGCCATCAAAAACTGCATGGAGCTCTTGCGGGTAGGGGGAAACTATATCGGTATCACACCATGCAACAATTTCTTCGGGCACGGCTTCTACCAGTTTAGCCCCGAATTGTATTACCGTGTGTTTTCGAAAGAAAATGGGTTCGAAGTGAAGAAGATGTATTTCTTTATTGACGACCGTAGTACACACTTTTACGAGGTGAAAGATCCCGCAGTGGTAAGAGAGCGGGTGATTTTGAATAACGCCTATCCTTCATTTTTAATGGTGGTGGCGAGGAAAATAAGCGAGGAAAAGATATTTGCCATTACGCCGCAGCAGAGCGACTACGAACATATTATCTGGAAAAAAGAAAAGGTTGGTCAAAAGCTCCAGAAGCTTATTCCGAAGCCGTTGCGTAAAATGCCCCGGCCGTTGAAAAAAATGGCCGAAGGCCTTGCGTTGCTAAAAAGCGATGTGGGAACGGGCGACTCGAGGTTTTTTAAAAAAGTGCTGTGATATGAAAACGCTGCGCGGCCTGGTAAACAACGCAACATTCTTTTTCTTCTGTTTGCTGGCGTTTTTGTTGGTATTTGAAGACAAATTTCTAGCGCCGCCGTGGCTGCAGGTGGCCGGAAGAATGCACCCACTGCTGCTGCACTTTCCCATTGTACTACTGATCTTATACGCCGCGTGGAAAATAGCATATCCGGCACCGGGCCAAACAAATGAAGAAAAACCACAGTTCGACGATCTTCTTCTGGTTGCCGGCTTCACTGCTACCATTTCGGCGCTGATGGGTTTGGTTTTGGCAAAGGAAGGTGGCTATTCGCCGGAAGG
>CBFGTI010000153.1:0-13127 GCA_965651695.1 uncultured Imperialibacter sp. | reverse complement strand
CAAAATCCCAGTCCGTCACACACCAGCGCGTTTTTGATACCATTCCTTTTATAATGGACCACCACGAAAGGAGGCTGGAAAAGTTTGCAAAAGAACCCATGAGTACAAACAAAGTCCTTTTTCTTGGAAACAGTATTACAGAAGGTGGCCCATGGGCCGAACTTCTCGGCGACCCCACGGTTGTAAACCGGGGAATAGGAGGCGATTTTACCTACGGCGTTCTCAATAGGCTCGACGAGGTTATTGAACGAAAGCCCTCCAAACTATTTCTGCTCATTGGCATCAACGATATTGGCAATGATATTCCTGATGCGGTAATTGCCGACAACATCCGTAAGATTGTGGTTCGCCTGCAAAAAGAAACGCCTGCCACACAAATATACGTGCAGAGCATACTGCCGGTGAATCCTGAATACCCCGGCTTCCCTCAGCACTACGACAAGCAGTATCGTGTGCTCATGGCCAACCAGCTTATTCACAAAGTGGCAATGGATACCGGCGTTACATTCATTAACCTGTTTCCGTTGTTTCTCGACGACCGGCAGCGGCTCAGGGCCGACCTAACAACCGATGGATTGCACCTCAACCGGCAGGGCTATGAGGTGTGGGTAGGGCACCTCCAGAAGGTTGGCGCTTTGTAGTACAACACCTATGCTAATACAACTCAATGGCTGAAAGTGCCGGGCAAGCTTTTGCATCAACTATTGTCACTCTTACCTTGTCGGATTCCACAGGCGCCGTTTTTAATATTCTTTTGTACCCGATCGTTGTACCCTTTGCAATTTCCATCCACTCGTTGTCTACCAGCGCTTCGGCTTTAAACGACTTTACTCGCTGCCCCAGTTTGATGTACTCGCTAAGCAAGAGGTAGCTGATGGTTGTTGGCTGGTTCAGTGTTATTTCAACAGAAGCATTTATTGTATCGTCGTCGGTTGCCCAATAGGTTTCCTTATCACTATCGGTAAGGTTGTGTGCTCCAAACGCTCGTGCATTGCCCCGCACGCTGCTTGCAGATGCCACGGCTCCGTTTGCAAGATTTTTGCTGAATGCCTGCTCCACCAGCGCCTTCCAGCCCCTCAATGCTTCTACGTCTCTTTCGTGGATGAGCCCTCTTCTGTCGGGCGGGATGTTCAGCAACAGGTTGGAACCCCTGCCCACCGAGGTAAGGTATATTTCGAATAGCTTTTCGGGGGTTTTCACCAGCGTGTCTTGCGAGGCATGGTAAAACCACCCCGGCCTGATCGATACATCAACTTCTGCCGGTATCCAGCTGGTTCCTTCCGGATGGCCGGTGTTCAGAAGCTGCTCAATGCCGGCCTTTCCCGCAAAGAGCGTGTCGTTGCTTATGGTGTTCCAGTTGGTTTCGCCGGCTATTCCTCTTTCATTACCTACCCATCGGATGTCGGGCCCGGCGTCGCTGAAAAACAGCACGGAGGGTTCCATTTTGCGCACCATACTGATGGTGCCGGGCCAGTCGTAATAGGTGCTGCCATCGATCCTGCGGGTTTCGTTGGCTCCGCCGTAATGGCCGTCGCCCCCATTGGCGCCGTCGAACCACATCTCGAAAACAGGCCCGTAGTTGGTAAAGATTTCCTTCAGCTGGTTTCTGTAGTAGGTAACATAAGCAGGGCGCCCATATTCCGGATGATTGCGGTCCCAGGGGGAGAGGTAGATTCCAAAAAGCAGACCTTCGCGCCGGCTGGCTTCGGCAAGTTCTTTTACCAGGTCGCCGTTTCCATTTTTGTACGGGCTGTTTTTGATGCTGTGCTCGGTGTATTCACTTGGCCACAGGCAGAAGCCGTCGTGGTGTTTGGCTGTGAGAATAATCGCCCTGAGGCCGGCTTCCTTAATTACCTGGACCCACTGGTTTACATTAAGCTCGGTCGGGTTAAAAATACTTTCCGGTTCGTCGCCAAATCCCCATTCCTTGTCGGTAAAGGTGTTGGTGGTAAAATGGATAAAGGCATATTGCTCAAGCTCGTGCCAGGCAAGTTGGGCAGCCGATGGCACTGGCATTAAGGGAGTTGGCGGATCTACCTTTGCCGGGTTGCACGAAAGAGAAAGTGTGAGCAATAAGATAACAGCGTGACGGAGCATAAGAGAATTGAGCATGGTGTTTTTGGTTTTTCAGGATCGTATTCAGGTGCCGGTAGGAAATTTTAAGTTTTTTATTTGTAAGCACAACAACAATCTGCAAATTGCAGCGTTTCAAGTTTTGTACTTAACAAGTAAAAAATATAACTAAATTTAGTTGGGCTAACATATTTTTTCTCCGCTAATCATGTTTGTTTGTTTTTAAGCGTTTTGAAACTAAAAATAAAAATCCATTGCTTAATTTTTAATTAGAAGCTATGATTTCAAGAATTTTCGCGGTTTGTCTCATACTGCTGGCGGTTGCTGGCTGCAGATCGAGTACTTACTATGGGGCAATAAGTAAAAACGAAGAAAAATTTTCGGGAAGTAAGAAAGAAATGGCGAAGCATTTGGTTGACGTGCAAAACGACGCGCAATTTGTTAAGAATCTCGCGGTTTTGGCTAAGCAAAGTGCGAACCTCAGAACTACTTACCTTGTAGCTTCCGATGTAGAAGCGCTCATGAACGACTTCATTTTTGATTTGAACGTTTTTGCTACCCGGTCGAGGGTGAAATTGCCGGCTTCACTAAGTAGCGAAGCCGAGCGGGATTACCACTTCATGGAGCAACAAGTGAAAACGGAGAAATTTGATCAATTTTATCTGAACGAATCGCTGCGATACCTGACAGAGCTGGAAAACCGGCTGAAAAAATACTCGGCCAACGGTGAGGAAGAGACTGCCAGGTCGTTTAGCAGCAGGCAGCTCACGGGTGTCAACAAGTCGTACTCACGGCTAAAAACTGCCAAAGATGAATTAGTCGTGGCGGGAAGTTCTAACTGAAAAAAAACACAAGCCCGTTCACTTTCGCACAGCGTGCAACCGTTACGGTAATTTTAAAACATGGCAAACAATTTGTGCGCTGAAAGAACGTTTTTTGCGATTTGAAACTATATAAATATACAGGTCTTCAGTTGGGTGAAAAACCCTCTCTTTAAACTAAAACAAAAAACTCAATGAACAATTTAGCACAAGTGAAACATTGGATCAGGGCCACCCTGCTGCTTGCCCTCGTTGCCTTTGGCGTTTCATCATGCAAGAGCAAGAAGAAAGTGTCGGAGGTGTCGCAGCCCCAGCAGGAGGTAGTGGAAAAAGACATCACTTATGACGATGCCAATAAGGAACTGGAAGACGAAACCAGAGACAAAGCCAGGAACGAAATGGCTATTTCCTCACAGCTTTCAAGGTATTTTAATGCCATTGTGTCGGCTCCGTCTGTTACTTCAGCCAACAGCAGCATTAATGAGGCGCTGTCGTTGTTTGCTTCGCCCGATGTGCCTGTTTTTATTGTAATTTACCAGTCGTCCTCCGGAGAGGTAGATTACGACGAGCCCACCACTGCGCAGCATTACCTCAACTACCTGAAAGACCAGAGAAAAAACCTGAACAACGTGAATAAGATGAAAACCGATGCTTCAGGAAAAATAACTGAGCTTGAACTTATCAGAAAATAACAGGCTGAAACATACACATTAAAGAAATTAACATGCAATCAAATATAAAATACGTATTAGCTTTTCTGCTGGTTGGTTCGTTCACGAGTGTAATGGCGCAAACAGCCGATATTAGCCCCCGGCGGAAACAGGCGATCGACTCCCTGGCACTTGAAAAGGTAAAAGACCTGAGCAAGTATATCAGCATAATCGGAGACAAGAAAACGGCGTATTCTGAAGCCACCAGGGTAATGGACAGGGCAGAAGAACTCTTCGCACCCGACAGCGAAATGGGCGTGTCGTCGCTAAGCTCTACCGAAATTAATTACTACAAGGTACGGCAGTACTTTGAGCGACTAATGGCGCTGAATTACGACAAAGTTACCATTAGCTGGTACGATATCCACTACATCAGCGATTTGGAGCGACAACCGGACGGCCGTTATGTAGGTGTAATCACCATTTACCAGCGGTTCGAAGGTACCTCGGATGATGGCCTCAACTACAAAGACACAACAAAAAAAGATATTACAATTTATGTTGAGCGCAAGAAAACACAAATCTCCGGCCGTACCATCGAGTTCTGGGATGTGTTGCTTGGCGACATCAGGGTAACAGAAACCTCTGCATGAAACTGACAACCTCGTTTTTTTGCATATTGGCCGGTTTTTTTTCGCTTTCGTATGAGGTGGTAAATGCGCAGCAGATACCCGGTGGAGAAGACGAAAGCAGGCTTTATGCACAAACTAAACTAGTCAACCAATTCTTCAGGCGATTCAATGGCGAGGAAGACGAAAAGGGAAACCGCTACTACGCAGGCGACAAAAACTACCGCGACCTGAACTTGCGCAAAAAGTATCTGGGCATTCTTTTCGACAACCAGAATACGGGCATTTCGAACTCGCTGAAGCGGGATTTTGTACAGGAGGTGGTCGATAAAAATTCGCCGCAAATACTCGACTTTCACAAAGGGGAGTGGATGGCGGAAGTAAGCACTATTTTCAACTACCAGGGAAAGGAGCAGCCGATAACGCTTTTTCTGAAGATACAGCCTCAGCGGCTGGGCTATGAGTGGGTGATTGAAGAAGTATATTCGGATGCGCTAAGGGCTTATTTCAACAAAGACACCACGGCTGCTAAAAAATTCTTGCATCCGCTTAGTCATGAGCTCGATTTTATGAACCTCCGAAAGGCACTTGAGGGGCAGGAGAATCCGGAGTCGTTTACGCTGCAAAACTTTGAACCCGATTTCCTCACGTTGTTTCTTTACGAGATTAAAAAGGGAAATCTAAAGTTTAAAACGGTAAAGGAAGTGAAATTCCATTTCTTCCAGTTCGACAACTGGTATTTTGAGCTTTCGGAATTTAACAGGGAAGGATACAACACCGGTTGGTTGATCTCGAATTTGGTAAAAACGGGTCCGGGCGATAAACAATCGATCAAGAATTATTTGTATGGGAAAAAGTAATGTCCTGTTTTTGGCAGGCGTATGGTGTTTTTTGATTGTTGGCAATCCGGCTAAGGCGCAACAGGCAGTAAAGGAGAGCGATTTAAAGCAATACGAAGAGCGCACGAAGGATCTCGTGAGCTTTTTGCAGTATATTTTGAATACCGTAGGCAACAGGGCCACGTCTCAGCGCGACAAAGAGGTGATCATCTCCGAAAGCTACCAGAAGATTTTTCGGGATAAGGACGTGCAAGTGGAGGACGACCTGCTTGCCGATCGCCTGGTGGTGACCAACAAAGACGTAACAGCATACCTGAAAGACATCGACTTTTTCTTTGACCATGTGCAGTTCGAATTCGAGATTGTAAAAGTGGAGCCGCTAAAAAGAGACAATGGCGACTGGTACTTTAAAGTTGAAACAAACCGCACTTTGAAGGGCGTGCCGATAGACGGACAAGACATACAAAACACACAAAAGAGATTTATTGAGGTTAACCTGGACAAGGAAAAGGAAGACCTGAAAATAGCCAGTATTTATACCACCCGGATAAGCCGGGAAAAGGCTTTAAAGGAGTGGTGGGGCAATTTGTCGTTCGAGTGGATGACCATCCTGTCCGAAGCAGCCGGTGTTGTGGTGCAGGAGGAACCAACAGCGGAACAACTGCTATCTATGGCGGCAGTGGATTCACTCTACTTGGGCAACAATCGGCTGATTGCAGATATTGAGCCGGTTGAAATGCTGCTCGATCTTGCTTTTCTGGATATAAGCAACACACGAGTGAACGATATTGGCCCGCTTAGGGGGTTGTCGGAGCTTGCCTACCTCAACGTGTCGTCGACCACACTCAACAATGTGGACTACCTCAAATATGCCGGTAATATTTCGGTGCTTGATCTCTCCAACACACAGGTGAGCGACCTGGCTGTTCTCAGCCAACTCGACAGGCTGAAGGAGCTTAATGTAAAGAGCCTGCCCGCTACTGATTTTGGCCCGCTGGCGCAGCTTACACAGCTGGAAAAACTGGATTTGTCTTTTACTGCCTTTGGTGACGTGGAGCTGCTTGCAAACCTCGTTCAACTCGAAATACTCGATATCTCCTTTACTTCTACCTACAACATTGAAGGCTTGCGTGGACTGCGAAACCTGAGGCAGCTGGTGGCCAACCAAACTTTTGTTCAGGATCTTGCCCCCCTGTCGGAGGCGAAGGCCCTGCAGGTGCTGGAAATTAACGAAACACCGGTGTCCTCGCTTCAGCCGCTGGAAAACCTGCCTGTTTTGGAGAAGGTATATTGCGACAACACCTCTGTGCCCGATGCCCAGGCCGATGCCTTTATGAGGAAAAAGAGGAATACGCTGGTAATTATGAATAGCCGGCAGCTGGAAGATTGGTGGAATTCG
Organism: uncultured Imperialibacter sp.; assembly: GCA_965651695.1. GTDB lineage: Bacteria > Bacteroidota > Bacteroidia > Cytophagales > Cyclobacteriaceae > Imperialibacter. Next base: position 6,716 of record CBFGTI010000153.1, on the reverse strand, counting down.
CTGCCTGGCGAGTGGCGGATGGCTTTTCAAACAGAGCTGCAAATTGCCCGGGGACAAAAGATCAGCAAGGAGCACCTCGTTGCCCTTATCAGAAGCGACTCGCTGGTACTTGTAAACAAGGGCATTCAGGGGCTGGCAGCCCTGGAAAGGTTCAAAAACCTCAGATTTCTTGATATCAGCAAAAATCCGGTCAATGAACTCATTTCTCTTTCGGGTTTACAAAACCTGCGGGTGCTGAAAGCCAACGAAACACCTGTTGAAAATCTTTCAGCACTGCGAGAACTCAAGGAGCTGGAGTATATTGAGCTTATCAATACCAAGGTGTACGACCTCGGCCCGCTGCTGGTGCTGCCGAAGCTCAGGTACCTGAATATCGACGACACTTTTGCGTCGCAGGGAAGTGTGGCTACGCTGCTGAAAGCCAACCCTGAGAGCATCGTGATTTACCAAACCCGGGTTTTGCAGGACTGGTGGAACGGCCTTTCCGCTGAATGGCAGGCGATTTTCAGAAACAACGCAGACATGAGTGAGACTCCGGACCCTGTGGACTTGCATAAGCTCGTTGTGAAAGGCACCATTGACGCTTCCGGAAGGCAAATCGCTTCCTTAACTCCGCTCTACCGATTCCTTTGCCTGAAGGAGCTGAAGATTAGTGCCATCGGTATTTCTGACCTGAGTGAGATTCGGCAGCTTAGCGAGCTGGAGGTATTGGACTGCTCCAAAAACCCCGTTTCGGACCTAACACCGCTGCGTGAGCTGGTGTTTTTGCGGGTGCTGAATGTGAGCAACACACCCGTTGACGACCTGCGTCAGATAGATAATTTATCGGGCCTTGAGCAGCTGTATTGTGCTGGCACTCAGCTCAAAAACCTGAAGGGAGTGGAGCGCTTTTCAGCATTAAAAGAAATCGACTTTGCAAATACGAAAGTAAGGCGCCTCGATCGTTTAATAGAGATAAGGAAACTGCAATCTCTTGTTTGCTTCAATACCCGGATATCTTCCCGGGAAATCTCTGATTTTAAAAAGGAAAGACCGGAGTGTGCGGTAACCTACTACTAAAAAGCTATGGGTTTGTTAAAGAAAAGAAAGCTGATTGCCGGCTCTCTTCGTTTAATTGTTTTTGTACTTGCCGCTCCACTGCTGCTTTGGCTGGGGGTGCTGGCAGGTTTTTTTGGTCCTGTACCTGGCGCTGAGGAATTAAAAAAAATACGCAATAGCCTTTCGTCCGAAGTTTACTCAGCCGATGGAAAGCTGCTGGGTAAGTACTACCTGTACGACCGCACGCCGGTTGACTATGATGCACTGCCGGCACACGTGGTTAATGCCCTGATTGCCACCGAAGATGTGCGCTTTTACGAACACAGCGGCATAGACTACCGGAGCCTTGTGCGTGTGCTGGTACGAACCATTCTGTTGCAGCAAAAAGAAGCCGGTGGAGGTAGCACCCTTACACAGCAGCTGGCAAAAAACCTCTTCCCGCGCGAAAACCATGGACTATTCAGCCTGCCGGTAAACAAAATCAGGGAGATGATCATAGCCCAACGGCTCGAAAAGGTGTACGACAAAAAGCAAATCATTGCACTTTATCTCAACACGGTCCCTTTTGGCGATTCGGTATATGGTATTGAAAGTGCTTCGCGAAGATTCTTCAACGTTGGCACCAGGGACTTGGCTGTCGAACAGTCTGCTGTATTAATCGGCATGCTCAAGGGGTCGTACATGTACAACCCGCGGGTGTTTCCGGACCGTGCCATGCAGCGTCGGAACGTGGTAATACAGCAAATGTATAAATACGGGTACCTGACGGCCGAGAAAGCTGCTTCCATCAAAAAGCTGCCGATAGCCTTGCAGTACACCAGGCTCGACACCAACGAAGGGCCGGCAACGTATTTCCGCGAACATTTGAAGAAGGACTTGCTGGAGTGGTGCAAGAACAACAAAAATGACGACGGCGAAAATTATAATCTATACACCGACGGGCTGAAAATATATACCACCATTGATGCCGGTATGCAGCTGATGGCTGAAAAAGCCACCGGAGAGCATTTAACAAAACTGCAGGCCGAGTTTGAAAAGGAATGGGGCAAAAGGGCGCCGTGGCTTACCGACAGTGCACTGATAAAGGCGGCAATAATGCGGGCACCTGTTTACCGGGGGCTTACCTCGCAGGGGCTATCGTGGCAGCAAGCGCTCGACTCAATGCGTCAGCCAAAAAAAATGGAGTTGTTTGCTTGGGGCGGAGATAAGCAATCAAATGCGAGTTCGCTCGATAGCTTGCTGTATTACCTAAAGTTTCTCCAGGCGGGCTTTCTGGCTATTAATCCATCGGATGGAGCGGTGAAGGCATGGGTTGGCGGCATAAACCATGAATATTTTAAGTTCGATCACGTAAATACCCGAACCCGGCGCCAGGTGGGTTCTACGTTTAAGCCAATCGTATACGCTGCTGCGCTGGAAAACGGCGTAAAGCCCTGCCGGTATTTTTCGGCCAGCCAGGTTACTTACACAGATCTGGAAAACTGGTCGCCATCCAATAACGACGAAAACTACGACAGCCGTTACTCGCTAAAAGGCGCGCTGACGCATTCTGTTAACACCGTGTCGGTAAAAGTGATAGAAGAAACAGGAATTTCACCGGTGATTGAACTGGCTGAGGCCCTCAATATTACAAGTAAATTGCCCGAAGTGGCATCGCTTGCGTTGGGTACGGCCGAAATTTCGGTGACGGAACTTGCCGGTGCTTATGCTGCTTTTATTAATCGGGGCAGGCCGGTAAAGCCGTTTTACCTTGCAAAAATTACCGACCGCAATGGCAAAGTGCTTGCCGAATTTCAACCTGAGGAGCTCCCCCAGGCGTTTTCGGAAGCTACAGGATTGATGATGCTGGAAATGATGAAATCGGTGGTGGACGACGGCACCGCCCGCAGGCTGAGGTGGAAGTACGGCATAACAAGCGACGTTGCCGGCAAAACCGGAACTACACAGAACAACCGCGACGGTTGGTTTGTGGGAATGCTGCCAGGCTTAGTGACTGTAACCTGGGTGGGGGCCGACGACCCACGGGTTTACTTTAAAAGTACTGCGCTTGGCCAGGGCGGTTCTTCGGCACTGCCGGTGTTTGCCTCATTGGTTAACCAAATGAAAAATGACAAAAACCTGGCGGCATATACCAAAATGGAGTTTCCGGAGGTGCCTTCTTCTATTGTAAGGAGGCTCAATTGCGAAGATTCGAAAGAAGGACAAGGATTTTTTACTGAATTATTCAACAATAAGAATAAGGAGCGTAAAAAAGAGTTTGATGGTAACGAGAAAGGTGTTTTGGGAAAGCTGAAAAGCTTATTTAAGAAGAATGAATAAAACGATGATGAACGAGCAAACCCTAATCAAACAAGCTATGCGAAGCAACATGTTGGTACAATGGAGTAAATGTGCAACCGGCTTTCTGCTGCTTATGTTTTTGTGCATTCTGCCTGCATTTGGGCAAGGTGATGCATCGGCCGATTCTTTATCTCTTTCTGCTAAATATCAGGAAGTGCTGAGCCGGTCGGAATCCTACCAGAATTATAAGGTAATAGCCAATTTCAGACTCGATGGTTTGTGGAAAGAAGTGCAGGACAGCCTGGCGAGCTACCGAAAGGAAATTGCGGCGACAAAGGCCCTGGTTGACCAGTGGGAGAGCCAGACGGCGCAGGTGAGAGACAGCCTTGCACTGATGGAAAGGAACCTTGCCGCAAGTGAGGAACTGAATGACGAAATTGAGTTTTTGGGGCTGTCGATCGACAAGGGCTTTTACAATACATTCGTTTGGAGCCTTATTGGCTTGCTGGTACTGGCACTGCTGGTACTGTACTATTTCTATCAGCGGAGCCACGGATTAACCAGCCGGGCTCAGAGGGATTTTTCTAAGGCCAACCAGGAGCTGGAGGAGCTTAGAACCCGCTCCAACGAGCGACAGGTGAAACTAAAGAGGGAGTTGCAAACTGCACTCAACCTTATAGAAGATTATAAAAAGAAGGCCCACAGATAAGGGCCTTTTTTGTAAGCAGGGTGTCAACCTTTGCGCACGCTGCTCAGGCGCGGATAATTCAAGACCAGGCGGATTATCTCTTTCCTGCCTTCTTGCCCATGTTCTGCATTTAACCACGGGCACATTTGCTTGCACCGCTGGCAGTGATAATTCCATTCGCCGGGCGAATCAAAATCTTCTTATAGTACAATAAATTGGCCGAAAAACCGTATTGCATGTAAACAATGCAGATTTTGGTGCAGTCTTTCATTGCGCTGAAAAACTTGTAATAACGCGATTAGCTATGAAAAAATACATGTTAATAATGATTGCGAGCGTTCCACTGGTGCTGGGAGGCTGCAACCGGGAGAAAGTAGAAACCCTGACGAGTGAAAACACCACACTTCAGGCCGAAAACAAAGAGCTTGAGTCCACATTAAATGAATATCTCGAAACCTTTAATGCCATTGAGGCCAACCTGGCTGAGATAAGAGAACGTGAAGACCAGATAAATCTTGCTACCGGCGACGTTGAGAATAAGGGATCGGCCCGAAAATCAATTGTTGCCGATATGAAGGCGATTAACCAGTTGATGGCCGACAACCGCGCAAAAATAGAAGAACTGACCGGCAAGCTGGATAACTCATCGGTGAGGATAAGAGAATTTAACCGGCTGGTTGCCAATCTTCAAAGCAGAGTTGAGGAGAAAAACAAGGAGGTGACCGAGATGCAACAAGCACTGGAGCAGCTGTCCACCTCCAACCAGGAGCTTAAAACGAACCTTGCCAGCCTGATGGACACCCTGAATACCGAGCGCTCTTACAACGAGGAGCTGATCACTTCCCAAAGGTCTACAATTGAGAGTCAGATTGAGCGAATTAATACCGGCTACGTGGCCACAGGCTCGTTTAAAGAACTGAAAGACGGGCAGGTAGTAACCCGCGAAGGTGGAATCCTGGGTATTGGCGGAGTGGAAAAGCTTCGATCCGATTTCGACGCTTCTGCATTCAGCAAAATTGACATTTCGGCTACTACCGAAATCCCCCTGGAAGGTAAAAAAGTTGAGCTTATTACGGTTCACCCGTCCAATTCATATACTGTTGAGCATAATGAGAATGACGAGCTTGAGAAACTCATTATCACCAACCCAGACGAATTCTGGAAATCCTCAAAATATCTGGTAGCTGTGGTTAACTAGTTGTTACCAGTATTGCTCATCGGGGAGGAGCCGAATGGCTCCTCTTTTTTTTACACCTTGATGTAAATATTTTTTTTCTCCAGCCACTTTCCGGCAAGCCAGCACAGCAACATAAATGCCACAGCAAAAGCAAGCGAGTTAATATATGGTGGCAGCCAACCGAACAGCATGCGGTATATCTGCCCGAACAAATTGGAGTCGCCGACCGGGATGACCGAAAGGATGATCAGCAGGTATTCGGATAGCAAATAGATGAACAGGGGGTTTTTGCCAAAGGTCTGAAAGAAGTTGAACTTATAATTTTTACCGGAAAACTCAGTGAGATAAATGATGCCGGCGATTATCATTATGTCTAGCCCGATAGTGAGCACGACAAACGAACTGGTCCAGAGCTTTTTGTTGAATGGGAAAAGGAAATTCCACAGGTATGCCAGCACAAGTACCAGGGCACCCATTAGTAGCATTTTGGAGAGTTTTTCGTAGGTCATACCGCTTTTCACATAGAGCCCCAGCAGGTAACCAGCGAGTACGTTCACTATGGAAGGCAGGGTGCTTAGGATGCCCTCCGGCTCAAATGCAACACCTTCACCATGGTACATGTGGCCTTCTCCGAGAATGAGGAGGTCGAGTCGGTGGGCGGCGTTTCCGAGCATCGTCAGCTCTCCCAAAAATTGCATCACACCCCAATACACCAGCAAAAGCAGGGCGGATATCCAGAAGAGGTTTTTGGGCGAAAAGAAGTACATCAACAATCCTCCGGCCAGGTAGCAAATCGCTATCCGTTGTAAAACCCCCAGCACCCGGGTGTCGGCAAAGGGAATAAACGACCATTCGCCGCCTTCGGAGGGCCTGAAAAACGGGAACCAATACATGATGTAACCAAGTATAAAAATGATGGCCGAACGTTTCAGGAGTTTTGAGAAAACAGCTTTGAATGGCCAGTCTTTCCATTTGGTCATCACGAAAGCGAGCGCATTGCCTACAGCAAAAAGAAAAGAAGGAAACACCAGGTCGGTAGGAGTGAAGCCGTGCCAGTCGGCATGCAAAAGGAGTGAAAAAGTGGTTTTGTAATCCCCGGGTGTATTAACGATAATCATCAGGCATATGGTCATGCCTCTGAATATATCAAGGGGTTCAAATCGTTTCATTCGAATAAGGGTTAGGTGCCGCAGCCGGCATAAAAATTTCTTCTATTAACTGTAATATTAGCCTAATTCCCGATAACTCAAAACCGGAAAATTGCGGGTTGGGTACCATTGGCGGCTGAACCCGACTCTTGTATAGCCTGTGAGGTGGCGTTCCGTGTGCCTATTCATGCGTATAAAATTATTTCCATTGGTCAGATGGAATTCGCACGCAAGTCTTATTCATATCGTTTTGCTTTTTGGCAAAGCCTGCGCATTTCATGTTTCCAAACATCTTTTGTAAGTTGCCTTTGCAATTAACTATCAACTTTTATGCGTAAGAAAATTTTTATTGGTCTCGGTGTTTTGCTAGCGCTCGTGGTAGCCG
>CBFGTI010000152.1:0-13206 GCA_965651695.1 uncultured Imperialibacter sp. | reverse complement strand
AAATGGAAAAACGGCCAAATCCCGTAGGGATGCCACACAGGTAGAAAGGTATAACAAAAAGAAGGAAATCCAATCCCGTTAGGGATGCCACATTGGTAGCAATGGCAAACACATACACACAAATCCATATCCAGGCAGTTTTTGCTGTACGACGCAGAAACGGGTTAATCCAGCCCGATTGGAAGGATAATCTGTATAGGTATATAACAGGTGTTGTGCAAAGGAACAATCACAAATTGCTAGCCATCAATAGTATGCCTGACCATGTGCACATATTTTTTGGTATGAGGCCCACGCAAGCTCTCGCGGACCTGATGCAAGACATTAAGGCAGGCTCATCCAAATGGATAAATGACCACAAATTAACGAGAGGGCGTTTTGAGTGGCAAGTTGGATATGGGGCATTTTCCTACAGCAAATCTCACGAGAGCCGGGTGATCAAATACATTTTGAATCAGGAGCTACACCATAGAAAGAAATCATTTCTAGAGGAATACAGTGAGTTCCTTGAAAAATTTGATATACCCTACGAAGGTCGATTCATTTTTAAAGAACCTGAATAATTAAGCATTCAACCAATCCGAAATCATAAAAACCTGAATAGCATGAAAAAACATTTTTTAACCAGCTTGTTGTTGACAATTTTTCTTCAATCCGCTATCTCTCAAGTCCTTACTCCTGATTGGGAGATTTCTGTGCCCGGCAAAATAAAATGGATGCAAGTCAATGATTGGGGCATACTGGTTGCCGCCTGTGAGACTGGCCTGTACGGCATTCAGCCCCAGAACGGAAAGAAACTGTGGGAAATCCCTTCTCTCACCAACATTGCCGAAGACAGCTACAGCACCATTGAAAACACACCGCTCGTATTGATTGGTGGAAAAGACAGTGGTGCAAAAACTACAATAATTAATGGCCTTAATGGCGGGATCATTTTTGATTCGGAGAAGGAGAATATAACCACAGTGGTGAGCCAACGGTTGATTACCGACCTCCATGCGGTGCTCATTGCCTATGAAACCGCAGAAGGCAATGGAATAGCGCTTTTCGATTATCAGAAGGCCGATAAGAAGTGGAACATACCTTTTGAGAAGGTAAAAGACAGCCACTTCAAAGTACAGCCTGTAGTTGATGGCGAGGGGAACATTTTTTATTGCGCCGGTAAGTCCCTTTTCAAGATCGGCGGACAAACAGGAGAGATTATTTGGCAGAAGGAAAACAAAAAGAAATATATCGATCTTTTCTTACACCCGGAACACCACACCATCTATGCAGTAAGTGGCACGCCTTCAACTTCTTTTTACGCGGCACATGCCGAGGGTGGTGCAAACCTTGCCAGCGGCACGGCAGGTGCTTTCGACATCCGGGCTTACGAGGCCGGCACTGGAGCAGAAGCCTGGAGTAACCCTGTAAGTTACTCAAAACGAAAATACAGCGGTGTCGTTTTGGGGCAGAACGATTTCTTGCTTCTTCATACCTTCAGCGCCAATATTATTGATTACAAAACGGGGGACAAAGCTTGGTCGAAGGAAAAAATGGGAACCGGAGGCGATATGATCGTGAGCACATTTGGAACGCCCCAGGGCCTTGTTTACATGGTAACCGACTCGGAGGGCTGGATTTACTTCAATCATGTAAACAATGCGGGTGAACCTCAGTGGAAAAAAAGGCCTGTAGTTAGCGGCAATTTGGTACACCTTGAGCAGGTGGGCGACAAGCTGTTTTACATTACTGACAAAGAAACGAATTTCCTGGACCTGGCCGACGGAACATTGTTGTGGAAAAATGATAAGTATCTGTCGGCAGGCGAAGTGCCGATAAGTGTGGACCGCAGTGAAGATGGAGCCTATGTTATGTATATCAGGGGAATGCTGGTGCGAGTCGTACCCGACCGGATGGACTGGGAAAAGATCACCTCCGATTTTGCATTTAAGGGGGAGTTGCCCACGGGCGTAAGAAACTTGCCTGCCGGCTTCTTACTCACCAGCAACCAGAATGCCATGCTTATTAACAGCGACGGGAGGGTGGTTTATCACAAATTTTATGAAGCACCCGAGCAGAGCTTTGGAGCCAAGCTTGCCTGGGGATTGGCGGGCACAGCAGCATCGGCTACTTCGTTTGCCTATGGCGCCTCTTCCATGGCCTACGGGTTGAGCGGCGCACTACACAACAATGATAGCTACGAGAAAAAAGCTCGCAGCCAGGCTACTGTGTCGGCCTTTGCCGGCGATGTGGCCGGCGGCTTAGATGCAATGCTCGGCCAGCGATTTGGCTCTGATGCAGCCACCGGGGACTATAAGCTTATTTTGACCACAATAGATAAAAACATCGGGTTTGTAAAGCTGAATGTACAAACCGGCGAAGAGGAAGGGCAAATTGTAACCAACGATCGAACTCCCGACTTCGCTATTGACCCGATAGGAAACAAAGTATTTTTAAAATCCGCAGCCGATAGAGTGGCTTGTTACGGACTGTGATTTTCACGCTGGTAAGCATTCTGCCATGAAGATTTTCTTTTTTAGATATGCCGTAGCAAGCAGTATCCGCTTGCTGACGAAATTTTTACCTGTAGCAATAGCGGCGGTAAGTACGGGCATCTGCAATGCGCAGGTGCAGCGTTATCCGGCCAATGTTAATCCGGTAGTTGCCGCGCCATACAGCGTATATCTTAGCGACTATATAGACCCGGCTAGCCGGAAATTTGTGGCTAATGTTCTTTTCAACGACTTCAACGAACCTTCATGGACCTTTAAGCTTAAACTGCGGATAGAGGGGATGGACCTCGCCCTGGAAACCAGCCCTGATTTTTCTCCCGCTACGCCCATCACCGTTCAGCCTGGGGTGCCTTATACACTTGCCGGCCTCGACTGGGCAGAATACTTCGACTTTGACAACCTCCTGGTACGAGGCAGGCATGCCAAATCAATTACCACCACTGGAAGGTTACCGGAGGGCACGTATTCGTTCTGCCTGCAGGTACTCGATTTTGCCACAGGCGATCCACTTTCGGAGGAAATTTGCCAGACCATTTGGCTACAACTTATGGACCCACCGAGGACCATCAGCCCTGCTTGTGCTACCTACATCGATCCGCTGGTTTCCACGCAGGTGCCATTTACCTGGCAACTCGTAAATACCATTAGCCCAAACGATGTGCTGGGCACCCAGTATAGGCTTACCTTGTGGGAGGTGACGGAGGCCGGTGCAAACCCATTGAGCGCTGTTGCTAATGGACAGGCGCTGCAGGTTTTCCAGTCCGATTTACTCCAGGCAGGTAACTTTATTTATGGCCCCTCAGAGCCCTTGCTTGAGACGGGAAAACTTTACGTCTACCAGATACAAGCCCTCGATCCGGACGGGAAAGACCGGTTCAAAAATAACGGCAAAAGCGAGTTTTGTTACTTCTACTACGGGTGGCCTGTGGGTGGAAAAATAGCGCAGTTGAGCCCTGCCGACGGCCAAAGCTTTAGAAGCAACAAGAAAGTGTACTTAAAATGGTCGGTGCCCGATAACAAGGCCCCACACCAGGCCATAAACTACGAGGTAACTGTGAAGGAATTTGAAGATGGGCAAACGGCAGAGGACGCTTTGCTGGAAAACCCCATCTGGTACTATCGTTTGCATGAACCATCTCATTATAACAACTCCCACAACGACCAGGTACCCTACCCCAGCCCCGATAAGAGATATTCGTGGCAAATAAAAGCATTTACCAACGGAACAGAAGTAGCCCAAAGCGGCATCTCCACGTTTCAGGGCCCTCCAATGGTCGAGCAATTTTTTGCAGGCCCCCACAGCATAGAGGTTGATGAGGTAACTGTAAAAGACATGAATAACCTGGCCGGCACGGGCAGAATCCGGCTGCAAAAGGGCTCACCAGAATGGACCTCCTTTACATTTGCCGGATTAAAGCTTGTGGACAATGCAGGCATGCTGTATTTGGATACGGGCAGGGTTTTTATTGAAACGGATCCGATAGTATTTAACCTTAATCCGGTTGTCGAAGAAAATGGAGAGGCCGAATTTGAAGTCTCCCGGTTTGTTATTGATAAAAGGGGGCTTAATGCGGAAGGAGTCTTCACTTGGGATCTCCCCTTCAGTCTGCTGTCGGGCAACAAAGCTAAGGTAAGATCGAAAGTAATAGCCAGCGATTTCAATTACTTTACTGTAACGGCCGATGTGGATATCGCAGAGGGAAGTACCTACGAACTGCTCGATCCCTACGGCTTCACCCTTAGCCTTTCTGCCAGCAGCCTTATCAGTATAAACAACAACAATTATTCGTTTACGTTGCACGGCACTGTTTCACCCGGTTCTGTGCGTACAACCTCGGGTGATGTTGCCTCGTGGGCATTTGCCGACCAGGAGCAGCTGTTTTTGATGACGGCCGAAGGATTGACAAGCTCAATGCCGCTGCGCGTAATACCGCAAACAACTGCCGAGCTTGTGCCTACGCTGAGTGTAATCGATCTGTCGGACAACCGGTCGCCCGACAGTAGGACGTCCGATCCGTACTGGAAGGGGATTCACATCGCGGAATACGACATCACCCTGAAAGCAGCCTTCGATAACAAGGGGCAGCTTTTGCTCAACCGAAATTGGTCTGCTCATATAGTGCCGGACCAGGCCGGAGGCAGCATGGCGTGGATAGGACCGCTGGGACTAAACCTGAAGGAACAGCTTTATGTAGACCGCGATAGTTCCTACTTCAACACCTTCCAATCTACAATTACCCGGTTACACTTAGATATCAGCAACTCCAACGTAAACCCGGGCACCAGGCTCTATGGCAATTTCCTTGTTCCGTTTATCAACTCCCACTCACCTTTCGCTTTTGAGGTGCCTGTCGACAACACCGGGTTTAAAACCGGATTTCTTACCAACATCAATGGCACCACTTTTCGCTTCAACCCCGAAGGAGGCGAATTGGCTGTAGACATTACCGTAAAAAAGGCTGAGTTGGTTAGCGACCATTTGAAAATGACACTCGATGTACGGTGGCCTTCACTGGGCATCGAACTGCTGGGCGTTCCCAATTTTGCCGTTTGGGGAAACCACACCATTGGCTTCTTTAAGCCCGAAGGCATTGCAGCACTTTCTACACAGGTAAACGCCACCTTTCGCGGATACCCGGTTACGATAGATGTGCTGAGCGCCGGCCGAAATCGCGACTACTATGGCTTGGCTGTATCTGGTAAGGTAGTGATGGGCGACGATATAAGTGGCGATGATGGACCTCCGGCATTCAATCTTTACTCGCTGGTACAAAACCCGCTGCTGAGCGCCGACTACACCCCTGCCTCCACGCAAACTGCCTTCCGGTTGGAGGATAATTCGGGCACGGAAGAAATGGAAGCTGAGCTGGCAGCATTGGAGGAGAGCCTTACGGGGAAAATTGCGCAACAGGCCGAGGGTCTTGAAACTACTACAGAAGACTTAATTACTTCTGCCTCCGCGGGGCTTGGCGGACAGGAATTTGCAATAGAGGAGATGGTACCGCTGCAGGAAGAAGAAACGGTTGCCGATTACGAAACTATTGAAGAACGCAAGGCGAAGCTGATCGCACTGCTTCAATTGTGGAGGAGTTTGGCAGAAAACCCGACGGTGATTGATGAAATGATTGAGCAAATCAATAACAGCGAAGAAGATTTCGATAATGTCTCGGATTTGGTGGCGGAGTTGAAGAAGTACGCAATATCATTTGCAACAGATCAGGTGGCATCACTTGGCGACGGATTTCTTAGAAAAGTTGACAACACCACACACGCTGTCAATTCCAGGATCATCGGCGAAATAAACAAGCTTACAGAAACAGTGCACCAGCAGCTCGACCAGGCGGTTGGTAATATTATTTCGACTGCTTCAGCCGACGTTATAGCCTCATTGACGGCTGAGTCGCCCGATGCGGGGCTGGTAGTACAGCAGATAGCCACTGCTACAAAAGAAGCGATCGTAAACGAGTGCGTCGTTGCGTTAAACACCTCTGTAAATCAAAATGTTGTGTTTCCGGTTACCTCGTTTGTTAGCCGAAATTTGAGTGAGAGAGCTCACCGGCTGGTACAACAAACGGCTGAAACTGTGGTATTGGCGGCATTCAATGCCGACCAGAGCCCTTCTGAGGCCATGAAGGAAGTGCTCAATGGCTTTGAGGACGAGCTACAAGCACTGGGCGACGAGCTGGCAGGCCAGGTAGACCTGAATAAAGCGCTGGAAACAACAAAGAAGCTCGGACAGGACATTGTGGTCAACATCAGCGCCCAGCGAATAGTAAATAAAATTAAACAGGGGGCTGCCGAGGCGGTGGCAGGTATGGTGGCTGCCCGGGCAGCCGATGCTGCGGCCGATTTGCTCAACAAAGCACTGGGCGACCAGCTGGACATTGCCATACCCATAGATTTTGGGGCTGCGGGAGCCAGGCTACTGGCGGGAGGCAACCCAAAAGACCTCCTTTTCGATCCCATTCCTATAAAGGTCCGCTCCCCAACGCTCGATCTTAACGGCATTATCCACTTTGCAAAAGGGAACCCGCAGTACGGCGATATGTTTGCCGGAAACGTTACCGCCACTGTGAAGGTGCCCTCACCGTTTGAAATTCAGGTGGCATACATGAACGGGCGGAAGGATGGCCTCAGTTTTTGGATGGCCGAAGTGGGCACTCCAACGGGTGATCAGGAAAACGGACCACCGGACATTTCAAAAATTGGCCAGCCTATGACGAAGGGATCCGTGAAAGAGACCACCAACAAGATTGAGCTGGGTGTGGTAAAAATCATGGCACTTCAGGGCAGGGTTTACCAGCACATGTCGGCCGACGGACTGGCGGGCATAACACCCGACGCAAGCAACAAGTACGGGGCCTATCTGTACATGGTAGGCTACGGCCCCCAAAATGGCAGAATGCTGCGCATGGAAATAGACGCCAGCATGAATGTAGGTGCTACGGGCGACTACACCGTTGCCTTTAACGGCAATGCTCAGCTGCTGAGTAAAAATCCGAAAGTAAACGCAATAGATGAAACTGCCATTATTCAGGGCACCGTTACCCTCAGCTACAACTCCGCCGAAAAGCACTTTCTCGGACTGGCGGCGGCGGTTTTTGAGCAGCCCGGTGTGCTTTGTGCGGAGGGCAACCTGCTGGTAGACGTAAAGCCCGGCGCATGGCGGGTAGCTTTAGGCAACCGCGACGAGCGCCTGAGCTTTATACTGAATTGCGCCGGCTTTGGCCCCACCGGCTGGCTCGATCTAAACCAGAACACGGGTAACCTCGGGCTCGGGCTCGAGTTTATGTTCCGGCCGGACCCGATCGCCATCAACTTGTCTGTGGCAAAACTTGCGCTGCTTATTGAAGCCGGCGCCGCTGCCGGCATACAGGTAACCGCCCAATACAACCCTTCCTTCGAACTGATGGAAGCCGGGCTATGGCTTGAGATTTATGCCAGAATACTCCTGTCCTACGAAATGGGGTTGAAAAAAGGCAACATCAACCTGGTGGATATTTTCCTTTCGGCAGACGCCAACATGCGATTTAAGCCGGCCCCGACTATGCTTTACGGCGAAGTAGACGGTCACATTCGGGTGCTCGTGTTCGACTTCAACTTCAATAAGCAATTTCAAATGAATATGTAAACCAAAGCATTCACTAATAATCTTTCAACCTAACAATCAAACTCAAATGAAAAGAATCTTTACCACACTTGTTTCTATTGTTGTTCTTCAATTTGCTGGTTTTTTGGCTATCGCTCAGTGGCAGGCACTGCCTTCGCCTACTGGCCTGGTAATAAACGATATCACCTATCACGACTCCCGGTTCTTTCTCTCCACAAAAACCGGCGTTTACACTTTACACCCCGATGAAGATGAGGTGAAATACTACGATATGGGAATTGAGGGGGTTGAAAATGTTAATTTTTTCTATGCGAAAAATGATGCTGAACTTTTTGTGGGAACTCAGACAGGGCTCTACAGAAGTTTAGACGGGGGGACTAGCTGGGTGTACTTGAGTAATGACATTGATAGGCAAGAGACGTACTCATTGGTTGAAGATGGAGAGAACCTTGTTATAGCTGCTGGTCGTAGGATCTATGTTTCTGAAAATAATGGAACCAACTGGGAAACTTTAGATGGGCTGTCTTCAGTGGATAGAATTACCAAGTGCAGAGATGCCTTTCTCATAGAGATCAATTCTTCGTTATATCGCACCACCGCATTGGAACCGTGGAGTGTTGACCTGTATTTAAAACAGAATGTAATGGGTAATGAGTTTGCTATACATGTTGTTGGAGACACAGTCGGGATTCTCAGCGATACGCATGGTATCTACCTATCTTATAATGCTGGTGAGGATTGGGAAAGCATTAACGACACCTATCCCGGTTTAGGTCCCGATGCCTTGTTCCTGGACAGGGAGTCGCTTTGGATGACAGCAGAAAACTCCGTTTACAAAGCAAGTTATGAAGATCGCGATTGGAAGTGGGTTTTTAGTACACAAAATCAGCCCTTGGAGCGTGTTTATGGAAAAGGTTCTCAAATTATTGGAGGCGCGGCTAACCTGGTAATAAGATCTTCTGACTCTGGTAGTACGTGGGCGAACCTGACAAAGGGTTTCCCGACCAAAAAGCTGGTATTTAAAATATCTCATAACGATGAATTATACTCACGATCCTCCGACGGCGAAATTTACAAATGGAACGATACGGAATGGAAGCTACATTGCACTGCAGAACGGAATAATTTCCCCGTGGAGTCATGGTTTAGCGTAGGCAACCATTGGTTTGCCCTCAGTGGCTCAGAAACGTATTTGGCCAAAAATCTAGGATCAACATGGGCAAGCGTTTATAATGGGGCAATAAAAAATCTAATATCGCTAGACGACTCCACTGTGCTGGGAACCCTACTCTACAAGGGGGTTATGAAATCGACGGACGGTGGCGAGACGTGGAAAACCTCAAGTATCGGAATAGACAACGCATCGTCGATGTACTATAACTTTTTTTTTAAGCAGGACCAAACGGTCTATTTGCGTCATAATGCAACTTTTTATTCTTCAGAGGATAAGGGCGAATCATGGAAAAACATCGGTGACAGCATTCATTCGTTGCAAGATGTTGACAAGGTATTTCAGCTCAACAACACTGTTCTATTTGCAACCTATAAAAGCGAAAATCTTATTGTTAGCGTTCGATTATTCAAGTCAACGAACGGCAACAATCCAGAAGAAATTCCCTTAGCGGATTTATATGGGGTAGGACCTGTAAATAATTTTCTTCTGAAACACTTCACTGAAGGGCCTGGTGGAGATATTTATACAATATTTAACTCTGGCTTCTGGATTCATAATCCCTCGCAAGGTTGGAGGAGGGCGAGTAAAGGTTTGCCTGCCGCAGAATATCTCACAGAAGTGCGCGACAACAAATTCAACTATTTCCGGCACGATGCCGGCCTGGGAAATATTGATATCTATCAGAGCAATGTCGTTTTGCTTTTGGATGAAAAAATATATTCGAGAAAGACCTCGGATTTTTTAGCTGCATCAGAGGCCCCTCAAATAAACCAAATTAAAATGGAACAGACGGAAAAGCCTTATGAAGTGCGAGTCAATCTCTCATGGGTTGGCGGTCAGCCTGAAGAGATAACCCACATCAATATTATTGAAAAAGACGTCCTCAAATTTATTCAGTCTGTTGATAAGACACTTTTGAACTTTGATTTCGCTATGTCGCCTGAATCAGACTCTTTGGCGCTTCAGCTTTTCGCAACTAGCAACGGCGATGATTCATACGCTTCCAGGGAGGTAAAAATTCTTCCAAAAGTGGGTCATTACTGGGAGCTTTCTGACAAAGCGGAAATTACCAGTTTTGAGCTTGAAGATGCTATTTTTCCGATAGAGATAGATAGTGTCAATCAACGTATACAACTGGTTATAAATGACACCTCAGACATCACAAGCCTCAAACCGATCATTCAAATCTCGGAACACGCCACAATATATCCGCCTCTCGATCAGGCACAAGACTTTAGTCTGCCCTTTGTATATAAAGTAACAGCCTCCATGGGCAATGTGAAGGAGTGGGTTGTGGAAGTTGAGCGGTATGTGCGGTCGGACAATAACGATATCCTGGAATTTAATCTCCCTCAGCAAACGGAACTTGCAATAATCGATACGGAAAACCACACTGTTTCGGTGGAAGTTAAAGCAAGAACAAATATTGCGAGGTTGACTCCAACTATAGTTGTGCAGGACAGCGCGTCTGTTACACCTCCTTCCGGAACACGACAGGATTTCACGTCTTCAATGATTTATTCCGTAACCGCCGAAAACGGAGCTGTCCAAGGCTGGAAAGTGCACGTTCATACAGGGCCATTAAGTGCTCGGGACCTAGGCGACAGCGAATTGAAGGTATATCCTAATCCGGGTAAACACTTTCTCTCAGTAGAAGGATACGCCAAGCCGGTGGAGAAGATCCAGATTATGGACGTAACAGGAAAAATGTATGAAACCAGGTACGAGGAAGCCGGAAATTCAACTAAGGTCGACATCGGATTCCTAAGTCCCGGTTCCTATTTTTTAAAAGTAAAATCAGGCGAAAAAATTTTTTACAGCCGATTCATAAAGCAATAAAGCAGGCGGTAAAAAGACCTCTCAATTCATTTTTTTAATTAAACCATAGCGTGAAAAGTCTTTCCATCATAAACACCGGCTTAGCTGCAGTCAGCCTGTTCTTTAATGTGCTAATGGCTCAAACAGAAAGCAACAATTTTTCCGCCTATCTCTCGCAGGTCCGTGCAGGTAGCAGCCGGTCGTTGCCGTATACTTTACTTCAGGATGAGGGCAAATTCGGTCAAGTGCTGCCGGTAATCGAGCAAAGCCTTTCAGATACACTTGTAGCAGTCCGAAGAGCATGCTACCAATCGCTGCAGGTGATGCAGCAAAGTGCGAGCATTACAAAGAGGAAGTCCGAATTGCTCTCAACTCAATTTAAAGGACTGGACGACCCATCTCCTGAAATTGTGGGACTAACGATTAGTAATCTCAGCCAACTACCTCCGGCGCTTTTCAGTAAACGCCAACAGGAGGAGCTTGCAAGCCGCCTTGGCACAGAAATACCAGCAAAAGAACTGCTGGTAAAAATGATGGGCTCGCAGGGTGTGGCGCAGGCAATTCCGCACCTCCGCCCTCTCACTCAACCCGAAAATGCACCCAAAGTGCGATGGGCGGCCCACCTGGCACTTGCCCGGCTTGGTGAACAACCCGCTATCAACTTTATCAATAGAAGGGTGAGGAGCTTTGAAGTGGGTGATGACCTGGTCTACGACATTTTGCCAGATGTAATCTACACCCGCCAAAAGCAGCTGTACGACTACCTGGTGGAGCTACTCAACAGCAACGAGCGCAACTGCGAACCGGCCGACCCTGATCAGGGTGGTTTGATCAACTGTGCGTTCAGAATACTGGAGATGCTGGCGTCAGAAATCGCTGATTTCCCTATAGCCACGTCAGCCTCCGGCGATCTTATGGTGACCAATTACCGCGTAGCACTTCAAACAGCCCGTGAATGGTTTGCTGCACATCCTGATTACCAAATTAAAACGGCGGCCGAGTAAGCTACCTCTCCTCACACCCCCACCCGCTCGGCCTTGTCTTTCATGCCCTGTATAAGGCTGTTGAGTTCGCGGGTGAACTCGTCGAGCGAAACGGCTGAGCGCTTCATGAAGGTGCAGATTTGCTGCAGGTCGTCTTGCGAAGATACGGGCCGCTCCAGCAGGTGGGAGTAGCCGAGTATTTGCGATACGGGCTGCCGCACCCGGTGCGAGGTCATAAATATTACTTCTTCCAGGCCTTTGATGTACTCGGCCCTTTCGAGCTCCGCCTTTTTGCGCTCGCCAATGTCGACCGAAAGTATGCAAATGCCCTCGGGTACGGGTTCTACCCGCAGCTCGAACCAGCCGGTGGTGCCGTCGGGGTAGGTAAACTGGTTTTCGAGGGTTTTGCACTGCCGCTCGGCCATGCACCATTCCAGCGTTTTGAACATGGGCGTGTGCTCTATGCCGGGGTACTTTTCCATCATGGTGTGGCCGAGGAGGTCTTCCCTGCTGTATTTGCTGTGGCGCACCACGGCCTCGTTTACGTATAGGTAGCGCCAGTCGGTGCTGATGAGCTGAAATCCCTCCAGCAGGTTGTCGATGGCGGAGAAGTAGGCTTTTTGGTTGGAGCTCTCCTTCATTGGATTGTTGTTGTGGTGAACAGAAAAAAACAAAAAAATATATTCCTGAAGCTGGGTGCAAATGGTGATTTAATAATACGTTTTTTCCGGCTGATTGTTGGCCACTTGTTCCTATCTTTTTTTAGAAATACTGCGCAGGTAAATTTGTGCTATTTGCCGTTGTGGCTGAGAATATCCCATTGCGTACATCATTTACCGGTATTCGCATGCATGGCTTTGCCAAAAATGGAGGCTTGGGAGGCAGATTTTATTGTAAAATTTTAGCAGACCGCAGCGCCAGCATGCCCGGGCAGGTATAGCCGCGAAAAAAAATGCCCCGGGAGGTTGTACACCCGGGGCTTTTGCTTGTGGCGGAAAAAAATTTATAAACTTATGCCGATAGCTGAATGAAATTGAAGTTGAGGTTAAGGATTTGGGCGTAGTCTTCGCCCACTTCCCGCATGTCGTCGTCGTTTTCGGCATAAAACCAGTTTACCGTTACGCTTTTGCCGGCCTTGTGCACTGTGAGCAGCCGCTTGAATACATCGAAGAGGCACTTGGATGAGCTGGTATTGAAGTAGACGAACGAGATATTGGCCGTAATGCAGCCGGAGGCTACTGTTGGCAGTTTATCGAGGGTGGCTAATATGCCGTGGTAAAAGCCGACGGAGTTTTCGGGTGCTGAAATGCCGCTGAATTCGATAATACCTTGTGTGGGATCGAAGTGAACCCTGGGGGTGATCCTGGTGGCTTCGATGCGAATTGATTCCATTGATGTTGATAAGTGTTTGATGATTGATGCCACGGAGACAACAGCGTCTCGATTGACAGTGCAAAGGAACGGCGGCTTTTGCACCTGCAACGGCGATAAAGCGTGGTTTGCTGTTGGATGTAAGCTTTTTGGCGAAATACACCAAACGTGCAGGCAGGCCAAGTGCGGCGCAACCCATTGAAATGCAGGTTTTTGGGGGGAATGGTGCCGGTGTGGTGTAGAAATGGTAAGCAG
>CBFGTI010000151.1:0-13407 GCA_965651695.1 uncultured Imperialibacter sp. | reverse complement strand
CTCAGACTGACAAGAGGGGATTGCCGTTATGAAAAGCTCAGACGGACAAGAGGGGATTCCGGTTATGAAAAACTCAGGCTGACAAGAGGTGATTGCGGGTAAGACCAGGACTGATGTGAGGGGAAAATACCCGCTGGCACGGATTTTCAACTCCGTAATACAACGTAAGGGTTGGCCTTTCACCGCAGGCTTCCTTACCTTTGGCCAACTGCTATCTTTCACTCTCAAGCTTATGCAAACCGTAAAAGGACACATCGTAGATCTTCACAAAAGGAGAATTTTTAAAGGACAGGTGGTGGTTGACGCAGGCAGCATAAGCAAAGTGGAAGAGCTTGCCGATGCGCCTGCCCACTACATCATCCCCGGTTTTGTCGACGCCCACGTGCACATAGAAAGCTCCATGCTGGTGCCGTCGGAGTTTGCACGGCTGGCAGTAGTGCATGGTACGGTGGCTACGGTATCGGACCCACACGAGATCGGCAACGTGCTGGGTGTTGCCGGTGTGGAGTTTATGATCGAAAACGGCAAAACCGTGCCGCTGAAGTTCAACTTTGGTGCACCTTCCTGTGTGCCGGCCACGCCTTTCGAAACAGCCGGGGCCGAGATAACTGCAGAAGATATAAATTACCTGATGGCCATGCCGGAGGTAAAGTACCTGGCCGAAATGATGAACTGGCCGGGCGTGCTGCACCGCGATGCACTGGTAATGGACAAAATAAAGGTGGCCCAAAAGCACGGCAAGCCGGTAGATGGCCATGCCCCCGGCTTAAAAGGAGCGCAAGCGGCGCAATACATTTCCGCAGGCATTAGCACCGACCACGAGTGCTTCACCATAGACGAAGCCCTGGATAAGCTAAAGCACGGCATGAAAATACTGATAAGGGAGGGCAGCGCTGCCAAAAACTTCGAGGCGCTTATTCCGCTTATGAAAGACCACGCGGCCAACCTCATGTTTTGCTCCGACGACAAGCACCCTGACAATCTGATCGAGGGCCACATTAACAAGCTGGCGGCAAGGGCGGTGCAAAAAGGGTTCGACGTTTTCGATGTGCTGCTGGCCGCCTGCGTAAACCCGGTGAAGCATTACAACCTCGGTGTGGGTTTGCTGCAGCCCGGCGACGCGGCAGATTTTGTGGTGGTAGAAGACCTGCAGCATTTCAAAGTGCTTCAAACCTGGATCAACGGCCAAAAAGTGGCTGAGGCAGGAAAGCCGCTTTTTAGCACCTCGCCAGTTCAACCGGTCAACAAATTCAGCTGTCTGCCCAAGCAACCCTCCGACTTTCGGGTTGCCATTACCGGCAAACGAGCCAGGGTAATTGAAGCGCTGGACGGCCAGCTGATAACCCGGGAAAAATGGATCGACACTTCCCTGCTCCACGGCCAGCACCAAAATTCAGTAAATGATGACGTGCTGAAATTCGCCGTGGTGAACCGCTACGAAAATCGCCCCCCCGCAGTAGCATATATGGCCAACTTCGGACTGAAAGAAGGAGCCATCGCGTCGTCCGTTGGCCACGACTCGCACAACCTGCTGGCGGTGGGCACCACCGATGAGGCCATCTGCAAAGCCATCAACCTGCTGATACAACACGAAGGAGGCGTGGTAGCGGTGGGCAAAGGCGCGGAAAGGGTGCTACCGTTACCTGTTGGCGGACTTATGTCGGTGGAGGACGGGCATACTGTGGGCCATAAGTACCAGGAAATAGACGCATTTGCAAAAGCGCTGGGCTCAGGCCTCTCGGCCCCGTTTATGACGCTGTCTTTTATGGCATTGCTTGTTATCCCCATGTTAAAGTTGAGCGACCGGGGCCTTTTTGACGGCCAAACCTTTAACTTCGTGTCGCTTTTCGAAGATTAATGGACAGTAAGGAGAAAATTCTATTCATCGTCAACCCCACTTCCGGCACACGCACCCACAAGTTCCAGGAGTCGTTTATCACCAAGTACCTTGACCAAACCCGGTTCGCCTACCAAATGCACGTTACGCGGTTTGCGGGCGATGGCACCGAAACCATCAAGCAGCGCATCAATGAGTTCGATGGCTTTATAGCCGTGGGTGGCGATGGCACTGTAAACGAGGTATTCAAAGGTGTGCTCGGTTCCGACAAGTGGTTTGGCATTATCCCCTCCGGCTCGGGCAACGGTCTGGCCCGCACGTTGAATATCCCCATGAGTGTAGAAGGTGCCTTCCGGGCGCTCAACCAAGGGAAAGTGCGGGCTATCGACTACGTAAAGCTGAACGACGACAGTTTCGTGAATGTAGCTGGCATCGGCTTCGACGCCAAGGTAGCCCACCGGTTCAAAAACAGCGGACTGAGGGGATTGAAAACCTATGTACAAATTACCCTGAGGGAATTTGGGAGATTTAAAGACCGCCCGGTTAAAATCTCCATCAAAGGAAGAAAAGAAAAGCACCGGGCGCTAATGGTAAGCTTTGCCAACAGCACGCAGTTTGGCAACAATGCATTTATTGCCCCCACAGCCCGGCTCGACGACGGCAAGGTGAACATTGTAGTACTGAAAAAATTCAGCTGGTTGAGTGCCCCAATGCTGGCATGGCGGCTTTTCAGCAAGTCGATAGGAAAATCAGCACTGTGGCAGGAGTTTAAAGTAAAAAAGGCAGTTATTACCTCCAAAAAGGGAATTTACCTTCACATCGACGGCGAAGCGCGAGAAAAAGTGCACAAAATAAAGCTGAAGGTGGTGAAGAAGGGCGTAAAAGTAATTGCGTAGATACTCTACCCCGGTTTACCGCACTGCTTTTATGGCATATTTGTTCTATCTTAGTAAAAAGATCAGTTATGACGAGCATCGCCGAATTAAAGTCCCTTCTTCATCAATATATTTCAAATACTGACGACAGCGAAATACTTGAAAAGGTGCAAAAGTATTTCAGAGAGCTATCAGTAAAAAAAGATGGCATAATAGGGTTTAGCATAGACGGAACACCTTTAACAAGAGAGCGGTATACTAAAGAAATTGATGAAGCCAGAACACAGGCTCTTGCTGGCAAAGTGATCACCCAGGAGGAATTAGAGAAGGAATCCGAAAACTGGTGAAGAGAAAAAATTTATTGTGGACTCAAAAAGCGAAAGAGTCTCTTCGGTACTACTGTCAGCGAATTAAAGAGAATTCGCCCAAATATGCAGAGTTAGTCAGAAAGGAAATAATAAAAACCGCGGCGCACTTGCCTGATTTTCCCGAAAAATACCAGCTTGATGAGTATTACGATTTCAACAATGGAAACATAAGGAGATTTTTTCGATGGAGTTACAGGGTGGTTTATGAGGTTACCGACGATTCCATCATTATCTTAGACGTTGTTCATACAAGCACTGAACCTCCTTTTTAAATAATCCTAAACAGAAAACGCCATGCAAGAAACCGAACAAGGAAGAGTAGAGAGTCTGCTGAAGGACCTCGGAAAGAAAATTGATCAACTGATTGCGGAAGGAAAAAAAGCCTCCAGCGGGCTATCCGAAGAGGTTGAAGAAAAGATCAGGGAGTTGAAAATACAGCGCGACAAGTTGGAAGCTGAGTTTGATGAATTTAAGAAAAAGAACGAGCCCAAGTGGAAAGAAGCCAGGGAGCACCTGGAGGTAGCCATGGTAGAGATAAGGAAAGCCGCCGAAGCTGCTTTCAAGAATATGCGAAAATAAGTTATTTGTTAGCCGTCATTCGTTAATCGGGCATGCATCATATAGTTTTGCAGCTCGATTCACAATTAACAACCCAATGTCGTTTAGTTAGAGGTCTATGATCCTCTCCCTTGCCCTCTCCGGGGAGGGACAGTCGGCCTAACTAAACGACATTGATTAACAAACGGTTAACCGCCGCAGGCGCAAATGAATATTATTTCTGTTGAAAATTTAGCAAAGTCTTTTAGCGAAAAGCCGCTTTTTACCGATCTCACCTTTGGCTTGAGCCAGGGAGAAAAAGCAGCCATTATTGGTGTAAACGGCTGCGGCAAGTCTACCCTCTTAAAGATAATAGCAGGCTGGGAAAAAGCTGACGGCGGCAAGGTGTCTACCCGAAAAGACTTCAGGGTATCGTACCTTCCTCAGCAGCCCGAGTTCGATCCGCAGGCTTCCATTATCGATACGCTGTTTGAAGCAGATTCCCCCATACTAAAAGCCATCCGTAACTACGAAGAAGCCCTGCACGAGGCAGAGCACAACGGAAAGGACTTTCCGCCCAATGTGCTGGAGCGTATGGACGAGCTGCAGGCCTGGGACTTTGAAGCATTTGTGCGGCAGGTGATCGGCCAAATGGGCCTGCTCGATGTGGAAGTGCCGATGGGAGCGCTGTCGGGCGGGCAAAAAAAGCGGGTAGCACTGGCCAAAATACTGATAGAACAGCCCGATGTGCTACTGCTCGACGAGCCCACCAACCACCTCGACCTCAGCACAGTGGAGTGGCTCGAAAAGCACCTGGCTACCCAAAACACCACGCTCCTGCTCATTACCCACGACCGCTACTTCCTCGACAGCGTGTGTAACCTCATTTTCGAACTCGACGGCGGCCAAATGCACCGGTACCAGGGCAACTATGGCTATTTTCTGGAAAAGAAGGCCGAGCGGCAGGCCGTAGAAACAACGGTGGTGGAAAAAGCCCGCAACCTGATGCGCAAAGAGCTGGACTGGATACGCCGGCAGCCCAAGGCACGTGGCACTAAGGCCAAATATCGTGTGGAAGCCTTTGAAGACATTAAAGAAACGGCGTCGAAAAAGCTGGGCCAGAGCAAGGTAGAGCTGCACACAGAAGGGCGCAGGCTGGGTGGCAAAATACTGGAGCTGAAAGAGGTATCGCATGCCTGGGGCGAGCTGCCCATCCTCAGCAATTTCAACTACGTGTTCAAAAAAAATGACCGCATCGGTATCGTAGGAAAAAACGGGGCCGGCAAAACCACCTTCCTCGACATACTTACCGGAAAGCTAAAGCCGCAGAAGGGCGAAATAGACAAGGGGGTAAATACCATGTTTGGCTACTACACCCAGGAAGACTTTACCTTCAAGGACAGCCAGAAAGTGATTGAATCGGTAAAAGAAGTGGCCGAAGTGCACCCGGGGCCCGACGGCAGCATCATTACGGCCTCGCAGCTGCTTACGCGGTTTTTGTTTCCGCCCGAAAAGCAGTACCAGCCCATAGGCAAGCTGAGTGGCGGCGAAAAGAGGCGGTTACAGCTGCTGCTTATCCTGGCCAAAAACCCCAACTTCCTCATCCTCGACGAGCCCACCAACGATCTGGACATTACGACACTGAACGTACTCGAAGACTTCCTCGACACCTTCCAGGGGTGTTTGCTGGTGGTGTCGCACGATCGTTATTTCCTCGATCGCTGCACCGACCACCTGTTTGTGTTTGAGGGCAATGCGGTAATTCACGATTTCCCTGGCAACTATACCGATTTCCGGCAAATGGAGGCCGAAAAAGCTGCAAAGCCAGCTGCCATAGCGGAGAAACCTGCTGCTAAGGAGAAGCCAAAAGAAGAAGCGTCAGGCACAAAAAAGACGCTGTCGTACAAGGAAAAAAGAGAAATGGAGGCGCTGGAAGCCGAAATAGCCAAGCTGGAGAACCAAAAGAAAGGCCTTATTGAGAAACTAAACAGCGGCCAGGGGAACCATGAGGAGCTGATTGAATGGGCGAGCCAAATTGAAACAATTACGTCCGCACTTGAGGAAAAGGAACTGCGTTGGCTTGAGCTTTCGGAGGTTACCTCCTAAATTGGTTTTATGCTTCAGTTAGGGAAAAAAGAAACCGAGACGGTAAAAAATGCACTTAGCCACTGGGAAGAAAGCGGACTGCTCGACACGGCAACTGCCGAAAAGCTGAGTGGCGACATCCAAACCCAGGGCTTCGACTGGCAGCGGCTTGCCTTCTATGCCTTCCTCTTTGCCATAGGCTCTATTGTAGTAAGTATTTTGCTGCTGCTGGCCGACGAGTGGATAATAAAACTAATAGAAGAATTGATTGACGCCCCGCATTGGGTGAAAAGTTTGTTCTTTGGTGCGCTGGCTGCTGTATTTTATCTGCTCGGCTCCCGCCGCAAGGCCAAAATGCCGGAGCAAATATACAGCAACGAAGCGCTCTTCATCCTGGGTGTCATCGCGACGGCCGTATCGGCCACCTTTCTCGGCTTGCAGTTCGACACCGGCTCCGGGCACTTCTCCCTGATCATTTTGCTCCTCACTGTCATCTACTCCATCATCGCCTACGTTTTGAGATCGCAGGTTATCTGGCTGTTCTTCCTGGTGGCGCTGGGCGCCTGGTTTGGCACCGAAACCGGCTACGTTACCAACTGGGAAGGCCTTTTTTGGGGCATGAACTATCCGTTGCGTTTCGTGGTGTTCAGCTTTCTGCTGGTGGCGGCCTCATTTGTTCTCACCAAACCTACCCTGGCGATCTTCGGCCCCATTACCTACACCTTTGGGCTGTTTCAGCTGTTCGTTTCGCTTTGGCTGCTTTCTATTTTCGGCAACCATTCCGATTTCGACATCTGGACGGATGTAAAGCAGACCGAGCTGTGGGGCTGGGGAGTTTTAATGGCTGCGGTAAGTGCAGGAGCTATCTTTTACGGACTGAAATACGACGATAATACGAGCCGCGATTTCGGATTGGCCTTTCTATTGGTTAACCTGCTTACACGGTATGTGGAGTACGGCTGGGATACACTGCACAAAGCCATTTTTTTTCTGATACTAGCGGTGGTCTTCTGGTTACTGGGCAAAAAAGCGGAAACACTATGGAATCTGGGAAGGAAAAAGTAGAGTGAATCTGTTCGTTAGCCCGGTTCTGCAACACAGATTATTTTGTAAGGCGAATTAATTGAAGAGAGGGTAAGCATATTGCCATGCATATTAATGGTGGCCCCTCGTCCAAGGTTAATCACATCAAAAATCATAGAGTTAAAGGCAGATATATCCCCGGTGGTATAGGGAACCGAAGTTGTACATATCCCCTCGGTGTAAAGAAAGGTTTCGTTGGTTTGAAAATAGGAAACTGAACAGACATTGGCACCTGTCTCCAACTCCAATAGATATAAAATAGATTGATCAGGATTTCCACTTTGAACAGAATCAGTGGCAAACCTCATCCACACGTAGTTGAACTCGCAGGGCGGATATAATGTATCTACTTCATCTTTTACCAAGCCAATAACCCTCCACCGCAGATTCTCCAAAGGAAAAACTTCATCTGTCACCTCATAATCAATAGTGCATTCAGGAAGCTTCACTATGTCTTCCAAAACAAAGGGGCTGTAATCGAAATTCAGAAGGGTTTTATCAGCATCAGTTGCATGTTTCACAATTCCTGAAACACTAACTTTTATGTCTTTATTCTGAAGGTGCTCTACGAAATATGTATAGTTGGGGAGACACCCAGTTTCACTCACCTCCACGATTTCACCGAAGGTAGAATGTTGCGCAATAAAATCCCACAAAACAGTCGAATCCACCATTAAGTTGGTATAATCCGAGTGGTTCTCCACGCTAAGGTATAAAAAGGTAGTGTCGCCGCAGAAGGCCGTGATCACTGCAGCTTCATTATGCAATTCGGCTACAGTAAGCCTGTCGCTGTAGTTAGGGTGCTGGATAGGAAGGTCCGTTCCCGACTTATCGCAGGCAGCTATCGCCATCGCCAGAACCGTCAGAAAAAGTAGTACCCTCATTCGAAATAAAGGGCCTTTCGGCCCTTCTCATTTATTTCATTTACTTTAAAAGAACGCCTACCGTAAATCCGGCCGAAACTGCCACGGGAAACTGCTTTGCACCCGTACTGTGACTATAGTTGTACCCTGCCTCTCCGCTGCTGTTGTAGCCATAGCCCAGGCCAACGTGGTAGTCTAACGACATGATGTCGGCCAGCACAAACTGTCTGCCGTAGTTAATAAGAACTGCTACTGACGAAAAATCGTCCCTGGCGGTCGTAGCATTGCCGGTTATCTCATCATAAGTGGTTTCGTCCCTGGAATAAAAGCTCATTACAAGCTCGGGGCGGATATATTTGCCGCTGAGCAAATGCGTGCCTCTGGTTCCGTCGGTCGCAAAATCGGGGTTTAGCTTAAATTTAGGTCCCCCTCTAAAAAACACTCCATTGGGATTAACATCGCCCGGGTCCGTTCCCAAACCAATCAAGCCGACCTTGGCTTCCCACGACACCCAGTCTTTAATATACTGTTCGTAACCCACGGTTGTGTTGCCTGTTAACGGCGAAAAGAATTCCATTTTAATGATTCGCTTCTTTTGGGAATCGAAATCGGTAATAACATGTTGGGCATTTGCGGCAAACGACCCAAAAATGATGGCGGTCAATAAAAATCGTCTCATGGCTTAATTATTAAAAGATGAATATACTTTAATTACACTAAAAAGCGATATGCGCCACTCATCCAAATATTTTGCCAAACATTTTCCACATTCCGGATTTAATGTGTTTGCTTGCATGGCAGTAGGTTGCTTAAAGCTGGTTCTTCCGGCAAATTATCATCTGTTTAATGCGAACTTATTAATGAAATGCGGAAAATGAAGTAAATTGAGGAGAACCAGCAATCCTTAATTGCGGTGCAGCTTTAGGTTCAATTTTTTTTCTCATGGTGCGCGGGATTTATATACTTCTGCTAGTTTTTTCGCCCTGCTACTTAATAGCTGCCAAACCTCCTGTAACCGTTACGCAGGCAGCATCCACCTACAATATTTCCTCCCACTGCGAATACTACCACGACACTACCGGCATCTCACCGGCCTCGCTTGCATCTATTAATTTTGAACCGGTTTTTTCTCAGGATATCTATGCAAAACCAGGAAGTATTTGGGTGAGGTTTGCAGTAAAAAACGCATCGGAATGGACCAGCTTTATGCTTACCATAGACCAATGGACTGAGGCTGATTTGTTGTACTACGAAGGCGAAAGGCTAACGGTGGTGCACTCCGGCACGTCGGTACCGGTTGCTGAAAGGCCCGAGTCGTTCCACCGGCTGTTGTCGTTTCCGCTTACACTTGGTATGAATGAAACCCAGGTTTATTACCTGCATTTGACAAACAGGGGCCAGCTTACTAAAAATTACGCAGCACTTTACGACTTCCTCAAAAAGATGGAGTTTGAAGAGGCAAGCTATTCGAGAAGCAAATTTCGCGGTAATCAATTGGCCATTGTGTTTGTAATGGGCATTGCCTTCATCCTGTTTCTGTACAACGTTGGGCTTTACCTGTACATCAAAGAAATAGCATTTGCTCTGCTTGCCTTGTATTTGCTGGCGGCAGCAGTGTTTATCGCTAATATTCACGGCATTACCACCAATTACCTGTTTCGATGGGTTCAGTCTTTCGAGTTTCTGCTTGCCATTGTGCTGTACCATCTCATTTCTATTCTACTTATTCTCTTTATAAAGTATTATCTCAATATTAAAGCCCGCGAGTGGCTCAATTGGCTGGTAATGGCGTTGGTTGGTTTTATGCTACTCTCACTAACTATCTCACTTATCGAGCAGAGGTCGTTCTGGTATTTTCCCCGGCGGTATTTCGAACTGGGCGTGCTGCTGGTGGTGCTGTCGGTAAGTGTGTGGGAAAGAAAAGAAGGTGCCCGGCTGCTCTTTTTCGCTGTTTTAATTGCGATGGCAGGCAATTTTTATTCTGACTTTATTGCGGTAAGCGCCAACCCCGATCTGTTCGTATTCTCAGATATGGCATACCTGGGAGGGCTGCTTATACAGTTTAGCTTGCTATCGCTGGGTTCGTCTTACCGGGTTTACAGGCTGAACCGCACAGTAATAAAATCGGAAACTGACCGCCGCCAAATGCTTGAAGAGCAAAACCTGCGGCTCAACCAGCTGGTGGAAGAGCGAACCTCGCTGCTACAGCAAAAAAATGAAGAACTGGTTCAAACCCAAATCAAGATCAAGCAGCAAAACCAGGATATTGAGAAACAAAACCAGGAGCTTAACGAAGTAAATTTTGCCCTGCTCTCGAAAAACATAGAGATAGGCAAACAAACGCAACAGCTAACGAGGGCTGCAAAAAAAATAAATGAGCTGAATGAATCGCTGGAAGAAGAGGTAAAGCTGAGAACCACCCGGCTCGAGCAAGCCCTGTCTGAATTGGACACTTTCCTCTACCGGTCTTCTCACGACATGAGACGCCCGCTTACAACCATTCTGGGGTTGCTTCATCTAATTGAAAAAGAGCAAAATCTGCAACAAATACCGGAACTGACTGCCAAGGCCTCCCGAACAATCCAGGGGATAGACCGCATGCTGGAAAAGCTGATTGTTGTGCACCAAAGCCTTAATAAAGCGCAGGATTTGAAGAAGATCGATGTGCGGGCAACGATTTTGCAGGCTGTTGAATTTGCCAAAGAAACCTACCAAACCTGCCAGGCGGCGTTTGACATCCAGGTGCCAGACGGGCTTACCGTTTACAGCTCAAGTTCCCTGTTTACTGCCATTGTGAAATACTGCATTGAGAATGCCATCGTCTTTTGCCGTGAAGATAATGTGCACATAACCATTTCGGCTAAAGAAGAGTCGGAAACACTGCTGCTCGAAATAACAGACGATGGCCAGGGCATCGACCAACAAGTGCAGGAGCAGGTATTCAACATGTTTTTCCGTGGCCACGAGAGTTCCATGGGCAACGGGCTCGGGCTATATGTGGTAAAAAAATGCATGGACGCACTTAACGGCTCGGTGGCGATATTCAGTGACGTCAGAACAGGCACAACAGTAGCGTTGCGATTTCCCCTTTTACAAGAAGCAGCAATAGCCAAATAAAAAAGACCGCCCCGATTGCGAAGCAGTCTCTTTAGATACATTTTGCCGGGCTTATTTGGTGGCAACAAGCTTCACGTCCAACTTAAACTCGTCGTAAATCACTTTGTCGCCAATGTCGTCGAAGAAGCTCTTAGAGCCGTACCGCACATCAAACTTGGATCTGTCGACAACGATGTTTGACGTAGCCGTAACCTGATTGCCATTTATCGCAAGTTCTGCAGGAAACGTAATTTGTTGGGTAGTTCCTTTGATGGTGATGTTACCTGTAATCGTGTATTTGTTTTTTCCTGCCGGTACCACCTTCGTTATTTTAAGGCTGGAGGTCGGATAAGTTGCTACGCCAAAAAAGTCGTCGGATTTAAGGTGCGCTTCAAGTTTCTCTTTGTACTCTCCCTGCATGTCGGTATCTACAATGCTGTTCATGTCAATTACAAAAGAGCCACCTGTTAGCCGGTCGCCATCAAATTCAAGCGAACCTTCCGAAACATTGATTGTACCGGTGTGAGTGCCAGCTATTTTTTCGCCGGTCCATGCTACTTTGCTGTCGGCTACATTTACCTTGTAAATAGCCTTTGTGTCGTCAGCGGTTGGCTGAGTGAAGAGCAGAAATAATGCTGCAAAAATTGAGTTTACCATGATTTGTTCTGATAGTTAGATGTTAAATGTCTAAACAATATATGTATATACATGTATATTGATAATTTGGTTTCACTTTTTCTGAATTTTTTTAAAAAAACTGCTGTGTTTAAATCCTCGACAGTACTTTTTGTATCAGGCCGTCGACTACCTGAAGGGGATTGCTGGAGAAAGTGTTTTTTGCACGGTTGGCTAAAATAGCATTCAGGCTCAACATATTGTGCCCCATTAGCCGGCCGAGCCCATAGTACCCGGCAGTTTCCATTTCAAAATTGGTGATCCAGAAGTTCTCTTCGTTGAAATACATGAGGTCGTTGATGAGCGCCGGGTGTGTGATAGGCAAACGGAGCGACCGCCCCTGAGGGCCGTAAAAACCCGGAGCCGTTACCGTATTTCCTTTCGGAATATCGAACGCCAGTTTCTGGGTGAGCGAGTCAGACCCTTTGATTACATAAGGAGTAAAGCCAAGCTGCAAATTTTTCTGCAACCTGGCTGCAATGCGGGTTTCAAAATCCGACTGGGGGTATTTATAAAATTGAGCCAGGGTATCGAACCCCACGGCATATTCGGTAGCAAGGAAGCTCCCCACAGCTATGTCTTCCTGCAGGCTGCCGGAGGTACCAATCCTAACGATATTGAGGCTTTTCAATTCCCTGCGGACCTCTCTGTTCGCAAGGTCGATATTCGTCAGGGCATCAAGCTCATTCAGCAGAATATCTACGTTGTCGGTACCAATGCCCGAGCTGATAACTGTAATTCGCTTTTTGTTCAAGTATCCCGTGTGGGTAATGAACTCCCGCTTGTTCATCTCAAACTCCACCTCGTCGAAATACTGGCTCACCTGATGCACTCTGCCTGGGTCGCCAACGGCAATGATGACATCGGCCACATGTTCTGGCAGCAGGTTGAGGTGGTACACACTCCCGTCGGGATTCAGGATAAGCTCAGACGCCGGTATTTTTGCCATCAGTTGTATTAGCCTGCCGAAGCTTCTTTGCTTTTGTTTCGAAACAGGCCTCTGTATGGATTGTAGCCGTTCATCTGCTTCTGGTAGTATCCGGTGCCGTCGTAAGGCCGTTTTTCAGGGTGTGTTTTGCACTCGGGTGAGCAGGCACCATCCATTTCCCACCCGCACTTTTCGCAGATAGGCACATGCAGGTTGCACTCGGAGTTGGCGCAGTTCACCATCCGGTCGCTGGGGGTGCCGCACACATGGCAGGTAGAAACCACCTTGGGGTTTACCTTATTTACCTCTACCGATATCCTGTTGTCGAACACATAGCATTTACCTTCAAAGTCTTCGCCGCCTGCTTCGAGGCCATACTTAATAATGCCGCCATGCAGCTGGTAAACGTTCTGAAAGCCTTTTTCGAGAAGGAATGCACTGGCCTTTTCGCACTTAATACCGCCCGTGCAGTAGGTAATGACCTTTTTGTCTTTGAAACTTTCCAGCTCTGCCACCTTCTCCGGAAAATCACGAAAGTTTTCGATATCGAGCGTTACCGCATCTTTAAACTTGCCCAGCGAGTGCTCGTAGTTGGACCGCACGTCCAGAATAACCACGTCGTCGGCTTTGTTCTTCAAAATTTCCCTGAACTCAGCTGGTTCTACATAGGTGCCGGTGCGCTCGTTGGGGTCGATATGCTGCAAGCTGGAGTGCACAATTTCAGGTTTTACACGCACGTGCAATTTGGCAAAGGCATGTTCGTCGCTGTAGTCAACCTTAAATTCGGTGTGTGCAAACCGGGGATCGGCCTTCAGGTCGGCCATGTAACGCTGGCAATCCTCAACGGTGCCACTTACCGTTCCATTGAGCCCCTCAGCGGCCACGATTATACGGCCTCTCAGGTTGTTTTCTACACAGTAAATATGATGCTGCTCACGAAATGCCTCAGGATCTTCTATGCGGGCATAGCAGTAGTAAAGGAGAATGTTGTACTTTTTCATTGCTTATAACTTTGCCTTGCTTCAACAAGGTGTTATTTAATTGTTATTGGTTATTCGTT
>CBFGTI010000150.1:0-13500 GCA_965651695.1 uncultured Imperialibacter sp. | reverse complement strand
CCAATGCAGGCAAAAAGAGCTGCAGTGCTATTATACCGCCTCACCTCGAAATAACATTTTTAAAATTGCTTTGTTATCTTAGACTTTTGATGATCTGGAAGTGAACAACATTTTTTTCATAAACCTTAACTAAACATGTTTTTAACCAGCCCCAAACACTCCGCTACATCTGTTATTTGTCTGTTCATTTTGCTGGGCGCTTCGTCGTGTGGCAAAACCGATGATGAAACCGTGACCGCCTCCATTAAAGGGCAGGTTACCGAAGACGGTGCACCGGCTGGCGGTGTCGGTATTTTTATTGGTACAGAAGAAAAGGCGGAAACCAACGCCAACGGCAACTATGAGATCACAGGTCTCGAAGCCGGGAGCTATACAGTTACCCCGGTCGAAGAGGGACGAGTCTTCTCCCCTGCCGAACAAAGTGTAACACTAACAGCAGCCGGACTTGAGGGGGTAAACTTTGAAAGGCTGCCTGAGGAAGGATTTACCCATGCCGGAGAAACGTGGGAATTGTTCAATAGCGATACCTACACCGTAAAAGTGAACAACGCCACCACCCTGCAGCTGGACCTTGCCCAAAACGCCCTTTGGTACAACGCCAGCGAAGGCGGTGCAATCTTCCGGGAAATAACCGGCGACTTTACCATTACCGCGACGGTAAATGCCGTGAAGAAAAGCGACAACAGCCAGGCAGTAGCCTGCGATGTGTGCCTGGGAGGCGTGATGGTGAGAAATCCTGACGAAAGCTCCGGTCAGAATTATGTGCACATGGTAACCGGCTTTACCCCCGAAGGCCTGGGCTACGAGACCAAAAGCACGACTGACAATGTCTCAACCTTCGAGGCATACGAAGATGGACAGTCGCAGCACGATTTGAGAATAACAAGAAGCGGAAGCACCTTTACCCTGTACAAAAAAGGAGCTGGTGAGGCTGATTGGGTGCTGGTAGCAACGTATCAGCGGACTGATCTGCCCAACACACTACAAGTAGGGCTCAACATCTATACAGCACAAAGTGGGGCCGTGGCCGACCTGAGCGTAATTTACGAAGGTGTAAATATCGATAACTAGACCCAAATGTCTTGGAGTAGACCGACGTATACGGATTTAGTTTGAAACTTGAGCCACCTTAAATCAGTTACAACTTTATGCAAAGCTTATTTTCGAAAACCCTTCTTATTGTAGCAGTTGGAAGCTTCTTTTCGTGCGACGCCCAAAAAGCT
Organism: uncultured Imperialibacter sp.; assembly: GCA_965651695.1. GTDB lineage: Bacteria > Bacteroidota > Bacteroidia > Cytophagales > Cyclobacteriaceae > Imperialibacter. The sequence continues at coordinate 12,277 of CBFGTI010000150.1, read as the reverse complement.
AAAAATGGAAGCGATGTGAGAAAGATTGAACTCAAAGCACCCGCCGGGAAAGCCATCGCTGCTTTTGCCGAAGGTTGCTTCTGGTGTTCGGAGCATATATTTGAAGCCGTAGTGGGCGTGGATTCCGCAGTCTCGGGCTATGCAGGTGGCACTACCCCCAACCCAACGTATGACCTCGTGAACACCGAAACCACCGGCCATGCCGAAACCGTGCTGGTATATTACGATCCTGCCAGGGTTAGCTACCAGGAACTGACCAACGTTTTTTTCACCTCGCACGATCCTACTACCAAAGACCGCCAGGGACCGGATGTGGGCTCGTCGTACCGCTCCATTTTGTTTTACATGACGCCCGATGAAAAGGTGGTAGCGGAGAAGTCGCTGCAGAACTACGAAAGCTCCGGCATGTTTAACAAACCTATTGTATCCGAAATAATGAAGCTGACCGACTTTTACCGGGCCGAAGAGTATCACCAGGACTACATTGAGCACAACCCCGGCAACCCGTATGTGCGAAATGTGTCGATTCCGCGCTACGAGCTATTTAAAAAGACATACAAAGGCAAGTTGAAATAAACGACAGGTGACTTTCGGCGCCTTTCCCTTTGTTGGTGCGGCGCCGTCACTTTCTCAGGACGGGTCAGCGATTTCCTGTACTGTCATTTTCAGGCGGTCCTCTGTCATTTTCCTCCGGTACTCTGTCATTTTTGGGCGGTTCTCTGTCATTTTCCTCCGGTACTTTGTCATTTTTCGACGGTTCTCTGTCATTTTCCCCCGGTACTTTGTCATTTTTCGGCGGTCCTCTGTCATTACTATGCGGTAACTTGTCATTTTTGGGTGGTACTCTGTCATTTTTCGTTGGTCGTTTGCCATACGCCTGCAGCACATTGTTGGAGCAATGCCATGTATTAAGTTGACTGGCAACTGTTTACACGCTATTGCTCCAGCTTACAACCAAAGATCAACGGTCGCATTAGCCTTTGGGTGTCGCGCCAATCACCACCTTAAAATTGAACATCGGATTTTGCAGCGCACCATACAGGCGAACCCAAATCGGAAGCAACTGCTCGGTGCCCCTGGCAGTACTAATGTCTCCCATGTCAATAATGTTTTTCTCTTTCCATCCGAACGACTTTAGCACGTCCTTTACTGCTTCCTTGGCGCTTGCGTCGTTGCCACTTACAAAAACTGTATGGTCCTCAGCCAAAAGGTTGGGATTAACCATTATAAAGCAATTCATTGTATTCAGGCTCTTAACCACCCGCAACTCCGGATACGCCCTTTGTATCTGCTCTCCCAGCGAATCGGTATTGGACACAAACAATGAAGGTGGAAACCCTTTGGAAAAATCGAGCGGGTTCGAAATATCGAGCATTACCTTCCCTGCCAGGTTTTCTTTGCCTGCCTGCTCCAGTGCCGGTAATGTGCCGCTGCCATTCAGGGCGTTGACAAAAAATTCACCCCATTCAGCGGCTTCTTTAAACGTACCCAGCTTTATCTGCGGGTTTTTCGCCTGCCAGTCTTTAAAAGGTGGCCTGCCGTAGTTATCGGGCTGCGTGCGGGCAAGTGTATCAGTTGTGTTCCTGGTGCCGATCATTACCTGGTGGCCAAGGGAGGCAAGCTTTTCGGCAAGGGTTTGACCCACAACGCCGGTTCCAAATACTGCTACTTTCATAGTTTTAATCGTTTTTAAATTTACTTTTGTCACCAACTATCATTAGTATAGTGAATCAAATGTATAGGCCTTCTCCCCTCGCCACAAGACCTGTCAAATCTGATATACACTATCATTTTTGACGGAATTGGCCGCATTGGAAGCAGGGACGTCTTTTTTTTAGAAAAAAATTTTAAAAAAGTATGGTGATAGATAACAAGCAGAAGGTAATACAGCTGGATGGTCACGAATTCCATTGCGCCATGGATGTAACCATGCACTTTATTGGAGGTAAATGGAAAACAGTGGTGCTTTGGTACCTGCGCAAAGACAAGAAGCGTTTCAGCGAGCTGCGAAGGCACATTCCCAACATAACGGAGAAAATGCTGAGCCTGCAGCTGAAAGACCTGGAAAAGGATGGCATCGTCGGCCGAACCATTTACCCCGAGGTGCCGCCAAGGGTTGAGTATTTCCTTACCGACTTTGGTAAATCGTTAATCCCCATGCTGGAGGAGATTGCCCGTTGGGGACGAAACCTTGCCGAGTTGAGAGGCCAGATAGTGGACAAAGAAGGCAAATAATGTTAGCGCCAGGCTTCCTTCTGATAAAAGGTAACATAGGCCTCCCCGTCAAGAACTATCATGGGGTCGCCATTTTTTGGGTGATTAACCTTTTGCAGCGTATAAGCACCACTGCCGGCCCCCATGGCTGATGTATAGTAAATTTTAGTTCCGTCGTAAGTCCACGTGCCCTGGTCGCTGCTTTGGGAGCCAGTGCCTCCGTAAAAAGCATCGGTATTCACACTTCGGCTGGTTTCGCCGTAGTACTCGTAGGTGCCATTGGGATGCAGCGTAATGCAGCGTTCGGACGACGAGCCACCTGAGCTGGATGAGGTAACGTTGATGTAGCACCATTTGCCCACCAACTCCGCAGCTACTGCACCTTTGGCTGTCGTGGCCCCTGGCGATGAATTAGCAACGCTATCCCCCTCCTTTGTATATACCAGCGTTTGCCCATTGGCTGATAAATGGAGCTGCTCGCTTTTTACTGCGTAGCTAAAAACGGCATTTCCCTGACTGGTCAGCAACACAACCTGGTCGCCTTTTATCTGGTAGTCGAACGACTGGTTCATGTACAGGCATTTGCCGTATTGTGTAAATTCTATTGTTTCCCCTTGCAACGACCACTTTCCTATTATTTCGGAGCTGCCTGCGCTACTACCGGCTGCTGCGGCTTTTTCCGGCTGGTTTCGACCTCCCGCTCTGGTGAATGCTATACTTCCATCGATATCGCCGCCCGACAGTTTGAGTGTATTTCCCTGCAACAAATAGTCGTACACTGTGCTTTGGCTTGCCTGGCGCAATACCAATTGTGTACTGCTGGTGGAATATTGAATCGCCTCGCCGTCAAACTCGCCGGTGCCATCCTCCTTTAGTATCAGCACCATTTGGTAGCCGTATTCGGTGTTTGTCCAGATTCCCTCCAGCGACTGCTGCTGTTGCACCTTTGCACCAATTTGAGCAAATAACCACGAAGGGTAAGTAAATACTGCGCTTAGCAGAAGAAGTTTTCCAATGGCTTTCATAGATCATAACCGGACGTATATCAAGTTAAGAAAAAAAACATTTACTCCTATTGGGGCATCCATAATTGGCAATTCCTCCTCCTCCCGAGGACACCGGTGCTTAGTCTACCGCCCAGTCTGCCCCGATCCGTCACATTTTCGTGGCAATTCATCACTTTTGCTGTGTATGAAGCCAAAGTGCCGTTAGTATTGCAGCTATGAAAGACATGAAGGAGCTATTCGACGAGTTTCAAAAACTGGACAACCTCAGAAAAGCAGAGTTGGTAACTGCCGTGGGTATCTATGTTTTTGCGCTGTTTGTGTTCATGACCGATGCCCTTAAAAGCTATTCCGACCTTAACGCACCCAACAAAGCGCTTTTTGATGAAGCCAACCTCCGCTTCGGCTTCTACCGCAATTACTTCTTTCCGGTAATCGCGCAGTTCACAATAGTGTTTGTGGCATTTATGGTGCTCAATTTCAAGCTAGTGCCAAAGCTGTTTCGCGGCGAGACGCTACAAAAAACACTGACGCTGGTGGCGCTAACCTATGTACTGAGCAGTGTTGGCTTCTGCTTTACCCGGTTCCTTACCAAAGCTCGTTTCGTGAATAACGAGCAACCGCTATTGGCGATGGTTCACAGCGGGTTTTCGACTATTACCTGGCTTTTTTTCGCTTTGGCCGTGTACACTGCTATTAAACACGGCGGGGTGTATCTTTTGTCAAATTCGGAGAAGATCAGTGAAAAGTACCAGTTTATAAAGAAAGAAGCGTTGGCCGCCTTCGTCATATGGCTGTTCAGCATGTTCCTGCTATACCTGCTGGACGCCGAAGGGGAGCTCATCATTTTCTGGTGGATGCTCATCCCCTCGGCTATATTGCTCTATTCGTGGTCTCAGTATTCCCTCATTCCAAACTCTCTCGGAAAAAAGCGTGCCTTCCTCATCTATCTCCTAAAAGCTGCTTTGCTGCTGCTAATCGTTTTCCTGGTCACCGTTTCTACACTACTTGTTGCTATAGTCGACGAAGACGTGGCTTTTACTTTTAGCGTGCTAAATGTGTTCTTCCAGTTTCTCTTTACGGCGCCGCTGTCGTGGGTAATCTTTAAAAGACAGATGAAAGGGAAAGAAGAAGTGTATTTTCTGAAAAAAGAATTGGGGCAAACACACGCCAGCTTCGACTTCCTCCGGTCGCAGATCAACCCGCATTTCCTGTTTAATGCGCTCAACACCATTTACGGCACCGCTATACAGGAAAAAGCAGAGCGAACCAGCGAAGGCATAGAAAAGCTGGGAGACATGATGCGGTTTATGCTGCAGGAAAACATGCAGCAAAATATATCGCTGTCGCGGGAGATCGACTACCTCAACAACTACATCGACCTGCAGAAGTTGCGGACAGACCCCAACCCCAACGTAAGGATCAGCGTGTCCATTGAACAGCCCGCAACAGACGTTCAAATCTCACCCATGCTGCTTATCCCCTTTGTGGAAAATGCCTTCAAACACGGTATCAGCTTCCGTGAGCACAGCCACATAGGCATTAGCCTGGAACTGAAAGACAAAACACTGCATTTCGACGTTTACAACAGCAAACACGAGAAGCAGGAGAATGACCCGGAGCGATTTAAAAACGGAATTGGCTTGAACAATGTAAAACAAAGGCTGCAGTTGTTGTATGCATCGAGGCACGAGCTGATGATCCGCGAAACCGCCAAAGAGTTTTTTGTTCACCTTACTATACAGCTAACTTAGAAGCTATGAAGGCCATAGCCATAGACGACGAGCCCATTGCCCTGGATATTGTGAAGTCGCATGCTTCCAAAGTGCCATTTCTGGAACTGAAGGCAGAATTTACCGATGCATTTAAGGCCCTTGAGTACCTGCAGAAGGAAAATGTAGACCTGATTTTTCTCGACATCAAAATGCCCGACATTTCAGGCATCGACTTTTTCAACAGCCTCAGCAAGAAGCCGCTGCTCATTTTTACCACAGCCTACAGCGAGCATGCCGTTACCAGCTTCGAAATGGACGCGGTAGACTACCTGCTCAAGCCTTTTTCGCTGGTCCGGTTTATTAAAGCCTGCAACAAAGCCTACGAGCTGTTCAACTTCAGAAATGCGGCCGGCGCCACCGACCATCTATTTGTAAAAACAGGCTACGAACAGCTCAAGATCGTGTTCGACGAGATCCTCTACCTCGAGGCCGCCGGCAACTACGTTACGTTTGTGCTCCGAGATAAAAAGGTGCTCTCCCGCAGCACGTTTCTGGAAGCCGCTGCGCTGCTTCCGGCCGACAAATTTGTGCGGGTGCATCGCTCTTATATAGTGGCGGTAAACAAGATTGAAAAGGCCGAACGGCACCAGGTTACCATTGGTAAGCAAACAATACCGGTAAGCGAAGCCTTCCGGCAGGATTTGGTGGCGGCCATCAGCAAATGATCGGCGAGGCCGGAAAGTCACTTCCAGACGTCGGTTAGGCCACCACTTTTTCCGTACAAGGGGTCGGTAGCTGGCAGGGGTACTGCGGCAATATTCTCGTCAGCTTCCGGTCTCTCATCTTTAAGCCCCTCTTTTAAGTCGTAACTGCGGCCCTCAGGGTAAGCCCCCACCACCTTCAGTCCGTTATCCTCCAAACATTTGTGGCCCACACCGGCGGGAATTATGATTACATCGCCGGCTTCTACAGTTACCCTTTGCCCCTGCTCTCCGCCCAGATGCAGTAGTCCAGACCCGGCATAAACGCCCAGTACTTCATGGGTAATGCTGTGGTAATGATGATAATCGTAAATGCCGTTGCGCCACGAATTGCGCCAGTTGTTAGCGGCAAATTTTTCTTCCAGCCACGCCGCACCTTCTTCTTCCCGTTCGGCAAACACATCGCGATAAATGAGCAGCGGAAGTTCACTGTTGGGGATCTGCCCATCGTCCTCAAAAACCATCTTTTCAGGCTCACTTTCAGGTAGCCTGTTGGTAGCGGCACTATCTCCTTCCGCTATACCCACCAGGTAGTCAGTAAGGTTTTTCCACTGGTATTCCTGGAAAAACGCCCAGCCGGTTTCCGACACTACAGTGTTAAGCAGTCCTTTATTTCCCGCCTCCTTCCGGTCTTTGTTAATTGCCTCATCAGTGCCTATTTCTTTTGCAATCAGCTGGTTGGCCTTTCTTTCAACAAGAAAAACACTTTGGGCATCCTCATGAAAAAAATGAGCCGTTACCTCCTCATCTTCTTTGCCTGTGGGGTCGTGAGAGGGCTTTACAGCGAAAAAAGCCCGATCAGCTTCATCCACCACCTCTTTTACTTCCACCCAATACATAGGCAGCGGACCCGGCAGGTCAATTTCGATAAAGTCGCCCACCTGAATAGCATTCCGGCTAATCGGCTGCCCGGCGGCGTTGTGCAGGGCAAATGCTGCATTGGCCACACCGGGTATATCACTCCATCCGTTTACGTCGAAAAGCCGCACCTTACTGGCGGCAAATTCGTGCCGGGCCGTTTCTTCGTCGGCGAAGCTGCTGGTGCTGGTATACACTTTATCTTTGCTCTTCTCCCCTTTTATCATTTTGGCTTCTTCCTTCACATCCTCCACTAAATCCTGCGCTTTTTCTTTGATGCTCATATCTGTTGCGTTTACTTTCTACTGCATTAAACGACCAATTTCTTGCCAACATGCCCGCTTGCTGTAATCTGCCCTGGCAATTGGGCCCATTGCCCCGTGTTGTGGTAATTTTTCCCATTCGCGGCGAAATGGGGCAACAAAAATAGTCCACTGTCGATGGTCCATTGTCGATAGCTGTTTTGTGCGAGACCTGATCTCGGGCGATTTCAAGGTGCCGTTTAGGAAAGGCGGTAGAAGCAGCGGTAAAAAAATTGGACCCGGATAAAACCCCTGTCAGAGGGTGTTTTAAGAGTTGATAGTCCATGGTCGCCGACACATTTCGTGAGGAAGAAATGCTGTAATTCAACCGGAAATCGGATTAAGAACAAGGCAATGATGGCTCGCGCCGCCCCTGACAGCGGTTTTTCACCTTGTCAGCGGGTTGTGTCCTCGGTAATCGATATCGGAACCGAACCCTAAACTTTTAAACATTAAACTTTAAACGCTCGGACCTCGAACACCCGATGCTGCCAGCAGACTGGCTGGGCGACAGAACGGCCCCGACTGTTCCACGACAGGTCATATAGCGGGATCAACTGAATCATTTTGTCCGGCGTGTGGTTATCTTTGTGCTTTTACATACATACTAAAATTTAATTTATTGAAATTAGCACCCGTCACGTTCTCACGAACAAAGCTTGACTTCTCATCGACCCTCAACAAAAGAGTTAATGATTATTTCAAAACCAACGGCATCACCCGCCACGGTAATTCGGAGATGGTTATAAAGACCATCTTCATGTTTGCAATGTACTTTATTCCCTACGGCCTTATCGTCGGTGGATTAATTACCTCGCCCGCACTACTCATTCTCATGCTAATCATCATGAGCCTGGGCCTGGCGGGAATAGGGCTTTCTGTAATGCACGACGCCAACCATGGCGCTTACTCCAAGCGCACCTGGGTAAACGACATGCTTGGCTATTCGCTAAACCTGGTAGGTGCCAACGCATTCAACTGGAAAATCCAGCACAATGTGCTGCATCACACTTATACCAATGTGCACGAGGAAGATGAAGACATCAGCCCACGCGGCATTCTGCGGTTTACCCCCCACTCCGACTGGAAGTTTATCCATAGGTTTCAGCATTTCTATGCCTGGTTTTTTTACGGGTTTATGACGCTGGTGTGGATGTTTGTGGCCGATTTTACACGGCTGAAGCGGTACCAAACCAACGGACTGGCAAAAAAACACAAAGCCGACATCAGAAAAGAGTGGGTTATATTAATTGCGACCAAGGTGGTGTACATCAGCTATATTTTCGTGATACCGGTTTTGTTCTCGCCGCTGCCTGTATGGCAAATATTGGTGGGCATTTTCTCCATGCACTATATCGCAGGTTTTTTGCTGGCCATTATTTTTCAGCCGGCACATGTAATTGATGGCACCGAGTTTCCCTTGCCCAACGACGAAAACGCCCTCGAAAACAACTGGGCCGTGCATCAGCTGCTTACTACCACCAACTTTGGCAACCGGAGCAAGTGGTTTAGCTGGTACGTAGGCGGGCTCAACTTTCAGATTGAGCACCATCTTTTTCCCAACGTATGCCACGTGCATTACCGCAAGATTTCGAAAATAGTGCAGGAAACAGCCCGCGAATTTGGGCTGCCCTATAAGAGCTCAACTACCTTCCTGGAGGCGCTGCGGGGGCACGCCAGGCTGCTGAAGCAGCTGGGCATGAAACCCCAGCCTGTGGCACAGCGTGTAGTGGCGTAATTGTTTTATCAGTAAAGACTTATAAAAAGCCGGTATAAGCCGGCTTTTTTGTGTTTAGCCCGCCCGCTTCTTACGGCCATTTGCACTGGCATTGCCACTACACTATTCTAATCTGCAGCCCCGACCCGAGCCCTGCGGCATTCCATAGCCCGCGTTCTACGCAGAACCTAAGCCACCCGAAACTGTATCCTAACCGGCAGCCTCACGTTTACCCGTGGTTCATAGCGTATTTGTTCTTCAAGCAGTTCGATACTCTGGTACTTTGAATGCATGTGATGCAATGCAGCTGCGGTAATATGAACTGCGAAATGCTCTGCAACGCACTGGTGCGGACCTTTGCCATAACTCAGGTAACGCCCCGCATCCGCCCTTGAAGTATCGAACGTTGCCGGCTCGCTGAATACACGTGGATCGCGGTTGGCAGCGGCTACTACCAGCAGCACCTGGTCGCCCGCCCGTAGCTGATGGCCACCAACCACCAACGGTTCGGCCATCGTTCTCCGGGTGTTGTGCACGGGTGAGTCAAACCTCAGTGTCTCTAGCACCAGCCGCCTGGCATTTTCGAAGCTGCCCGGAGCTGCTCTTTTTACCGATTGCAGAAACGCATTGCTCAGCAGCCCCCAGCCGGCATCGTAGCTTTGAATGAGCAAGCCGATAAAGTTGGAGAAATACAGCTTCATGTCAGCTTGCTTCGTTATCCCCAGCTTGTCTGCTAAATATTTGTGTAGCGGGTGGTATACGCTGCTTACTGCCTCACTTGCTATAGCACCTTCCTTTTCTGTTCTGGCGGGGTTCATCAGTAGTGTAAGGCTGCTCACTTTTGGCAGGATGCTGCTTATATCGGCAGCCGGCAACCCAAAACCTTTCAGTAGTGCCAATGCCGGTAGTTTTTTGCCTATGTCTTCCACCCAATCGAAAGCAGCGGGCAGCCGTGGTTCCCGCAGCAGGTATTGAACCAGTGCCGGCACATCAGCCTGCTGCCACCTGCTCATCAGGTCGGTTGCCGCTCGCCGGGCTGGTGCATGAGCGGGTGCGTTAATCAACCTTGCCAGGTTATCCACCACCTCTTTAGCATCAATGCTCAGAAAATTGCATATACCATCTGCCTCGGGTATCAAAGCCCTGCTGCTTTGCAGCACGCTGGCGCACCCTTCGTAGGAATAGATCGCCCATATATTGTTGCGCCCGCCAAAATAAACAGGAGAGGTATTTTGCATGTGCTGATAAAGTGTGTAGGGGTCAGCCATCTCCGATTGAAGAAACAGAACATTTTCCATGGATTCTTTGCTATCGCGGGTTAGGTGAATGGAATTTCGTGCTATCGGCAGGCGCTTCATTTCTTTCAAACATGCCGTAGTCGCGCAGCACGGCGGCCACCCGCAGGCGGTAATCTTTGAACACGCCGCTTCTCCCCTTTTGCTGTGCCACACGGTGCTGCTCCAGGTTGCGCCATGCTATCACGGCCTGTTCATTTTCCCAAAACGACAGCGAAAGAATTTTTCCCGGTTTAGACAGGCTTTCGAACCGTTCGATAGAGATAAAACCCGGCACTGAATGCAGGTGAGGTAGCAGCTCTGCTGCTGTTTCCAGGTATTCGGGCATTTTGCCCTCTCCGGGCAGCACTTCAAAAATTACTGCAATCATAAAATCTCATGTTTTGAAAGGACTACTTTCCTGCGAAGTTACCCTATCTTGTGCCTGGCATAGTTCATTTGAAATTGAAACATGGATGATCTGCAACATTTTAAAGACATAACTTCACTCCTTGGCGAACCGGCACGTGCCACCATGCTTTGGAGCCTGCTGGATGGCAAGGCCCTCACCGCCACCGAACTGGCGATCTGTGCCGAGATATCTTCGCAAAGTGCCAGCATGCACCTGGCCAAGCTGGTGCAGGCAGATATTCTGCGGGTAGAATCGCAGGGCAGGCACCGTTATTACCGGCTTGCGCGACCCGAAGTTGCCTACGTGGTCGAGGCACTCGCAAGCCTTGTTCCCGAGGGAAAAAAAGGAAAGGAAACGGCAGTGCCTCCCGCAAACGGCATCCGCTACTGCCGTACATGCTACGACCACCTGGCGGGAAAAGTGGCAGTGGAGATAACCGGCCAGCTGCTAAAGCGCGAAATACTGATTGCCAGTGCAGACCAGTTTACAGTGAGCCAGCAGGGCTGGCAATGGCTCAATGCGCTGGGAATTGAAAATGCGCAAATGAAAAACCAGCGTCGCAAACTAGCGCGCCAATGCCTCGACTGGAGTGAAAGAAAACACCATGTGGCTGGCGCACTTGGGGCTGCACTCCTAAATAAGTGGCTGGAGCTGGGCTGGGTAAAGCGACAGAAAAATTCACGGGCAGCCATTATTACTGCAGACGGACAAAAAGGACTTTACCGATTGCTACAGTTGAATGTGTGAAGGCGGTGTTACCTACTAAACGAGATAGGAATGATCATTCTCACCTTCACAGGTTTGCCCCGCTGACGACCGGGCAACCACTTCTCAGAAAGCTTTACAACTCTTAGCGCCTCTTCGTCGCAACCTCCTCCCAAGCCTCTCACCACAGCAAATTCGGTTAGACTACCGTCTTCAGCTACAACAAACTGAACCATCACCTTTCCCTCCAATCCCATTTTACGTGCTTCCTTGGGATACTGCAGATTTTGGGAAATCATTCTGTAAAACTCTCCCATGCCGCCGGGATACTCAGGCTGTTCCTCCACAACAGACCATTCTTCCCCTCTGGCATTTTTGAAGCTGGTTACTCTGCCGTCGACCGGATCTTTCCGGCGGTAATATTTTCCCCTGTAAGCACGGTCGGCTTCAAACCTCTCCATAATCTTTAGATTTGGCGGTTCATACAGCTCTGGCGTCAATAATGAGGAATAGTGCTTTTCTTTCGGATCAACATTTCTCGCATAGCCTATGTAAAAAGTTCCATCCCTATACTCCTCCACATACTCCTTCAATCCCATGGAGCTTTGATATCGAAAAATCCATTTTCCCGCCCTCTCACCGTCCTGCATTTCCGCCTTCTGAAGCAATAGTGTAGGATTAACTCCAATTTCAGTGTTCTTCAATTGACCGTTTCCTGAACCGATGAGAAGCTTTTTTGACTCGTCGAGTAAGTCCAGAAAAACGAATTCGTTGTTTTCAAACTGAATTCGTTGTTTTACTACTCCATCTGGAAAGTACATTTCCCAAACACCATTGACAGTGTCGTTTGAAAACGAACCCTTCATAAATGGGCGGCCATTACCGTGATACCAAATAAATTCACCATTTTTCTTACCCTCTTTGGTGTAGTTGCCACGCATAAACAGTTCCCCTGTACCATAGTAGTCGCTAACAGCCCCAACAAAAGCAAACGCAGTAGTATCCACTTCCGCTACCCGGTAAAAAACTGCATCGTGATGAGTAGAAATTCTCCACCTATTGTTGTAGAAAATTGTATCCCTCACTTGCGCTGGTGAGACGTAAGGCAGCAAGAGGTATAAAAGAATCAAGCATTGACGCATAAAACAGGTTGGTTATTCCACGAAATATATATTACGGAGGGGTGTCAAGCAAGGTGGTTTACGGACCCTTGGCCCGGTTGTCTATACCCGATTGTATTTCAAAAATCAGAAATGAAGATCACCGCTGCACCCCCAATTCATCAAGCAGGTTATTGGCCTGGTAAATGTGCTGC
>CBFGTI010000149.1:0-13527 GCA_965651695.1 uncultured Imperialibacter sp. | reverse complement strand
AAAAGCAGCCTTTTGAGCTGCTTTCTGGTAGCGGAGGGGGGAATTGCACCGCTGTCCGCCAGCTGGCGGATATGAATCCTGCGCTCTAACCCAGTTTATACTTTGTTTTGACGATGTGCCAGATGAATTCTCTTCCTTTGGCAGATTTTAGTTGTTTTTCTCTTTGCATGGCCTGTTTTTTAGTGGGAAACTCTTCGGTATGTACTACGTCCCAGGGCCTGAATTTTTTGGTATAGGCTTTCTTTTGAAAGAAATTATGGGAGTCCATTCTGTTCATCAAATCGGATGAGTACCCGATGTAAATTTTGCTAAAGCTGGGACTGTATAGTGCGTAGACAGTGTACATACAAAAAAACAAAAGCAGCCTTTTGAGCTGCTTTCTGGTAGCGGAGGGGGGAATTGAACCCCCGACCTCAGGGTTATGAATCCTGCGCTCTAACCACCTGAGCTACCCCGCCAGTTAATCAATTCCGGTGAAAATCCGACTTGGTTGAGTGGCTCCCCAAATCGGAGTGCAAATGTATAAATATTGTTTTCTTTTACCCAACGAATATCTTGAAGATTTCTCTTGATGTGAATTTTATTTTTAATACATTATGAAACTTTTTAACGCATACGATATGGGTAAATATAAATATACATCCGAGTTTGAGTTCAGAGCCTCACGGAAAATGCTTTTCCCGTACATAAGCTCGGCAAGCGGACTCGCACAGTGGTTTGCAGACGACGTGAACATCAATGAAGACAAAGACTATATCTTTATATGGGATGGTGACCCAAACCGGGCAAAGATGGTTTCTCATAGGGTAAACAGCTATGTTAAATTCCTCTTTGACGATAAGGACGGAAACGGGGACCCCAACTACGTGGAATTCAAGCTTGAAGAGAACGACCTCACGCAATCGACTTATTTGCGAATTACTGACCACTCCGAGATGGACGACCTCGAGGAACTGGAAGACCTCTGGAGCTCGATGATAGTGACCTTAAAAGAGATTGTAGGTGGTTAAGGCATACTTTTTGCCTACTTTTGCGGTTTAGAACAAGCCGCAGGCATGAAGAAGCTGGATAAACTCATTTTAAAGTCTTTTTTCGGGCCCTTCTTCCTCACTTTTCTGGTCGTCGTTTTTATACTGCTCACACAGTATATGCTCAAATACTTTGACGATTTTGTAGGTAAGGATTTGGGTTTTCAGGTGTTTGCCGAGCTTATTTTTTATTTCAGCATCAATATGACGCAAGTGGCGCTGCCACTGGCTATTCTCCTTTCGTCTTTGATGACGTTCGGCAATCTCGGCGAACATTTCGAGCTTACCGCCATTAAATCGTCCGGCATCTCTCTGCTTCGCACGCTTCGCCCCCTCTTTCTGGCAGTAATATTCATAAGCGTGCTCGCCTTCATGAACAACAACTTTGTGGTGCCCGTGGCCAATATCGAAGCTTATAGCCTGTTGTACGACATCCGCCAGAAGAAACCCTCGCTCGACATCCGGGAAGGGCAGTTTTACAACGGCATACCGGGCTATAGCATCAAGGTGAGAGAAAAGCTGCCCGATGAAGTAACCATGCGAGATGTTATTATTTATGACCACACCAAAGAGATGGGAAATAACAACGTGATCGTTGCCGACTCGTGCCGCATGTACACCATTCTTAACGACCGTTATCTCATTTTTGAACTGTTCAGTGGCAATTACTACAGCGAAACCCGCAAGGCCGAATTCAACCGGGGTAGGGGCTTTACAGGTGTGAACGACCTGCTGCGAAACGAATTTTCGGAGATGAAACTCGTAATGAGTATGGCCTCTTTCGACTTAAACCGCACCAAACAGGAGCTGTTTGCCAACAATCGGTTAATGAAGAACGTGGAGGAGCTGGCGTATGATATTGATTCTATGAACAACGTGGTGGACGGCATTAAAGCGAATCTTTCTGCCAATTTGGATGGAATGTACGATTACCACCTGAAAGAGAGACGGCTTAAAAAAATGGATTCCATACGCAGAACGCGCATGCAGGCTGAGCTAACTCAGGAACAGGATGGAGTGGCCGACATGTCCGATTCCTTGCCGGCTGGTTCGGGCGACACGAGTGATTCTGTTAAGACCGACAGCCAACGTGCAGCGGGAGAGTTTGTGGAGCCGGAAGTGGCTGAATTTGAAGCACGAAACAGGGAGATGGCCGTAAGGGTGCCGGATAGCTTGCTGCAAATTGAGCGGGCACCTGATGCAGGCGCTGGCGTGAAAATGCCTGCAGCAAAGACGCCGGCCGATACACAAGCCACGGCGCCGCTGGGAAAAAGGGCTTTAGGCCCGCTGAAGTCGTCATTTGAAGGGTATTTCTCAAGCTTTATCAATACCAACAGGGCTTTGAACGATGCCGTGGTAAAAGCCCGGTATATTAAGACCAACCTTTCCAACCAGGTAGCCCGCATTGATGGGTTAAACAGTGAGATATACAGGCACGTGATAGAGAAACACAAAAAGGTGGCGCTTGCATGCAGCTGCATTGTGATGTTTTTAATTGGAGCCCCACTTGGGTCCATTATCAAAAAGGGAGGCTTTGGAGTGCCGGTTATTCTTTCTATAGCTTTCTTTATCGTATTTTATGTGGTCACTATAATGGGCGAAAAATACGCCAGGGAAGGGCTGCTGGACGGTGCAGTCGCTGCTTGGCTAGCCAATCTGGTTCTGCTCCCCTTTGGCCTTGTGTTCCTCAAAAAAGCACGTAACGATTCACGGCTTTTCGAATCCGACGCTTATATAATATGGTGGGAGCGTGTGGTGAAGCGCTTCAAAGAAAATAAGTTAAAGTATATTAAGCGCTGATTTTGTATTTGATTTCACATCTTTCTACCTTTGCACATTGATTTAAACAACAATTATAATTATTTAGCTAAGCATGTATTTATCATCAGAAAAGAAACAAGAGCTGTTCGAGAATCATGGTCGGTTAAAGGCAAAAACTGATACCGGGTCTCCGGAGTCTCAGATTGCACTTTTTACCTTCCGCATCAATCACCTTACAGAGCACCTGAAGTCCAACAAGAAAGACCACTCCTCACGTTTGGGGCTGTTGAAGCTGGTAGGTAAAAGAAGAAGTTTACTCGATTATTTGTACAAGGTTGATATTGAGAGATACAGGGCGATAATAGCCGAACTAAATCTCAGAAAATAAACATTCCGGGAGGGAATTCGAACAGAATTCCCTCTTTTTATTGCTCCCCATACATTCAAATATTCTGCTAAGAATTTGACTTACCTTTTATTCCATTAATTATTATTTATGCATCCAAGCGTTATTACAAAAACCATAAAACTTGCGGACGGAAGAGAAATAACCATAGAAACCGGCAAACTGGCCAAGCAAGCTGATGGTTCTGTAGTGGTGAAAATGGGTAACACCATGCTTCTTGCCACTGTAGTTTCAAATAAAGATGCCAAAGAAGGTGTTGACTTCCTTCCTCTTTCTGTAGATTACCAGGAAAAATTTGCTGCTGCTGGCAAAATACCGGGCGGTTTCCTTAAGCGTGAAAGCCGTCTCTCCGACTACGAAATTCTTATTTCGCGATTAGTTGACAGGGCCATTCGACCACTGTTTCCCGACGACTACCACGCTGACACACAAATAAACATTTCCCTTATCTCTGCCGACCCGAAGAACTACCCCGACGCACTGGCCGCTTTGGCTGCATCGGCTGCACTGGCAGTGTCTGACATTCCCTTTCAAGGGCCGATCTCCGAAGTGAGGGTGGCTAAAATTGACGGTCAGTTAATCATTAACCCCGAAGTGGAGCCTCTTAAAAATGCCACACTCGACCTGATGGTTGCAGCTTCGGCCGACAACATTCTGATGGTGGAGGGTGAGTCGAAAGAGGTTTCCGAACAAGAAATGCTCGAAGCGCTTAAATTTGCTCACGACGCTATTAAAATACACTGCCAGGTTCAGAAGGAGCTTGAAGCAGCTGTGGGTAAAACCGCGAAAAGAGAATACAGCCACGAAAACAACGATCAGGCATTGTACGACGACATGCGAGCCAAACTGTACGACAAATGTTATGCAGTAGCCGCTATGCAATTGGCTTCGAAAAGTGATCGTAAAGAAAACTTCAGCGCCATTAAGGATGAATACCTGGCGTCGTTTGCTGAAGATGCAGAGATTGACGAAGAGCTTATCTCAAGGTATTATCATAAGATTGAGAAGGAGGCAGTGCGAAATTGCGTACTCGATACCCGCAAGCGCCTCGATGGAAGGGACCTTGACCAAATCCGCCCCATCTGGAGCGAAGTCGATTACCTGCCTGCAGCCCACGGTTCAGCCGTTTTTACAAGGGGCGAAACACAGTCGCTTACCACGGTTACGCTCGGTACCAAACTCGACGAACAAATGATAGACGGGGCAATGATCTCCGGCTACAGCAAATTCATACTCCACTATAACTTTCCCGGCTTTTCTACCGGCGAAGTTAAACCCAACAGAGGACCGGGCCGCCGTGAAGTGGGGCATGGTAATTTAGCAATGCGGGCGCTGAAGGCGGTGCTGCCTCCCGAAGAAGAGAACCCTTACACAATCCGGGTGGTATCCGACATACTCGAGTCGAACGGTTCGTCGTCTATGGCTACGGTGTGTGCTGGTACACTCGCCCTGATGGACGCCGGTATCAAGATCAAAGCTCCTGTGAGTGGTATTGCTATGGGTATGATTTCCGACAGCAAGACGGGCAAGTACGCCATTCTTTCGGATATTCTTGGGGATGAAGACCACCTTGGCGACATGGACTTTAAAGTAACAGGCACCCGCAAGGGCATCACTGCCTGCCAGATGGATATCAAGGTGGACGGTCTTTCTTACCAGGTGCTTGAAGAAGCGCTTGAGCAAGCGAAAAAAGGACGCCTCCATATTCTGGAAAAGCTGGAAGAGACGCTTGCTGAGCCTAAGGCAGACCTGAAACCACATGCGCCACGTTCCGTTAGAGTTAACATCGAGCGTGAACTTATTGGCGCGGTGATCGGGCCGGGCGGTAAGATCGTGCAGGAAATCCAGAAAGAAACTGGCGCTACCATAGTGATTGAAGAAGTAGCTGCCGGCGGTGTGGTAAATATTTTTGCTACCGATCAGACAGCCATGGATAAGGCACTGAAGCGGGTTAGAGCTATTGTTGCAGTGCCTGTGGTAGGCGATGTGTACGATGGTAAAGTGAAGTCTATTATGCCATTTGGCGCTTTTGTAGAGTTTATGCCGGGTAAAGACGGCCTTTTACATATTTCCGAAATTAAGTGGGAAAAAATAGACAAGCTTGAAGGTGTGCTGGAAGTAGGGGAGGAAATCAAGGTGAAATTAATTGAAATTGATAAGAAAACTGGTAAATTCCGTCTTTCGAGAAAAGTGCTTATCCCTCGTCCTGAAAGAAAACCTGAAGCAAGTAACTAACATTCGATAATTTTTTCGGAAAGTTAGGTGAACGGAACTTAACCTTTTTATATTATTGTTCGGACTATTAGTTTCAAAAATTCATTGCTTGAATGAGACAGTTAAAAATCAGTAAGCAAATTACCAATCGGGAGAGTCAATCGCTCGATAAATATCTGCAGGAGATTGGTAAGGTTGATTTGCTTACCCCCGATGAGGAAGTGGAGTTGGCGAAGCGTATCAGGGAAGGGGATCAAATGGCACTTGAAAAGCTCACAAAAGCTAATTTGCGCTTTGTAGTTTCAGTGGCCAAGCAGTATCAGAATCAGGGCCTTTCATTGGGAGATCTGATTAACGAGGGCAACCTCGGATTGATTAAAGCTGCACAAAGATTTGACGAAACGAGGGGTTTTAAGTTCATTTCGTATGCGGTTTGGTGGATTAGGCAGTCGATACTTCAGGCACTGGCCGAGCAATCGCGGATTGTAAGGCTTCCGCTCAACCGGGTGGGGTCGCTGAATAAAATTTCCAAAACTTTTTCTGAACTCGAGCAAAAATTCGAACGTGAGCCTTCACCCGACGAGCTTGCGGAAGTGCTCGAGGTTACCACCAGCGAAGTGGTGGACACCATGAAAATTTCCGGGCGGCATGTATCTATGGATGCTCCTTTTGTGCAGGGCGAGGAAAACAGCCTGCTCGATGTGCTCGAAAACGACATGGAGGAAACACCCGACTCTGGGCTCATCAACGATTCTCTTCGCAAGGAGGTGCAGAGGGCATTATCTACCCTTACCACTCGCGAAGCCGACGTAATAACACTTTACTTTGGCCTGAACGGGGAGCATTCGATGACACTGGAAGAGATTGGTGAAAAGTTTAACCTTACCAGGGAGAGAGTTCGGCAGATAAAAGAAAAAGCCATTCGCAGGCTTAGGCATACATCGCGAAGTAAAGCGCTTAAGCCTTACCTGGGATAGGCACCCAATAAAAGTTATTGAAAAGGTCTCCCGGGAGACCTTTTTACATTTACGTCGGCCAACTTCAGCTACCGATATATTGTTGTAACACAGCAAAACATTTTTGAGATGACCAAAGAAGAAATTAAAGTTTTGATAATTGGCTCTGGGCCAGCGGGTTACACCGCCGCTATTTATGCGGCCAGAGCGGGGTTAAAACCTGTACTCTACACCGGTGGGCAACCGGGTGGGCAGCTTACCATTACCACAGATGTAGAAAACTATCCGGGTTACCCCGATGGCATTATGGGGCCTCAGATGATGGTTGACTTCCAGAAGCAGGCCGAGCGCTTTGGAACCGATATTCGCTACGGGCTGGCAACTTCGGTTGATTTTTCCGGTTACCCGCACAAAGTGATTATTGATGAGGCATTGGAGATAACAGCTGAATCGGTCATTATCGCCACTGGCGCATCTGCCAAATGGCTGGGGCTGGCAAGCGAGCAAAGGCTTAACGGGCATGGAGTTTCCGCTTGCGCAGTTTGCGACGGCTTCTTCTTCCGCGGCCAGGATGTAGCCATTGTTGGCGCAGGCGACACCGCTTGCGAAGAAGCCAGCTACCTCTCTAAAATATGCAGTAAGGTTTACATGATAGTGAGGAGAGACGAAATGCGAGCTTCTAAAATCATGCAGGAGAGGGTGAAAAAGGCGAAGAATATCGAAATTCTCTGGAACACCGAGACGGAAGAGGTGATTGGCGACGAGCAGGTAGATGCTGTGCGTGTGGTGAATAACGTGACTGGCGAAAAACGTGAATTAAAAGTCAGTGGCTTTTTTGTTGCTATTGGCCATAAACCCAACACCGACATTTTTAAGGGCTGGCTGGATATGGATGAGAACGGGTACATAAAGACGATTCCCGGCACTTCTAAAACGAATGTAGAAGGAGTGTTTGCAACCGGCGACGCCCAGGACCACGTGTACAGGCAGGCTGTGACAGCCGCAGGCACAGGTTGTATGGGAGCTTTAGATGCAGAAAGATTTTTGGCAGAAAAAGAAATGGCTGTATCTTAGAGGCATGATTAAGAGAAGTTTGCTACTTACAGCCTGGGTAGTAGTATTTTTTGCCTTTAATGTAGAGGCGCAGGAAAAGGGGGGATGGTTTAAAGGCATTTTTTCTTCTGAAAAGAAGGAATCAGAATCCATTGAAACTGTTGACGTTGCACCAATTTATTTCACTTTGAATGAAGAAGATTTCAAAGTGGATTTCGAGTATCTGGACGAGCTTTTTGCCGAAGAGTTGAACGAGCCGGCAGCTGAAGGTGGGCCAAGCACGCCGCCTATCATACTGGCGTATGGAAATGAAGTAGTAGTCGGAGAAAATGTTTCTCTTGATTCGGTATGGCTTACGCTGGAAGACTACTACAACATTTGGGATTCCGAAAGAGTAAATCCTTATAAGTTTAACGGCCTTGATTTCAAAGACACCGTGCAGCTTACATTGTTTTACCCTGAAATGGGATTGAAATGGTCGAGCCCGCTCAAACCTTCACCGATCACATCCGATTTTGGGTTGAGGCGCTACCGCTGGCATTACGGTGTCGACGTTCGGCTCAATGTGGGAGACACAATCAATGCGGCGTTTGATGGCGTGGTAAGGATGGCCAACTACGATAGGTATGGCTATGGACACTACGTGCTTATAAGGCACTACAACGGGGTTGAAACCTTGTACGGACATCTTTCAAAGCGACTAGTTACTGTGGGGCAGGAGGTAAAGGCGGGCGATCTTATAGGCTTGGGTGGCAATACCGGCCGAAGCACCGGTCCACATCTCCACTTTGAAGTGCGGTATCAGGGCAATGCAATTGATCCCAAAGGTTTTTTTGACTTCGCTTCCGGCTGCCTGGTAGACCACCAGTATACCCTTTCGCCTGAGTCATTTTCTTACCTCCACGAGGTAAACAAAGTAATAGTTCATCGCGTAAGAAGGGGAGATACTTTAAGCGGCATCAGTGCCAGGTATGGGGTGTCTATGACCAAGATCTGCAAACTGAACGGCATTTCCCGCAAGTCGGTGATACGTGTGGGCCAGCGATTGCGTATCAACTGAAAAAATTCCTCAACAATTGTTGACGACAACCTGACTCACTGCAACAAAAAGTTTCAGTACATATTTTTTATTTAAAACCACCTCAGATGAAGTTGGATATTCTCGTTTTCGCGGCTCATCCGGATGATGCCGAGCTATCATGCTCAGGTGCCATTATTTCGCACGTAATGAAAGGTCGCAAGGTTGGACTTGTGGACCTGACACGAGGTGAACTGGGAACCCGCGGCACTCCCGAAATAAGAGCTGCCGAGGCGGAAGCAGCTACCAAAGTAATGGGACTGAGCGCCCGTGAAAATTTGGGGTTCAGAGACGGTTTTTTTAAAAACGACGAGGCCCATCAGCTGGAGGTGGTAAAAATGATCAGGAAATACCGTCCGCAAATCATCCTTGCTAATGCAGTTGAAGACCGGCATCCCGATCATGGGCGGGCTGCAAAGTTAGTTACCGAGGCTTCGTTTTTGGCGGGCTTAAAAATGGTGGAAACAATGATAGACGGGGCGGTGCAAGCGCCATGGCGGCCTTCTGCGGTATATCACTACATACAGAGCATATTTATTACCCCCGACTTTATTGTTGACGTATCGGAAGCATGGGAAAGGAAGATGGAGTCGATTCGCTGCTTCAAGTCACAATTTCACGACCCTGCCAGCACCGAGCCTGCTACATACATTTCATCCCCCGAATTTTTGAAGATGCTGGAGAGCCGGGGCAAGGAGTTGGGGCATGCCATAGGCGTCCGGTATGGGGAAGGATTTACGAAGGAGAGGCACATTGGCGTATCGGACTTATTTAGCCTAAAATAGCCCGCTTACGGTGAAAGCCGGGCAATCTGCCAAATTCCGTCGGTTAATTTGTACCGAATCCGATCATGAAGTCTGCTTGGCCTGCCCTGCCAGAACTCAATCACGTGTGGTATGAGGGCGTAGCCACCCCAGTGCTGCGGGCGGGGTATGACATCCATGCCGGCAAATTTTTGTGTGTAGGCATCCTTCTTTTCTTCCAGCGCCTGGCGGTTTACCAGCACTTCGCTTTGGTTGCTTACCCACGCACCGATTTGGCTGCCAACCGGCCTGGAATGAAAATAGGCCTCCGAAATTGCCGGGTCAACTTTTTTGGCTACCCCTTCAATACGTATTTGTCTTTCCAACTCTGCCCAAAAAAAAGTGAGAGCCGCTTTGTTGTTCTGTTGAAGTTCTTCCCCTTTATGGCTGTTGTAGTTGGTGAAAAAGCTGAAGCCGCCATTCTCCAATCCTTTTAAAAGTACAATTCTTCCATGGGGCTGTCCGTCGCTCGACACCGTGGAAAGTGTCATGGCGTTGGCTTCCGTGCTTTGAGCATCGAGCGCCTCCCGAAACCACTTTTCGAATTGAACCAGCGGGTCGGGGTGTACATTTTGCTCGTCAAGCGATTGTTTTGAATATTCTTGTCTAAGCTCTGACAGTTTCATTCGGCAGGAGGTAAATTCTCCCCCAAATTTAGGAAGGGGCCTCACAATTTGTTAATAAATATGGTATATATGCACGTGATTGTTGCGTTAAGATAAGGCTAAGGGACTTAAAGGTTGTTTTGGTACTGAAATTTATCAGAATTCATTGAGTGGGAAAGCCTTAATACTTGTCTTTTACCTGGAGCAGAAGTTAAAGAAAAATAAATAGACCGGGATGATGGAACATTTTGATTCGTTTAAAAGTATTCCTCCGGGAAAAGGAGACCTGTTGATTTCAGAACCTTACTTGCCGGACCCGAATTTTGAAAGATCCGTCATTCTACTATGCGAGCATAATGAGGAAGGGTCTTTTGGATTTGTATTGAATCAAAAATCGAAACTTTCGTTGGCAGAAGTGATTGAGGATGCGCCGGATGCCGAATTGCCACTCTTTATCGGGGGGCCGGTGCAGCAAGATACACTCCATTTCATTCACCGATCGGCGAAACTTAGTGAAGAAAGCCGCGAAATTGCCGAAGGTGTCTACTGGGGCGGCGACTTCGAGCAATTACTGTTTCTGCTTGATACCGGCCAAATTTCTGCCGATGAGGTAAGGATATTTATCGGATACTCGGGGTGGTCGCCAGGGCAATTGGTTGACGAACTGGAGGCTAAAAGCTGGATTGTGAATAAAAACACGCGGCCTGAGTTTATCTTCGACTACTCCTACGACGAGCTCTGGCGCGAGATTTTGAAAAATATGGGAGGGCGATACAGGATGTTCTCGAACTTTCCCACCGACCCGCGGCTTAACTAGTGGAGTATTCGGATTTATGTATGGGGAGCGATGATGCCGGTGGATGGGGCTAGAAACGCCCGCCAGGCGAAGAATTTAACAGATGAATTAATATTCTTAAATTGCAAGTGCAATTAGGAACCTGATAAGGAGCGAACAATGAATAACGATAAGGAAATGTCTGAAGGAAACAAGCTGGAAAGCGGAGTTACAGAGGCGAAACCTTCGGTTGACGTCCGGAATGAGACCGGATTACCTGAGAATGAACAAAAAGAAGAGACAACACAGGCTTCGCCGGATGCAGCGATGACCGGGGAGTCTGCCGAAGGTACTCCAACAGACGAAAGCCCGATTGCTCCCAAAGCAGATGAAAAGCAGGCGGAAGCCGCTGAAGCCGCCGGTGTGGATGAAGTTACCAGTGAAACGGAAGAGACTCTACCCGGTGCAGAGGAAGCTGTGGTGACCGAAAGAGAGACCCCTGCTGTACAAGCAAAAGAAGTAGAGGAAGATGAGCCGGGTGCTGCTGGGGCAGGTAAATCTGGCGCCAGCGAAGAAGAACATAATGAAGAGGAAAACCACGAGGAGGATGAGGAGCATGAGCATGAGGACTTTTCTCATTTTTCGAAGGCCCAGCTACTGGATAAGTTTACGGAGGTACTTCATTGGGACAATTTAAAAAAGGCGGACCCGGTTGTAAAAGAGCTCAAAGCGGCGCACGACGAAATCTTTAACCATGAAAGGCAGGAAGCGCTGGATAAGTACATAGCCGACGGGGGAGAGGAAGAGTCTTTCGATTTCAGGCCGGATGATATTTCATACCGGTTCGAAGAAAATTATAAGTTGTTTCGCGAGAAGAAACACAAGCACTTTCAGTCGCTGGAAAAGCAGAAGGAAGACAACTACAGGCGCAAAAATGAGGTTTTAGAAAAACTCCGGCATTTGGTAGATGGCGAGGAAAACACCACATCTATTAATGCGCTGAAGAAAATACAGGAGGAGTGGAAGGCCATCGGCCCCGTGCCCGGCAAATTTGCGAAGACGCTTTGGGCCAATTACAACGCATTGCTCGACCGGTTTTACGATAACAGAAGTATTTATTTTGAGCTAAAGGAGCTTGACCGGAAAAAAAACCTGGAGTCGAAGCTCGAACTCTGCGAGAAAGCTGAGCAGCTCGGTGCCCAGGAAAATATTAAAGAGGCCGTAAAGGAACTGAACCTTCTTCATGAAGAGTTTAAACACCTTGGGCCTGTGCCGCAGGAAAATCAGGAAGAGATTTGGCAGCGCTTTAAGGCCGCATCTGACCTTATTTACTCCAAACGCCGTGAAATGGTGGATGAGCTGAAGGTTCAGCTAAAAGCCAACATGACGCAAAAGGTGCAGTTGAGCGAAGAGGCGGAGAAATTTGCCACATTTACGTCCGATCGGATTAATGAGTGGAATAAAAGGACCAAGGAGGTGTTGGAGCTGCAGAAGCGGTGGGAGGCGATAGGCGGTGTACCCAAAGAGCATGCTAAAAAGATTAACAAGAGATTTTGGGGATCGTTTAAGACCTTCTTTAACAATAAGAGCAGCTTTTTTAAGCAGCTTGAGGGAATGCGCCATGAAAATCTGAAACTTAAAGAGACCCTTGTTTCCAAAGCCGAGGAATTGAAAGAAAGCGAGGACTGGGAAGCGGCGGCGAACGAACTGAAGCAGTTGCAGCAGCAATGGCGCGAGGTAGGCCCCGTGCCCGAAAAGGTAAAGGAGGAGATCTTTACACGGTTTAAGAGCGCCTGTGACCATTTCTTTGAACGCAAGCGGTCGCAGGGCAAAGGGAGTGAAAAGGAGTACTACGATAACCTGCGCAGGAAGGAAGAGATTTGCGAACAGATATTGAAGCTGGCACAGGACGGCGAACCGGACCTTACCTCGTTGCAGGAGCTTCAGGAGCAGTACTCTGAGATTGGATTTGTGCCACGAAATGCTATTAAGTCGATACAGAAGAAATACCAGGAATCGCTAGACAAACTTTGGAAGTCTTCAGAAAGCCTGACCGATGATTACAGGAATAAACTGAAAATGGCTATTCAGGTATCAAAGATGAAAAGTGAGCCGCACTCCGACCGAAAGATTTTTCAGAAGGAGTCGCACATAAGGCGGCAGATCGCCACGCTGGAAAATGACATCGCTGTATGGAAAAACAATGTAGAATTTCTGGCTTCTTCCAAAAAAGCAGATAAGTTGAAAGCCGATTTTGATGAGAAAATAGCCAAAGCTGAAGAGGAATTGGCTACTATGAAGGCGCAGCTGAAAGTACTTCGGCAAACAGCTTAAAAAAAACCTTCGAACTATTTGCAAAAAGTAATCAGGCGATTAGTTTTGCAGTCCCAAACGGGCACGTCCCGAAAGGAAACGCCTCCTTAGCTCAGCTGGTAGAGCAACTGACTTGTAATCAGTAGGTCGCTGGTTCGATCCCGGCAGGGGGCTCAAAAACCGAAGCAGAAACGCTTCGGTTTTTTGCTTTTATGGGCTGCCGGGCTCAGCAGGTAGGACAATTAGGGGATCTAGCAATATTGCCTTGGTGACTACGGATAGTCTTGGGATCAATCCCAAAAGTCTTGTACTC
Organism: uncultured Imperialibacter sp.; assembly: GCA_965651695.1. GTDB lineage: Bacteria > Bacteroidota > Bacteroidia > Cytophagales > Cyclobacteriaceae > Imperialibacter. Next base: position 222 of record CBFGTI010000149.1, on the reverse strand, counting down.
AGTAGGTCGCTGGACTGCGCGTCCCGGTTCGATCCCGGCAGGGGGCTCAAAAACCGAAGCAGAAACGCTTCGGTTTTTTGCTTTTATGGGCTGCCTGGCTCAGCAGGTAGGACAATTAGAGATCAAGCGATATTGCCATGGTGGGGACGGAGGATCAAGCGGAAAAAGGATCAATCGGTAATTCTGGGGGCCGTAGTTTTTTATGCATAGATTTTTGCTAAA